>NZ_JBVJIN010000033.1:30583-67906 GCF_055586285.1 Actinokineospora sp. NPDC051303
CCCCCCCCCCCCCCCCCCCCCCCCCCCCCCCCCCCCCCCCCCCCCCCCCCCCCCCCCCCCCCCCCCCCCCCCCCCCCCCCCCCCCCCCCCGCCGGTGCGCCCCGTCGCGCATGCTCGACAAAGGCGCGTTCTACGAGCAGCCCGCCGTCAACGACCTGCTCGCCGCGGGCTACGCGGTGGCCGTCACCGACTACGAGGGCTACCGGCCCACCCCGTCGACCACCTACCTGGTCGGCCGCTCCGAGGGCGCCGCGGTCATCGACGCGGTCCGCGCCGCCCAGCGGCTGCCCGGCGGCGGGCTCAGCGCTGAGGCCAAGGTCGTGTTCCGCGGCTACTCGCAGGGCGGGAGCGCGGCGCTGTGGGCCGGGCAGTCGCAGCCCGCCTACGCCCCGGAGCTGAAACTCGTCGGCGTCGTGGGCGGCGGCGTGCCCGCCGACCTGGCCGCGGTCGCGCTCGGCATGGACGGCGCGAAGTCCTCCGGCCTGCTGCTCACCGCCCTGATCGGCCTGGACCGGGCCTACCCGGATCTGCGGCTGGCGGACTACCTCACCGACGCGGGCAGGGCCGCCGTCGCCGACATCGAGCGCGACGCCTGCGCGCTGGAGCTGCTGACCACCTGGTCGGGCAAGAAGCTGGCCGACTACACGACCGCTGACCCGCTGCGCTCCCCGTCCTGGCGGGCCAGGGTCGAGGAGAACAAGCTGGGGACCGCGCCGCTTCCGGCGCCGGTGTACCAGTACCACGCGGAGCGGGACGACCTGGTGCCGGTCGAGCAGGCGCGGGCGCTGCGCGCGGACCTGTGCGCCCGGGGAGTGGCCGTGCGGTACCGGGAGCACCGCTCCGACCACTTCACGTTGGTGCACACCGGAAACCGGGACGCGCTCGACTGGCTGGCCGACCGCTTCGCCGGGCGGTCGCCTGCCTCGAACCGCACCGCCTGACTTTTTTTCACGTTCCTCGGTATGTTATTCACGTTAGGAACGTCGACAAATGGCGAATGCGGGCGCAGAATGCGGCGCCCGGCTTTTGGGACGGCGGTGTTAGTTGTGGTATGCCGCCGGGTCCGCCGAGGTCGGCGCCGGTGTCGAAGTTGTCACGGTTCGCACACTCTCCGGCCACGGCGCCGCCGGGGCCCGTTCGCCCCGGCGGCGCGGGCCCAGACGCGGTTGCCCTGCCTCTAGCCTGGTATGACATGATTTCCGGGCGGCTGACGGCGGCTCGCCGACCCCGGCGGCGGCGCTGGTCCGCAAGGCTGAAACACTCACAACGGCACAAGTCGCCCTGGGGAAACTCGATGAGCGGTGCGAAGTTCGATGGGCCAACTTGACTGTGCCTTAGTGCGCATTCTAACTTCGGCCGGCAGGCGCCGGAAACTCCTCGGCCCGCACGCGGCGCCAAGTGGGCGGGTCGGGAAATTGACTCCGGTCGGAGGAATGACATGAAAGCACCGGGTAAAACGGTGGTCGTCACCGGAGCGGGCCATGGCATTGGCGCCGCCCTGGCGCTGCGGCTGGCCGCCGACTCCCCCCGGGCGGTCGTGGTCTCCGACATCGATCTCGCCGCCGCGACCGAGGTCGCCGACCGCGTGCGCGCGCGCGGGGTGACCGCCGTCGCCGTCCGCGCGGACGTGAGCGACCCGGCCCAGTGCCGCGACCTGATCGCCCGCGCCGAGCGCGACCACGAGGCCGCCGACATCATCTGCTCCAACGCGGGCGTCGCCACCGGGCTCGGCCTGCACGCGGGCGAGGCCCAGTGGGCGAAGTCCTGGTCGGTCAACGTGATGGCGCACGTGCACCTCGCCCAGGCCGCCGTGCCCGGGATGTCGCGCCGCCGCAGCGGCTACCTGCTGGTCACCGCCTCCGCGGTCGGCCTGCTCGGCCTGCCCTCGGACGCGCCCTACACCGTCACCAAGCACGCCGCGGTGGCGCTGGCCGAGTGGCTGGCCTACACCTACGGCCACCTGGGCATCGGCGTGAGCGCGCTGTGCCCGATGGGTGTGCGCACCGACTTCCTCATGCCCGGCGTCGCCGCGGGGCACCCGGCGGCCCGCGCGGTCGCCGAGTTCGCCCCGCTGCTGGAGGCCGCCGACGTCGCCGACGCGGCGGTCGTGGGCATGGCCGAAGAGCGGTTCCTGATCCTCCCGCACGCGGAGGTCGGCGAGATGCACGCGCGCAAGGCGGCGGACCCGGACAGCTGGATCGCGAGCCTGCGCCGTTCCCCAGAGACGAAGACTCGATGACCGACGGAGGCGTCATGGCAGCGCGCGGCGAGCGCCCCGAACTGGTTCTCGGCGTGGGACCGGCGGGACAACCCTGCGCCGGGCTCTGCGGCGCGGTGAGCGCCGCGGGCGGGCTCGGCGTCCTCGACCTGGGCGCGGGCGACCACCGCGCGCGGGCGGCGCTGACCCGCGCGGCGGGCTGGCCGTCGGGCAGGCCGTTCGGCCTGCGCGTGCCAGCCGGGTGCGCGCTCGGCTTTGACGACGTGGCCGCCATCCTCGGCCCGGCCGCCGACCACGTTGAGGTCGTGCTGCTCGGCTGGGACGCGCCGTGGCCGGTCAGCGAGGTCCCGGACCGCTACTTCGTGCTGGTCGAGGTCACCTCCGTGGCCGAGGCGCTGACCGCGGCGGCCATGGGCGCCGACGGCGTCGTCGCCCGCGGCAACGAGGCGGGCGGCCGGGTCGGCGAGTCCGGCGCTTTCGTGCTGCTGCAACAGCTTCTCGCCGAGCCCGAGTTGACGCTGCCGGTATGGGTGTGCGGCGGCGTCGGCCCGGACACCGCCGCGGCGGCCATCGTCGGCGGCGCGGCGGGCGTCGTGCTGGACACGCAGCTCGCGCTGCTGCCCGAGGCGGACGTGCCCGACGACCTCACCGCCGCGCTGACCACCAGCGACGGCACCGACACCGTGGTCATCGACGGCCAGCGGCTGCTGCCGCGCCGCGCGCCCGCCACCGGGCACCTGCCGGTCGGGCAGGACGCCTACCTGGCCACCGCGTTCCTCAACCGCTTCGGCACTGTCGCGCGCGCCGTCGCGGGTGTGCTGGCCGCCGTGCACGAGGCCGTCCGTGCCGACCGCGCGCCGGTCCTGGGCGCCGGGTCGGCGCTGGCCCGCGCGCTGGGCACCGCGCTGCCGGTCGCGCAGGGCCCGATGACGCGGGTCAGCGACCGCGCCGGGTTCGCCGCGGCCGTCGCGGAAGAGGGCGGCCTGCCGTTCCTCGCGCTGGCGCTGGCCTCCGGCGAGCAGACCCGCGCGATGATGACCGAGACCGCCGCCGCGCTGGGCGCGCGGCCGTGGGGCGTCGGCGTGCTCGGGTTCGCCCCGCCGGAGATCCGGTCCGCGCAGCTCGCGGTCATCGAGGAGCTGCGGCCCCCGGTCGCGCTGATCGCGGGCGGCCGCCCCGACCAGGCCAGGGCCCTGGAGGACGTCGGCATCGCCACCTTCCTGCACGTGCCGTCCCCGGGCCTGCTGGCGCAGTTCCTCGACGCGGGCGCGCGCCGGTTCGTCTTCGAGGGCGCCGAGTGCGGCGGCCACGTCGGCCCGCGCACCAGCTTCACCCTGTGGCAGGCCCAGCTCGATGTGCTCCGCGAGCGCGCGGACGTCGCGGGCGTGCAGATCCTGTTCGCGGGCGGCGTCCACGACGCCCGCTCCGCGGCCATGGTGTCCGCGCTGGCCGCCCCGCTCGCCGATCGCGGCGCGGCCGTGGGCGTGCTCATGGGCACCGGTTACCTGTTCACCGAAGAGGCCGTCACCCACGGCGCGGTGACCGCCACGTTCCAGCGGCAGGTCGTCGCGGCCGAGCGGACCGCGCTGCTGCACACCGCCCCCGGCCACGCCACCCGCTGCGTGCCGAGCCCGTTCGTCGACGCGTTCGAGGCCACCGGCCGCGAGCTGCTCGACCGCGGCGTGCCGCAGCGGGAAGTGTGGGAGGAGCTGGAGAAGCTCAACACCGGCCGCCTGCGCATCGCCAGCAAGGGCCTGCGCCGCGAGGGCCCCGAACTGGTGTCGGTGGACGAGGCGGGCCAGCTCGACCAGGGCCTGTTCATGGCGGGCCAGGTCGCGATGCTGCGCGACGCCGTCACCACCGTCGCCGAGCTGCACCAAGACGTCACCGAGCGCGCCGCGCGGTTCCACCGCGACCGGGCCACCCGGCTGCGCGCCGTCCTGGGCCAGGCCCGCCCCGAGCGCCCGGCCCCGCAGCCGCTGGACGTCGCCGTCGTTGGCATGGCCTGCCTGTTCCCCGGCGCGCCGGACCTGGCCTCGTTCTGGGCCAACATCGTCGGCAACGCCGACTGCGTCACCGAGGTCCCGCCGCAGCGCTGGGACGCCGCGACCTACTACGACCCGGCCGCCACCCGCGGCTCCGGCGACGCCACGCCGTCGAAGTGGGGCGGTTTCCTCGACCCGGTGCCGTTCGACCCGCTGCGCTACGGCATCCCGCCCGCCGCGCTCGCCGCCATCGAGCCGGTGCAGCTGCTCGCGCTGGAGGCCGCGCACCGGTCCCTTGTGGACGCCGGATACGCCGAGGGCGGGTTCGACCGCGAGCGCGCGGGCGTGGTGTTCGGCGCGGAGGCGGGCAGCGACCTGTCCACCGCGGCGACCCTGCGCATGGTCCTTCCGTCCTATGTGGACCAGGTGCCCGCCGAGCTGGACTCCCAGCTCCCCAAGCTGACCGAGGACTCCTTTCCGGGCAGGCTCGCCAACGTCATCTCCGGGCGCATCGCCAACCGCCTCGACCTGGGCGCGGTCAACTACACCGTCGACGCCGCCTGCGCGTCGTCGCTGGCCGCGGTCGACGTGGCGTGCAAGGAACTGGCCGCGGGCACCGCCGACCTGATGCTGTGCGGCGGCGCGGACCTGCACAACGCCATCGACGACTACCTGCTGTTCTCCTCCGTCGGCGCGCTGTCGGCGACCGGCGCGTGCCGCACCTTCGACGCGAACGCCGACGGCATCGCCCTCGGCGAGGGCGTGGCGTGCGTGGTGCTCAAGCGCCTCGCCGACGCCGAGCACGACGGCGACCGCATCTACGCGGTGATCCGCGGCGTCGGCAGCGCCAGCGACGGCAAGGCCTTGGGCCTGACCGCGCCGCGCAAGGAAGGCCAGCGGCGTGCCCTCGACCGCGCCTACGCCAACGCGCGCGTCTCGCCCGCCGAGGTCGACTTGGTCGAGGCGCACGGCACCGGCACCGTCGTCGGCGACCGCACCGAGTTGCAGACGCTGACCGAGGTGTTCACCGAGGCGGGCGCGCGGCCCGGCTCGTGCGTCGTCGGGTCGGTCAAGTCCCAGATCGGGCACACCAAGTGCGCCGCCGGGCTGGCCGGGCTGATCAAGTCGGCGATGGCGCTGCACACCGGCGTCCGCCCGCCCACCCTGCACGTCACCGAGCCCAATCCGGCGTGGGACGCGGGCAGCCCGTTCGCGTTCCTCAACACCGCCTCGCCGTGGCTGCGCGAGCCGACCGAGCGCGTCGCCGGGGTCAGCGCGTTCGGCTTCGGCGGCACGAACTTCCACGTCGTCATGACCGGGCACGCCTCGGCCGCGTTCACCCGCCGCGGCCTGCGGCAGTGGCCCGCCGAGCTGTTCACCTTCCGCGGCGCGGACGACGCCGCCGCGCACCGGCAGATCGAGCGGCTGCTGGAAAGCGTCACCGCCAACGCCGCCAGCGGAAACCCCTGGACGTTGCGCGACCTGGCCCGCACCGCCGCCGCCCGCGCCGACCGCGAGGTCGCGCCGGTCCGCGTGTCGATCGTCGCGCAAGACCTCGACCAGCTCCAGACGCTGCTGCGGCGCGCGCTGGCGGGGGAGAGCGACGAGAAGGCCGGGCTGTACCGGGCGACCGGCGAGCAGGAGCAGGGCAAGCTGGCCGTGCTGTTCCCCGGCCAGGGCAGCCAGCGGCCGGGGATGCTCTCGGACCTGTTCGTCGCCTTCCCCGACCTGGCCCGCTTCGCCGGGCGCGGCGAGATCGCCGCGGCGATGTTCCCGCCCGCCGCGTTCGACCAGGCTGCCGCCGACGCCCAGCGCGACCGGCTGCGCGACACCCGGATGGCCCAGCCCGCCCTCGGCGTCACCGGCCTGGCCGTGCACGAGCTGCTGACCAAGGTCGGCGTCGAGGCCGACATGTACGCCGGGCACAGCTACGGCGAACTCGTCGCCCTGACCGCCGCCGGGTCCCTCGACCCGCGCGACCTGATCGCGCTGAGCGCGGTGCGCGCCCGCACGATCCTCGCCGCCGCGGGCGACGACCCGGGCGCGATGGCCGCGGTCTCCGCCGACCGGGCCACCGTGGAAAGCGTCCTCGACGGCGCCCGGCTCGCGGGCCGGGTCGTCATCGCCAACCACAACGCGCCCCGCCAGATCGTCGTGTCCGGCCCGACCTCGATGGTCTCCGAAGCCATCGAGGCGCTGCGCGCGGCCGGGGTCTCGGCCAAGCGCCTTGAGGTGGCGTGCGCGTTCCACAGCCCGGTCATCGCGGGCGCGAGCGACGCGTTCGCCGGTGAGCTGGCCTCGCGGTCCTTCGCCGCGCCCCGCGTCCCGGTGTGGAGCAACCGGCTGGCCAAGCCCTACGTCGGGGACGCGGAGGGCATCCGCGCCGAGTTGGCTTCCCAGGTCACCGGGTCGGTGCGGTTCTGCGAGCAGATCGAGAACATGTACGCCGACGGCGCCCGGGTGTTCCTGGAGGCGGGTCCGGGCAGGGTGCTCACCAACCTGGTCCGCGAGATCCTCGGCGACCGCCCGCACACCGTCATCCCGGTCGAGCCGACCCGCGACGCCGGGCTGCCCGGTTTCCTGCACGCGCTGGCCCGCCTCGCCGTCGCGGGCGTTCCGCTGCGCACCGGCTGGCTCGTCGCCGCCCGCGGCGCCCAGGACGTCAGCACGCTGACCCCGCCCGCCCGGCCGGGCTGGACGGTCGACGGCCACTTGGTCCGCACCGTCGACGGCCAAGTCATCCCCGGCGGCCTCGCCCCGGCCAAGCGGATCGCGACCCTGTCCGCCGCGGCCCCCGCCCCGGCCCCGGCGACCACCCGCGACGAGATGGTCGCCGACTTCCTACGCACCAGCCGCGAGATGATCACCGCCCAACGCGACGTGCTGCTCGGCTACCTGGGTGCGGCCCCCGCGCCGACCGCCCCCGCTGGCCCCCCGGCGGTGCGGCCCGCGCTCGTCGCGCCCGCCCCCGCCGCTCAGCCGACCGACGTGCTGTCCACTGTGGTCGGTCTGATCGCCGAGCGGACGGGTTACCCGGCCGACATGGTCGACCCCGGCCTGGATCTCGAAGCCGACCTCAGCGTCGACTCCATCAAGCGCACGGAGATCGCGGGCGAACTCGCCGCCCGACTGGGCAGCGCCGTGGACGTCGAGTCCCTGGTGCGGGCCCGCACGGCGGCCGAACTGGCCGCGCTGCTCGCCCCCGCCCAGGGAACCCACCCGACTCCGGTCGCCGGACACCCGGCCCAGACGGTGGATGTCCTGTCCGCTGTGGTCGGTCTGATCGCCGAGCGCACGGGCTACCCCGCCGACATGATCGACCCCGGGTTGGACCTCGAAGCCGACCTGAGCGTGGACTCCATCAAGCGGACCGAGATCGCCGGTGAACTGGTGTCCCGGCTCGGCGGCTCGGCGAACGTCGAGGACTTGGTGCGGGCGCGCACGGCGGCCGAACTGGCGGGCTTGCTTGCCCCGGGCCACTCGACCCGGCAGACCGTCGCGGTGGATGTCCTGTCCACAGTGGTCGGTCTGATCGCCGAGCGCACGGGCTACCCAGCGGACATGATCGACCCTGGGCTGGACCTTGAGGCTGACCTGAGCGTGGACTCGATCAAGCGCACGGAGATCGCGGGCGAACTCGCCGCCCGGCTCGGCAGCGCGGTCGACGTCGAGTCGCTGGTGCGGGCCCGCACCGCCGCCGAGCTGGCGGGTTTGCTTGCTCCCGCCCAGGGATCTCGGTCGGCGCCTGTGGTGGATGTTCTGTCTACTGTGGTCGGTCTGATCGCAGAGCGTACGGGTTACCCGGCCGACATGATCGACCCTGGGTTGGACCTTGAGGCCGACCTGAGCGTGGATTCGATCAAGCGGACCGAGATCGCCGGTGAGCTGGTGTCGCGGCTCGGCAGTGCGGTTGACGTTGAGTCGCTGGTGCGGGCGCGTACCGCCGCAGAGTTGGCGGGTTTGCTTGCTCCTGCCCGGGAATCCGCGCCTGCGGTGGATGTTCTGTCTACTGTGGTCGGTTTGATCGCGGAGCGGACCGGTTACCCCGCCGACATGATCGACCCGGCCTTGGACCTTGAGGCCGACTTGAGTGTCGATTCGATCAAGCGGACTGAGATCGCCGGTGAGCTGGTGTCGCGGCTCGGCAGTGGGGTCGACGTTGAGTCGCTGGTGCGGGCGCGCACCGCCGCCGAGCTGGCAGCCCTGCTCGCGCCCCGCCCGGCCGCCCCGGCCACGCCCGCCGCGCCGACGGGCGATGCCCTCTCGACCGTGGTCGCCGTGATCGCTGAGCGGACCGGCTACCCGGCCGACATGATCGACCCGGGCCTCGACCTCGAAGCCGACCTGAGCGTCGACTCCATCAAGCGGACCGAGATCGCGGGCGACCTGGCCGCCCGGCTGGGCAGCACCGCCGACCTGGACGAGCTGGTCCGGGCCCGCACCGCGGCCGCCCTCGCCGACCTGCTCACCGCCACCCCCAAGGCCGCCGCCCCCGCGGCCAAGGCTGCGGCGTCCGGGCCGGTCGTGCGCGGCGAAGCGCCGGGACGCTACGTCCTCGGGCTGGTCGACGCCCCCGGCACGCCGTCGGACGACCCGGGCGCGCTGTTCGGCGCGACCCTGCTCATCGCCGGCGGCACCCCCGACCTGGTGGAAGAACTCGCCGGGCAGCTCTCGGCGCGCGGCGCGCTCGCCATGCCGCTGCCGGGCCTGCCCGAACTGGCCGAGTGGGTCGACCGCGTGGACGGCCTGATCTGCCTGCCCACCGGTGACGAGCCGTTGCTGCCCGCCGCGTTCCCGATGTTCCGCTCGGTGCTGGAGCGCCGCCCGCGCTGGCTGCTGGCCGCCGCCCACGGCGACCCGCTGCGCGCGGCCGGTCTACGCGGCTTCTTCCGCACCCTGCGCCGGGAGTACCCGGACACCGTGTCCCGGCTGGTCGAGTTCGAGGACTTCCCCGCCGACGACTACTCGGCCGCCACCGCGGTGATCGAGGAGCTGCTCACCCCCGGGCCTGAGCCGGTGGTGGTGCGCTCGGCGACCCGCCAGGCGTTCGACCTGGTGCCCACCCCGCTCGGCGCGCTGGCCATGACCGGCTCCGGGCCCGCTGGCCCCGGCGTCGCCGAGGCCGAGGCGATGGGGCTGCGCGCGGACTCCGTGGTGCTGCTCGTCGGCGGCGCCCGCGGCATCACCGCGCAGGTCGCCACCGCGCTCGCCGCGGCGACCGGCTGCAAGATCGAGTTGGCGGGCCGCACCGGCCCGTCGACCGAGCCGGAGCACCCGGCCACCGCCGCCGCGCACGACCTCGCCGGGCTGCGCAAGGCCCTCGCGGGTCTCGGGCACACGGGGCCCGCCGCCATCGACCGCGCCGCCCGCGACATCCTCGCCCGCCGCGAGGTCAACGCGACCCTGGCCGGGCTGCGCCGCCTGGGCAGCGAGGCCAACCTGCACGCGCTGGACGTGCGCGACCCGGACGCGGTGCGCCGCCTGGTCAAGCAGATCCACGCCGAGCACGGGCGCATCGACGCCGTGGTGCACGCCGCGGGCGTCATCGAGGACAAGCTCATCGCCGAGAAGGACCCCGAGTCGTTCCGGCGGGTCTTCGCCACCAAGGTCGACGGCCTCGCCGCCCTGCTCGCCGGGCTGGACGACGTCAGCGCCGCGCCGCGGTTCGTGGTGTCCTTCGGCAGCATCGCCGCCGCCCTGGGCAACCGCGGCCAGGCCGACTACGCCGCGGCCAACGACGCCCTCGACGTGCTGGGCGCGGCCTGGTCGCAGCGCACTGGCAACCGGGCCCTGACCGTCCACTGGGGACCGTGGGCGCCCGACGAGCAGCACGGCGGCATGGTCAGCGTGGAACTGGGCCGCAGCTACGCCGAGCGCGGCGTCAAGCTGATCTCCCCGGCCGATGGCGTGGCCGCCCTGCTCGCCGAGTTGGCCTGGGGCTCGCCCGAGGTGCGGTCGGTGGTCTACACGGCGTCGGGGTGGTGAGGCGGATGGCCCGTTCCCCCGCTGTCCGCCAGCTCCTGCTCGGCGCCGCGTCCCCGGCGGCGCTGACCGAGCTGCTGGCCCGTCCGCTGGAGGACCTGCTCGCCGCCGCGCCCGCGCGGGTGCCCGGTCCGCGCTTGGCCCTGCTCGACCCCACTCCCGAGCGGATCGACCTCGCCCGCCGCGTCGTCGGCAAGGGCCGCGCCTGGCGTGGCCGCAAGGACCTGTGGTTCAGCCCGGACCCGCTGCTGGGCGCGCCGGGCACGAGCGTGGCGTTCCTGTTCCCCGGCCTGGAGGCCGAGTTCGACCCGGCGGTCGCCGACGTCGCCGAGTGGCTGGGCGTGCCGGTCCCCGACCTGAGCGTCGAGACCCTGGGCAGGCACGGCGCCGCGGTCATCAACGTCGGCAGGCTCATGGACGCCGCCCTGCGCAAGCTCGCGATCACCCCCGCGGTGGTGGCCGGGCACAGCGTGGGGGAGTGGACCGCGATGATCGCGGGCGGCATGTTCGCCGCCGCCGACTTCGACGAGATGCTGACCCGGATCGACCTGGACGCGCTGCGCGTGCCCGGCGTCGAGTTCGCCGTGCTGGGCTGCCCGGCCGACCGCGCCGCCGAGGCCGTGGACGGGGTGGCCGGGGTCGTCGTCTCGCACGAGAACTCCACGAACCAGACCGTGGTGTGCGGACCGGCGGACGCGGTCAAGGGCGTCGTGGACGACCTGCGGGCCAAGGCCGTGATCTGCCAGGTCATGCCGTTCCGCTCCGGCTTCCACACCCCCATGCTCGCCCCCTACCTGGCCCCGTTCCGGGAGAGCGGCGTCCCCAGCCTGCGCCTGCACCCGCCCACGGTGCCGGTGTGGTCGGCGACCACCGCGAGCCCGTTCCCGGTGGACGAGGGCGCCGCGCGGGAACTGTGCGTCCGGCACCTGCTGGAACCGGTCCGCTTCCGCGCCCTGGCCCTGGCCCTGCACGACTCGGGCGTCCGCGCGTTCGTCCAGGCGGGCCCCGGGCAGCTCGGGTCGTTGATCGATGACACCCTGCGCGAGCACGACCACCTGACCGTGGCCGCCAACGCGGGCCGCTCCACCGGGATGCTGCAACTGCGCCGCGCCGCCTTGGCCCTGTGGACCGAGGGCGCCGCCCCCGACTTCACCGCCCTCGACCCCGCCGAGGCCGTGACCGTCGCCGGATCACCCGCCACCCCGGCCCCCGAAGCCCTCGCCCCCGAGGACTCGACCGCAACGGCGCCCGCTGGCTCGCCCCTTCCGGGGATCATGGCCCAGGGCGCCACTGCCCCGGCGGCGCGGACCGTGCACCCCGCTCCGGAGCCCTGGCGCCCGGCGCCAGAAGCGCCTGCCGCCCAGCTCCCCGGAGTCTCGGCGCCCCCCACCCAGGCCCCCGCGACCTCGGTGCCCCGGCTCCCGGCGCCGGTTGCCCCGGCTCCCGGGGGAGCGCGAGCGTGGCGCTCCGCGCCCGCCGCGCGGCCCGAGCCCGCGCCGGTCGGCGCGCTCGACCAGCTCGCCGCCCTGGCCGACCGCTTCCCCGCGTTGCCCGAACTCGCCGCCCTGGTGCGCGAGACCGCCGAGTCGGTGGCCGCCGTGCTCGCCGCCGCCCAGGCCACCCCCGCCGCCCACTCGCCCGCGTCGGCCCACTCGACCTCCCACATGTCCGGCTCTGGGAGGCCACCTGCCCATGGGGCAGCGGCTTCTCACCTGACCTCCGGCGTGTCCGGCTATGGCCAGCCACCCGCGTCAGCGCACGGGGCAGCGGCTTCTCACCAGACCTCCGCCGCGTCCGGCTACGGCCAGCTACCCACCCACGGGCAGGCGGCTTCCCACCTGACCTCCGCCGCCTCCGGACCTGGCTCGGCGGCCTCCTCCCCGGCAGGCTCGGCGTCCCCTCCGGCGGGCCCCGGCTCGGCGACCGGCCACTTGGCCGCGTCCAGCACCGGTCCGGCCGCGTCCCGGCCGACCCCGGCCGCGCCGAGGACCGCGCCGCCCGCGGTCGGTCGGCCGAGGGGGCTCGGATCGGCCGCCGCACCGAGGGGGCCCGCTGTGCTCGCCTCGTCCACGCCGCCCGGCGTGACCACCGAGCTGGTCGTCTCCACCAGCGAGATGCCCTACCTGCTCGACCACTGCTTCGCCCACCAGCGCCCCGGCTGGCGCGACGAGGCCGACCTGCGGCCGGTGGTCCCGGCCACCACCGTCGTCTGGCACCTGATGCGCTTCGCCCAGGACCTGGTGACCGACCGAGTTGCCGTCGGCGTGGACGACGTGCGGCTGCACCAGTGGCTGGTCGCCGCGCCCGAGCAGCGGGTGCCGGTGCGGGTGCGCCGCGTTGACCGCGACCGCGTGCAGGTCCGCCTCGGCGACTACGCCGACGGCGTCGTGGTGTTCGCCGACGACTACCCGTCCGGCCCACCCGTCTGGGAGGAACCCGCCGACGAGCGCCAGCCCACGGTCACCGCCGCCCGCCTCTACGAGGAGCGCTGGCTGTTCCACGGCCCCGCCTACCAGGGCGTCACCCGCACCGTGGGCGTCGCCCCGCACGCCGCGCGCGCCGAGGTCACCGTGCCCAGCGCGCCCGGGGCGCTGCTGGACAACGCGGGCCACGTCATCGGCCACTGGCTGGTGGAGTGCCACCCGCAGCGGTGGATCGCGTTCCCGGTGTCGATCGCCCGCATCCGCTTCCACGCGCCGGAGCCGCCGGTGGGCACGGCGGTGGAGAGCGCGATCCGGATCGCCGCCATCGATGAGCGCGAGTTGCGCGCCGACCTGCAGGTCAGCAGCGGCGACCAGACCCTGGTGTCGATCACCGGATGGACCGACCACCGGTTCGACAGCGACCCCAAGACCAGCGCCGTGCACCGCTTCCCGGAGACCAGCGCCCTGTCCGACCGGCACGAGCGCGGCTGGTGGCTCGCCGCCGAGCGCTGGCCGACGCTGGCCTCCCGGGAGTTCTACCTGCGCAAGTACCTTGGCTCGGCCGAGCGGGCCGAGTACGAGAGCTGCCCCCCGCGCGAGCGCAGGCAGTGGCTGCTCGCCCGCGTGGTGCTCAAGGACGCGGTGCGCGGCAAGCTGTGGGACAGCGGATTCGGCCCGCTGTTCCCGGCCGAGATCGAGATCCGCGAGGACGCGGACGGCCGGATGGTCGCGGTCGGCCGGGAGGGGTTAGTCTTGCCCGCCCTCGACTTGGCCGTGGCGACCTGCCGCGAGGTCGGCGTCGCGCTGGTGTCCGAACCGGCGGCGACTCCGCTCGCCGTCGCGGTGGTCGAGGTGGGACAGCGGAGCGTCGCGGCGGCCGAGGCCGACGCGCGCGCCGCGGTCGGCGGTGTCAGGGCGGACACCGAACTGGTCGGCAGCCCGGCGGGGCTGCCGGACCGGCAGTACATCGTCGCCTGGACGGCGGCACGTGACACCCAGAGGGAGCGTTTCCAGTGACCATTTCCCAGGTGACCGAGACGGCACAGCAGTCCCCCGCGCGCGCGGAGGTCCTCGATGAGATCCGCGGCATGCTGGAGAAGGTGCTCGACCAGTACGGCCTTGACGACACCGAGATCACCGAGGACACCACGTTCCACGACGACCTCGGGCTGGAGAGCATCGACCTCGTCGCGGTGGCCGCGATGCTCAGCGAGCGCTACGGCGAGCAGGTCAACCTCGCCGCGTTCCTCGCCGAGCTCGACCTCGACCAGGTCATCGCCCTGCGCGTCGGCCTGCTCGTGGACTTCGTGGTCGACGCGACGGCGGGACGCTGAGCCGTGGCGATGATCGAGGTCCGGGGCATCCGCACGCACTACCAGCGGATGCCCGCGAAGAACCCGCGCTCGGCGTCCCCGCCGGTCGTGGTGTTCGTCCACGGCCTCGGCTACGACAGCCTGGCCAGCTTCTACCTCACCCTGGCCGCGCCGTTCGCCGAGGCGGGCATGGAGGTCTTCACCTACGACCTGCGTGCCCACGGGCGCACCGAGCGGCCCGCGACGGGGTACCTGCTGTCCGACTTCGTCGACGACCTGACCGAACTGCTCGACCTGACCGGGATCCACCAGCCGGTGCACCTGGTCGGCAACAGCTTCGGCGGCACGATCGCGTTCAGCTTCGCCGCCCGGCACCCCGGCCGGGTGCGCAGCATCGTCTCCATCGAGGCCGAGCCAGCCACCGAGCCGTGGGCCGAGAAGATGGGCCGCACGCTGGAGATCGTCGTGGCCGAGATGGACAACGAGGAGAACCTGCGCTGGCTGGCGGAGACCTTCGGCAGCCACCACGCGCGGCTGGCCAAGGCCGCCGCGGCGATGATCCGGGCCACGAGCATCGTGGAAGAGGTGCCTCAGGGGCCGCTGCTCAGTTCCTCCGACCTGGCTTCGATCACGTGCCCGGTGCTGTCCATTTTGGGCAGTGAGGGGTTCCAGAGTGATGACCTGACGGCTGTTGAGTCGTTGTTGCCGGATTGCCGGACTGAGGTCATCGACGGGCAGAACCATTCGGTGCTGGTGGAGCGGCATCGGACTGTGCGGGACATGGTGCTTGGCTGGGTGAACGATCTGCATGACCGGGCTGCTGCGTGAGTTCTTTTGTGGGGCTTGCTCGATTGGGTGGAGTGGCTTCTTTGGGGCCCCTACGAAGGAAGATCCCTGCCGTGGAAAGACGGGTGGGGTGCCTTCGGCTCCACGGCCACGGCAAGTTTAGGGATCTTCCTTCTCCCCCAAAGAAACCACTCCACCCAATCGAGCACTTGGCGAGCCTGCCTGCCGGTTCGCGGGGCGACGGGTGTGTCTCCGGGGCACGGGAGGTGCGGCGGTGAGCCGGTTCTTGGTGGTTGTGCCTCCGTTCACCGGGCACATCAATCCGGTGGTCGGTGTTGCTGCTGAGTTGTCACGGCGGGGGCACTCGGTTGCCTGGGCGGGGGACCTTGATCTGCTGACCAGGCTGCTTCCCAGCGGTTCGCGGATCTATCCGTGTGCTGGGGCTCCGGTTGCTGAGCGGCCTGCGCAGGCGCGGGGGTTTGCCGCGTTGAAGTTTCTTTGGGGTGACGTGTTGGTTCCCCTTGCCGAGGCGATGGTGCCTGGGGTGGAGCAGGCGATCGCCCTGGAGCGGCCTGATGTGGTGGTTGTGGACCAACAGGCTTTCGCGGGGGCGTTGGTTGCTGAGCGGGTGGGGATTCCGTGGGTGACTTCTGCTACCACCTCCAGTGAGTTCACTGACCCGCTGGCCGCCATGCCCGCTGTCGGCGAGTGGGTTGCCGAGCAGCTTTCCGGGCTGCGTGGGCGGTTTGGCGATCCGGGGGCGGTGGGGGATCTTCGGTTCTCGCCGCGTCTGGTGCTGGGGTTCACCACGCCCGCGTTGGTGGGGGACGTGGAGACTCCGGGTGGGGCGCTGCGGTTTGTTGGTCCGGTCGCTCGTGAAGAGGCTGTTGACTCTGGGTTTCCGTGGTCCTGGTTGGACTCTGGGCGGCGGTTGGTGCTGGTCACCCTGGGGACGTTGAACGCGGACGCGGGTGGGCGGTTCCTGCGGGAATGCGTTGCGGCCATTGGTGAGCGGCCTGGGGTCGCGGCTGTGGTGGTCGCGCCGGGGGATGTGTTCGGTGGGGTCGAGGTTCCAGACAATGTTCTGGTTCGTGACTCTGTGCCGCAGCAGGCGGTGCTCGACCGGGCCGAGGCGGTTGTGTGCCATGCGGGGCACAACACCGTGTGCGAGTCGCTGGCTCGGGGGCTGCCGCTGGTGGTGGCGCCCATCCGCGATGATCAGCCGATTGTGGCCGAGCAGGTCGTTGGCGCTGGGGCGGGGGTGCGGGTGCGGTTCGCGCACGCGCGGGCCGAGCACATCGGCAAGGCGTTGGACGAGGTGCTGGACAACCCCGTGCTCCGGCAGGGGGCGCGGGCGGTGGGGGAGTCGTTCCGGGCGGCGGGCGGGGCTGTTGCCGCGGCCGACGAACTTGTGATAGTAAGCCAAAAACACCGACCGCACGCGATCGTGTCGTCGCAGGTCGTGGCCTATAACGGCACTTAACGTCCAGGCAAAAACTGTCGGTAGGCACACAAAACCTTGACTCCGGTGTGCGGTCTCCGCGCAGTTTTGTCGCAACTGGTCAGTCACCCTTGACCCCAGGTTAATGGGGGTGCTTTCTTCGGTGAACCGAGGTGGGACTAGACCGAGGACGGGTGTCATGGCTGCCGACTGCGTGGTTTTCGACATGACGATGGATCACTCTCGGTCCGAGCTGTGGGAGATCCTGGGCGAGCCGGCGCGCTACCCCCGCTTCTTCCGGGGGGTCAGCAGTTGCGACAAGCTCGCCACCGACGGATACGGCGCGCCCGCCGAGTACGCGCTGCGGGCGTGTCTGGGCACGAACGCGGTGATCGACCACCGGCTGCGCACGGTCATCAACCGGCGGGACGAGCAACTAGTGCTTTCCGGGGTTCCGGACACCGGGGGCTGGGTCTCGATCCGGCTCAGCGACGCCGGGCCCGACCGCACCCAGGTCAAGATCGTCTTCTTCAAGCCCATGCTGCGCCACGAGCTGGGCGCGTCCTGGTCGGAGTCCGACATCCGCACCTGGGCCCGCGACGGGCTGCGCCGGGTGTCCGACCACCTCGCCGGGGTCGCCGACACCCGCGCCGACCGGCACCGGGAGCCGCGCGGGTCGGCGCTGCACGTGGCGAAGACGCTAATCAGCGCGGGCATCCTCATGCCTGCCCGGCCCGACAAGACGCTGCGCCAGCTGCGGGCGCTCGCCAAGTGGGGCGCGACCCTCGCGGGCGGCTACGGCGCGGCGGCGGCGCGGTCGCCCAAGGCGCCCGCGATCACCGACGAGGACCGCGAGCTGACTTTCGCCGAGGTCGACCAGCGCAGCACCCGCCTCGCGCGCAGCCTGGCCGATCTCGGTGTCGGCCCGGCGAGCAAGGTGGGGGTGCTCGCCCGCAACCATTCCGCGATGGTGCAGACGCTGGTGGCCTGCGGGAAGCTCGGGGCGGACGCGGTGCTGCTCAACACCGGGCTCGCGGGCGCGCAGATCGATGACATGGTGCGCAGGCACACCGTGGTCGTCCTGGTCGCCGACGACGAGTTCACCCCGTTGCTGCGCTACCTGCCCGACGACATTCCGCTGGTGGGCACCGGTGAGCCCAACGACCACGTCAACGTCACCGTCGAGGAGCTGATCGAGGCGGGCTCGGCCGATCCGCTGCCCGCGCCGCCAGAGCCGGGCAGGCTCATCGTGCTCACCTCCGGGACTACCGGCACCCCCAAGGGCGCCCGGCGGCCCACCCCGGGCTTGGCCGACGCCGCGCAGGTGCTCTCCCGCATCCCGCTGCGCGCGGGAGACCGGATCTTCGTGGCGGCCCCGATCTTCCACAGCTGGGGGCTGACGGCGCTGCAGATCGCCATGCCGCTGCGCGCGGGCTTGGTGCTGCAGCGCCGGTTCGACGCGGAGGCGACCCTGGCCGCGATCGCCGAGCACCGCTGCACGGCGCTGTTCGCGGTGCCGATCATGTTGCAGCGCATCCTGAACCTGCCCGCTGCGGTGCGCGCCCGCTACGACACCTCCAGCCTGCGGATCGTGGCCAGCAGCGGCTCCGCGCTGCCCGGGGCGCTGGTCACCGGCTTCATGGACACCTTCGGCGACATCCTCTACAACTTCTACGGCTCCACCGAGGTCTCCGCCGCCAGCATCGCGGGCCCCGCCGACCTGCGCGCCGCCCCGACAACAGCGGGCCGCGCACCGCAGGGCACTCGCCTCGGACTGCTGGGCCCGGACGGCAAACCGGTCCCGCCCGGGGTGGTCGGCCGGATCTTCGTCGGCAACGACATGCTTTTCGACGGCTACACCGACGGCGCCGCCCGCGAGGTCCGCAACGAGCTCATGGACACCGGCGACCGCGGCTACTTCGACGCGGACGGCAGGCTGTTCGTCTCCGGCCGCGACGACGAGATGATCGTCTCCGGCGGCGAGAACGTCTTCCCCCGCCCGGTCGAGGAGGTCCTGGTCGACCTGCCCCAGGTGGACGAGGCCGCCGTGGTCGGCGTTCCCGACGCCGAGTACGGCCAGCGGCTGGTCGCCTACGTGGTGGTGCGCCCCGGCGCCAGACTGGACGAGGACAGCGTCCGCGCCTACGTCCACCAGCGCCTGGCCCGCTTCTCCGTGCCCCGCGAGGTCATCTTCGTGGACGAGCTGCCCCGCAACCAAACCGGCAAGGTCCTCAAACGCGTCCTAGCCGAGGGCGACCTCCTAGAACAACAGGTAGACGCCGGTGACGCGGCATGAACGGCGCCTTGATGACCTTGGCGACCCTGGCGCTGCTCACCGCAGCCGTGGTCGCCTTCGCGAAGTGGAACCGCTCCCGCAGACGCCGAGACAAGGTGGTCTTCCGCCAGGTCCTTGATGAGGTCAGCGCCGAAATCTCCGAGTTCGCCGACGAGATCGAATCAGTCCCCAGACGAGCAGGCGGAATAGTCGCCGAACAACGCCGCAGAGCAACCGCCGCCTACACCGAAGCCTCCCGACTCCTAGCCAAAGCCCGCACCCCCCACGACCTGAGCGAGGCCTGCGCCCTCATCCGAGAGGAACGCCAACGCCTCCGCTCAGTCCGCGAAGGCGCCTGAGCCCTGCGGCACCGGCTGATGGACCGAGGCAGCCACCCGCCAGCCACACCCAACGCCAGCGGGCGCCCGCCACCCACCCTGCCAACCAGCCCTGCCCGACCTCTGCCAGGTGCTCGGTGGGTGGAGCAAAGGCAGCGACCCACGCCCCTGCCAACCGCACCCGCCCCTGCCAGGTGCCCGGTGGGGTCAAACAGCGAACCCACGCTCCCACCAACCGGCACCCACGCCCGCCAGGTGCTCGATGGGGTGGAGTGGTTTCTTCGGGGGAGAAGGAAGATCGCTAAGCTGGCTCCGCACGTGTGAGGCCGTAGGCTTCCCACCCGTCTTTCACACGGCGATCTTCCTTCGTAGGGGCCCCGAAGAAACCACTCCACCCCATCGAGCGGACCCACGAAACCCAGCCCGGGAACCGCTCCACCCCATCGAGCACACCCCACGAGCCACCCACCACCAGACAGCCCCTACGATGCCCCCCGAAGCCCCCGAAGACACCCGAACACGAAATCGCCCCAAATAACCCGGCGAAGATTCCGCCGATGCGCGAACCCGTCGCGGACGCACAACCTATCCCCGCTGAACCCACGTGACACAATGGTGCCCAAATCATTCCCGTCCCGTGTTTCGCCCCCACCCCAGGAACCCGGCGTTCAGTGACAACTCTGCTGGCCAGCTTGCTCGACCAAGCACAAAACAGCGCCATCCACCCGCCCCGAGGGCCTGCCGCGCCCCCAGTGATCTGCGGGGTTGCGCACAAAGTGGACCATGGAATTGCGCGCCCAGTGACAACTCCCCTGCCATTACGCGCCAGTACGGAAAGCACTGTTGTCATGCTGGTGACACGCTGGTAACGTCCCTTGCCGTGGTTCGGCGTGCGGTTTGCGCCTATTCCCTCCGCTTATTATCCGGCAGGTGAGTGGTCGTCTCATGAACGTTTCCCGGTCTCGGAAGAGCCGCCGTGTCGCGGTGCGAGCCATCGCCGCCGTCGCGGTCGGCGCCGCGGTCGCGGGCGGGCTGTACTTCACCGGCGCCGCCACCGCGGGCCAGACCACGGCGGTTGGCAGTTTCGGCTGCACGCTGCCGGGTGGGGAACGGGTAGACGTCCCGGTCGAGTTCGGCCTGACTGTGCCCTCCACCGCGGTCGCGGGTGACGCGGTCACCGCGGAGCCCACCGCGAAGCTGACGTTGCCTGCCGCTGTCGTGGGCGCGCTGCGGGGGAGTGGGACGACCGTCGACACCGCCGTGCGCCCCAGGCTCGCTCTCCACCAGGGCGACGCGCCCCGGGACCTCCAGGTCGCCGACCTGACCTCGTCGAACCCGCTTCCCGACGGCGGTGAACTGGGCGTCGTGGCCATCGGCAAGTCCGTCACGTTCACCCCCGCCGAGGGCGAGGCGAAGGTGGAGCTGAGCGGCCTCAACGCCACCCTGCGCAGCGGCGGCCTGACCGTCGACTGCGCCGCCAACCCGGGCGCGGGCGCGCTGGGCACGGTCAACGTGACCCCCCGCGCCGCCCAGGCCCCCGTCGCTCAGCAGGCCCCGGCGGAGAACCGGGCGCTGGCCCAGCCGCCGGTGACGGCCCAGGGGCTCATGTACTACTTCGACCTCACCGCCACCACGCGCATCGCCAAGCTCAAGACCAACGTGGTGCTGACGGGGGCGCTGGCGACCGATATCGAGATCTCCGCCCCCGGTCCGGACGGCAACAAGATGACGGGCACGATCGACCTCAAGCCCGCTGAGGCGTACCTGCTGGTCTTCAAGTTCATGCCGGTGACGAACAAGCTCTCCGGGCAGGGCACGGTCAACGGCTTCGCCACGATCGCGCCGGACAAGGACGGCGATCTCGCCGCGACGCTCAAGAAGACGACCGCCGAGGTCACCCTGAAGGTCCTCGAAGTCCGCCAGGACGGCGTCGACCTCAAGGTCGGCCCCAACTGCCGCACCGCGACCCCGCTGAGGCTGCCGATGGAAGGCACGGTCAAGCTCCCCGAAGGCAAGCGCAGCGTGCTGAAGTCGGTCGCCGAGATCCCCGCGTTCACCGGCTGCGGCACGACCGAGAACCTCGACAAGCTGATCAGCGGACTGGTGTCGGGTCCGGGCAACGAGGTCGAGAACGTGCTGGTCTCACGGGGAACGACGGCGCCCGCGCCATAACCCGCAGTCTCGTGCTTCGCGGGCCGGGGCCGACCTGGCCGCCGAAGCCGCCGATAGTCCACAGTAGTTCTCCCGGGAGGTGTGATGGGTGTCGAGGTCGTCGTCGAGGGCCTGAGCAAGTCGTTCGGCAGGCAGGCCATCTGGCGGGACGTGACGCTCACTCTGCCCTCTGGTGAGGTCAGCGTGCTGCTCGGTCCGTCGGGCACTGGCAAGTCGGTGTTCCTCAAGTGTCTGATCGGGTTGCTCAAGCCGGAGCGGGGCCGGGTCGTCATCAACGGCGTCGACCTGTGCTCGTGTTCCGAGAAGGACATGTACGAGATCCGCAAGCTGTTCGGGGTGCTGTTCCAGGACGGCGCGCTGTTCGGCTCGATGAGCATCTACGACAACGTGGCTTTCCCGCTGCGGGAGCACACCCGCAAGAGCGAGAAGGAGATCCACGACATCGTCATGTCCAAGATGGACATGGTCGGCATGCTCGGCGCGGAGCAGAAGCTGCCCGGTGAGATCTCCGGTGGTATGCGCAAGCGCGCTGGGTTGGCTCGCGCGCTGGTGCTGGACCCGCAGATCATCCTGTGCGACGAGCCGGACTCGGGTCTCGACCCGGTCCGCACCGCGTATCTGTCGCAGTTGCTGATCGACTTGAACGCGCAGATCGACGCGACGATCCTGATCGTCACCCACAACATCAACGTCGCGCGGACGGTGCCGGATAATCTCGGCATGCTTTTCCGCAAGGAACTGGTGATGTTCGGTCCGCGCGAGGTGCTGCTGACCAGTGAGGAGCCGGTGGTCGAGCAGTTCCTCAACGGCCGCCGCCTCGGCCCGATCGGCATGTCGGAGGAGAAGGACTCCGCGCAGATGGCCGCCGAGCTCGAACACCACCGCGCCGGGCACCACGACGGGTCCACTGAGGACATGCGCGGCGTCGTCCCGCAGCTTGAGCCGACGCCGGGCCTGCCGCCGCGCGACGCGGCGCGGCGCAGGCGCCAGCGGGTCATGCAGATCCTGCACACGCTGCCCGAGCCCGCCCAGCACGGCATCCTCGCCAGCCTCAGCCGCGAGGACTTCGACCGCTACCAGGACTGGCGCCGCCGCACCGCGGGCATGGCCATGCCGACCGCGCTTCCCGAGCGCCCCCCGACTCGGCCGGTGGCGCCGCAGCAGGCGCACCAGGCGACTCGCCCGATCCCGCCGCAGCAGGTGCAGCAGGCCCCGGCGACGCGGCCGAGGCTGCGTCCGTGGCGGCGTGACGGAGGCGATCAGTGAGCACCACCACCCGTTCGCCGATGGCGGCCGCGAGCAACGCGGTCACCGGCGCGCTGCGCGAGTTCGGCAACCTGTTCGCGATGGGCCTCGACGTCGTCGTGGCCATGTTCAAGCGCCCGTTCCAGATCCGGGAGTTCCTCCAGCAGTTCTGGTTCATCGCCAGCGTCTCGATCATGCCCGCCGCGCTCGTGTCCATCCCGTTCGGCGCGGTCATCACCTTGCAGCTCGGCTCGCTGACCGCGCAGATCGGCGCAGACTCGTTCAACGGCGCGGCCAGCGTGCTCGCGGTCGTCCAGCAGGCCAGCCCGATCGTCACCACCCTGGTGGTGGCGGGCGCGGGCGGCTCGGCCATCTGCGCCGACCTCGGCTCGCGGACCATCCGCGAGGAGATCGACGCGATGATGGTGCTGGGCGTCTCGCCGATCCAGCGGCTGGTGGTGCCTCGGGTGCTCGCCGCGATGGCGGTGGCGATCCTGCTCAACGGCATGGTCAGCGTCGTGGGCGTCTGCGGCGGCTACTTCTTCAACGTGGTCGTCCAGGACGGCACCCCCGGCGCGTTCCTCGCCAGTTTCTCGGCCCTTGCCCAGCTCCCCGACCTGTGGGTGAGCGAGATCAAGGCGCTGATCTTCGGTTTCCTCGCCGGACTCGTGGCCGCCTACCGGGGCCTCAATCCGAAGGGCGGCCCGAAGGGCGTCGGCGACGTCGTCAACCAGTCCGTGGTCATCACGTTCCTGCTGCTGTTCTTCGTGAACCTGGTGGTCAGCGTGATCTACCTGCAACTCGTCCCGGCGAAGGGGGCATGACGTGGCGATCCTCAGCGGCCGCTACCGCCCGAGCTTCCAGCGTCCACTCAACGCCCTGGAGCGCCTCGGCGACCAGCTCCGGTTCTATTTCCGCGCGCTGGCGTGGGCGCCGTTCGCGATCACCCGCTACTTCCGCGAGATCGTCCGGCTGCTCGCCGAGGTCAGCTTCGGCAGCGGCGCGCTCGCGGTCATCGGCGGCACCATCGGCGTGATGGTCGGCCTGTCGGTCTTCACCGGCACCGTGGTCGGCCTGCAGGGCTTCTCGGCGCTGAACCAGATCGGCACCGCGGCGTTCGCGGGCTTCCTCTCGGCGTACCTCAACACCCGTGAGATCGCCCCGCTGGCCGCGGCGCTGGCGCTGTCCTCGACGGTCGGCTCCGGCTTCACCGCGCAGCTGGGCGCGATGCGGATCTCCGAGGAGATCGACGCGCTGGAGGTGATGGCCGTGCGGTCGCTGCCGTACCTGGTCACCACCCGGATCATCGCGGGCTTCATCGCGATCATCCCGCTGTACGTGATCGGCCTGCTGACCGCCTACCTGGCGGCGCGCACGATCACGGTGGAGGTGTACGGGCAGTCGGCGGGCACCTATGACCACTACTTCACCCTGTTCCTCCCACCGGAGGACGTGGTCTGGTCGTTCGTGAAGGTCATGATCTTCAGTGTGGCGATCATCCTCACGCACTGCTTCTACGGCTACCGCGCCAGCGGCGGCCCGGCGGGCGTGGGCATCGCGGTGGGCCGCTCGGTGCGAACCTCGATCGTGATCGTCAGCGTGATGGACTTCTTCCTCAGCCTCGCGATCTGGGGCGCGACGACGACGGTGCGGGTGGCCGGATGAGTGGGCTGCGGCTGCGGAACCGGGCGCTGGGCCTGGTCTTCATCGTGCTCCTGGGCGCGCTGGGCTGGCTCTCGATCGCCATCTACCAGAAGGACTTCGTCAGCACCACGCCGGTCACCCTGCACGCGGACCGGGTCGGCAACCAGCTCAAGGAGAACGCCGACGTCAAGATCCGCGGTGTCATGGTCGGCACCGTGAAGCAGGTCCGCACCACCGGCGACGGCGTCGCGGTCGACTTGGCGATCGACCCGGACAAGCTGTCCATGCTGCCGAGCAACGTCTCCGCGCGGCTGCTGCCCAAGACGCTGTTCGGCCAGCGCTACGTCAGCCTGGTCGTGCCGGAGCGCCCCGCCCGGCCGCTGGCCGCGGGCGACGTCATCCAGCAGGACACCACGATGCGCGCCATCGAGGTGGAGAAGGCGCTCAAGGACCTGCTGCCGGTGTTGCAGGCGGTCCAGCCGCAGAAGCTGTCCAGCTCGCTGGGCGCGATCGCGCAGGCGCTGGAGGGCCGGGGCAAGCCGCTGGGGGAGACCCTGGCGACGATGAACCAGTACCTCGACCAGCTCAACCCGCAGATGCCGCAGATCCAGACCGACATCAGCCGGATGGCCGACACCTTCGAGGTCTACGAGGCGGCCGGGCCCGACATCGTGGAGGCGCTCGACGGGCTCACCGTCACCGCCAAGACCTTCGCCGAGCAGAAGAACCAGGTGGCGGAGCTGTTCAAGACGCTGACCAGCACCACCAACGACCTGGACAAGTTTGTCCGGGCCAACCGCAACACGCTGATCGGCCTCGCCGACGCCAGCCGCCCGACGCTGGAGACCCTGGCGCGCTACTCGCCGGAGTTCCCCTGCCTGACCAACGCGGTGATCCGGCTCAAGCCGCTGATCGACAAGGCGATGGGCGTGGGCACCGGCGAGCCGGGCCTGCACGTGAAGCTCACCGTCAAGGATTCGCGCGGCGCGTACGTGCCCGGTCGCGACCGGCCCGTCTTCAATGCGGGCGGCGGCCCCCGCTGCCCCGGCGGTGGCGGCGGCGTGGCGCCCGCGTCGTACAACCCCGACCTCGGCTCGGACGGCTTGGGCGTGGCGAACTCCCCGGAGGAGAACCAGTTCATCGCCGAGCTGTTGGCGCCGGTCGAGGGAGTCAGCCCGAGTGAGATGCCGCAGTGGAGCAGCCTGCTCGTCGGCCCGCTCCTGCGCGGAACCGAGGTGACGCTGTCGTGAAGCAGTTGAAGGGCCTCGGCGGCCCGATCGTCAAGGGCCTGATCTTCACGGTGATCACCGTGCTGGCCACCACCCTGCTCGGCATCACCATCGCCAACAAGGGCACTGGCGACGCGCTGACCTACCGCGCCCGGTTCACCGACGTCACCTCGCTCAACCCCAGCGACGACATCCGCATGGCCGGTGTCCGGGTCGGCCAGGTCACCGACATCAAGGTCGTCGACCGGCGGTTCAGCGAGGTCGAGTTCGAGGTGGACCGCCGCTGGTCGCTGTCCCCGACGGTCACCGCGACGATCAAGTTCCGCAACCTGATCGGCCAGCGCTACATCTCCTTGGACCAGGGCACCGGGTCCGGGTCGCTCAAGGAGGGCACGCTCATCCCGCTGGAGCGCACCCGCCCCGCGCTGGACCTGACCGCCATGTTCAACGGGTTCAAGCCGCTGTTCCAGGCGCTCTCGCCTGAGGACGTGAACAAGCTGTCCATGGAGGTCGTGCAGGTCCTGCAGGGCGAGGGCGGCACGGTGGAGAACCTGCTCAAGCACATCGGCTCGCTGACCACGACGCTGGCGCAGAAGGACGACGTGTTCGGCCGGGTCATCGGCAACCTCAACACCGTGCTCGGCCAGATGAACTCGCGCGGCGACCAGTTCTCCGCCCTGGTCCTCACGACCCAGGAGCTGGTCAGCGGCCTGGCCAGGGACGCCAAGCCGATCGGCGAGGCGATCGACGGCATCGCCGCGCTGACCACGGCCACCTCGGGCCTGCTCGAACAGGGCCGGGAGCCGCTGCGCCGCGACATCGACGCCCTGGGCGCGCTGTCGAGGACGCTGGCGGACAACTCCCCGGCGTTCGACAAGTTCATCGCGAACCTGCCGATCAAGTACGAGGCCATCGGGCGGACCGCGTCGTATGGCTCCTGGCTCAACTTCTACCTGTGCTCGGCCTCCACCGACGCCCCGCCCGCCCCCGGGCAGTCGCCGGGCGACGTCGGCCTGCCGGTCACCGACGCGAGGTGCCGATCGTGAAACCGTTCCGCGAACGCAACACCGTCAAGCTGGGCCTCGTCGGCCTGGCCGTCATGGCGGTGCTCGGCGTCCTGATCTTCACCTGGGAGACCCTTCCGCTGATCGGCGGCCGGGTCTACACCGCGCACTTCCGCGAGGCGGCTGGCCTCAAGCCAGACGACGAGGTCCGGGTCGCCGGGGTCAAGGTCGGCAAGGTGACCGAGGTCGAGCTGGAGAGCACCTACGTCAAGGTGTCCTTCCGGGCCAGGGGCGTCTGGCTGGGCGACCAGACCGTCGCCGCGATCAAGATCAAGACCCTGCTCGGCCAGAAGAACCTGGCGCTCGACCCGCTGGGCACCAAGGAGCTCGACCCGGACACCCCGATCCCGCAGGACCGCACGGTCACCGCCTACGACGTCAACGACGCCTTCGGCGACCTGGCCAAGACGACCGGCGAGATCGACACCGCGCAGCTCGCGGAGAGCTTCAAGGTGCTCTCGCAGACCTTCGGGGCCACCACCCCCGAGAGCGTGCGCACCGCTCTGGACGGCCTGTCGAAGCTGTCGCACACGATCTCCTCCCGCGACCAGGAACTCAAGCAGTTGCTGGAAAGCACCTCGGGGGTGAGCAAGACCCTCGCCGACCGCACCGACCAGTTCCAGGCGCTGCTCAACGACGGCACCACCCTGCTGGCCGAGTTCGACCGGCGCCGCGACGCGATCGGCGCGCTGCTCAGCGGCACCCGCGACCTGTCCCGCCAGCTCTCCGCGCTGGTCGCGGACAACCAGGCGCAGATCGGGCCCGCGCTCGAACAGCTCGACCGGGTCACCGACGTGTTGCAGAAGAACCAGGACAACCTCGACCGCAGCCTGCGGCTCGCGGGCCCGTTCTACCGGCTCGTCGGCAACGCCGTCGGCAACGGACGGTGGATCGACAGCTACATCTGCGGGCTCATTCCGCCCGCGGACGGTTCCGCCGGGTGCGTCCCGCCTAGGGGAGGTCGCTGATGGCCACGACGAAGCGCAAGGCCCGCCTGCTGCGCCTGATCGCGCTCGGCGCGGTCGCGGTCATGGTGCTCGCCGCGGGCACGTGGGCGCTGCTCAACCAGGGCAAGACCCGCTCGCTCACGGCGTACTTCGCCGCGGCGGTCGGCCTCTACGCCGGGTCCGATGTGCGGGTCCTCGGCGTCGCCGTGGGCACCGTGGACTCGGTGGAGCCGCAGGGCCCCAACGTCAAGGTCACGATGACCATCGACGCCGAAGCCCCGGTCCCGGAGAACGCCAACGCCCTGGTCGTCACCCCCAGCCTGGTCAGCGACCGCTACGTGCAGCTCGCCCCGGTCCTGACCTCCGGCAAGCGCATCGCGGACGGCACGGTGATCCCGCTGGAGCGCACGGTCGTCCCGGTCGAGCTTGACGAGCTGTTCTCCAGCCTCGACAAGCTCACCACCGCGCTCGGCCCGGAGGGCGCCAACACCGACGGCGCGTTCAGCGACCTGATCCGCGACACCGAGAAGTACCTGCGCGGCAATGGCGCGGACATGGGCCAGACGGTCCGCGACCTCGGCGACCTCGCCCGCACCCTCAACGGCTCCCAGGACGACCTGTTCACCACGATCGACAGCCTCTCGAAGTTCGCCGCGCTGCTCGCGGCCAACGACGACAAGGTCCGCCAGATCGATGACCAGCTCTCCTCGGTGACCCAGTTCCTCGCCAACGAGCGCGCCACCTTCGACGCGGCGCTCAAGGACCTGTCCGTGGCGCTGGGCGCGGTCGAGGGCTTCATCAAGGACAACCGGGCCCGGATCAAGTCCAATGTGGACAAGCTGGCTGGCACGACCAAGCTGCTCTCCGACCAGCGCGCGTCGCTGGCCGAGGCGCTCGACGCCACCCCGCTGGCGCTGACGAACCTGGTCAACGCCTACGACCCGGCGACCCACACGATCGACGGCCGGGCCAACCTCAACGAGTTCTCGATGCTGCCGCTGCCGCGGACGGCCGACGCGCAGGGAGGCAACTGATGCGCGCGCTGACACCGCGGACGCGGCGGGCCGGGAAGGTCGCGGCTCGGGCGACGGCGCTCACCCTGGGCGCCACGCTGCTCGCTGGCTGCGGCTCGGGCCTCTACGGGGTGGACCTGCCCGGCGGCGCCGACCTCGGCGACCACCCGTACCGGGTCACCGCCGACTTCAAGGACGTGCTCGACCTGGTTCCGCAGTCCGGGGTCAAGGTCGATGACGTCACCGTGGGCAAGGTCGAGGCCATCGAGCTGGCCCCGGACGGCCGCACCGCCCGGGTGACCCTCGCGGTCAACGGGTCCGTGCGGCTGTCGGGGACCGCGCTGGCCCGGCTGCGCCAGTCCAGCGTCTTGGGCGAGAAGTTCGTCGAGCTTGACGACCCGGCCGAGGAGGCCCGCGAGGGCGTGCTGGCCGAGGGCGCGAACATCCCGGTGGAGCGGACCAACCGCAACACCGAGATCGAAGAGGTGTTCGGCGCGCTGTCCATGCTGCTCAACGGCGGCGGCGTCGCGCAGCTCCAGCAGATCAACCGCGAGCTGAACGCCGCGCTCACCGGCAACGAGAGCGACATCCACGCGCTGCTGACCAACCTCAACACCTTCGCGGGCGGCCTCGACAGCCACCGCGGCGAGATCGTCCGCGCGCTCGACAGCCTCGACAAGCTCTCGACGTCGCTGGCCGGGCAGAGCGACAAGATCAACGGCCTGTTGGACAACCTGGCCCCGGGCATCAAGGTGCTCTCCGAGCAGCGCACCCAGTTCGTGAACATGCTCAACTCGCTGAACTCGCTCTCCGGGGTCGCCACCGACGTGATCAAGCGGAGCAAGGACGACATCGTCGCCGACCTGCGCGCCCTGGAGCCGACGCTGCGCAAGCTCAACGAGGCGGGCCAGCAGTTGCCGCAGGCGATGGAGCTGCTGTTCACGTTCCCGTTCACCGATGGCGCGATCAACGCGATCAAGGGTGACTACCTCAACGTCTACCTTTCGCTCAACTCGCGCACGCACGGTCAGGGCAGGCCCGCTCCCGCGTCCGCGCCGCTGCCGCTTCCCCCGGCCGACCTAGGCCCGTCCGAGACCGCCGGAGGTGCAGGCTCGTGATCATCACCCGACGGGTTCAGGTGCAGTTGACGATCTTCGTGCTCATCGCCCTGCTGGGCGTGAGCTACGTCGGCGCGCGCTACGCGGGCCTTGACGCGCTGTTCGGCGCGACCGGCTACCGGGTGAAGGTCCGCCTGGCCGACTCCGGCGGCATCTTCTCCAACGCCGAGGTCACCTACCGCGGCGTGGCGATCGGGCGGGTCGCCGACCTGCACTTGATCCCTGATGGCGTCGAGGTCGAGCTGCGCATCCGCGACGACGCCCCACAGGTCCCCGCGGACGTGGAGGCCGTCGTCGCCAACCGGTCCGCGGTCGGCGAGCAGTTCGTGGACCTGCGCCCCCGCCGCGACGGCCAGCCCTACCTCACCGAGGGCTCGGTGATCGGCCGCGAGTCCACCAAGATCCCGTTGGCCAGCGAGACAGTGCTGCTCAACCTGGACAAGCTGGTGGAGTCGGTGCCGCGCGAGGAGCTGCGCTCGCTGGTGGACGAGCTGTACCTGGCCACCCAGGGCACCGGCCCCAGCCTGCAGGCCCTGTTGGACTCGGCGAGCAGCTTCACCAAGCTCGCCACCGAGAACCTGCCGCAGACCACGTCGCTGATCAAGGACTCCGGCACGGTGCTGACCACGCAGGCCGAGAGTTCCGCCGCCATCAAGAACCTCGCGGTCAACAGCAAGCTCATCGCCGAGCAGCTTGGCCGCTCCGACGGCGACATCCGGGCTCTGCTGGGCAACGCGCCCGGCGCGGCCGCGCAGGTCAGCGCCCTGTTGCAGGAGACCGGCCCGTCGCTGGGCGCGGTGCTGGCGAACCTGCTGACCACGTCGAACGTCCTGGCCACCCGGCAGAACGGGTTGGAGCAGATGCTGGTGGTCACCCCGCAGGCGGTCGCGGCCGCTGGTGACGTGGTCCGCCCGGACGGCGCGCACTTCGGCCTGTCCTCGACGTTCTTCGACCCGCTGCCGTGCACGGCGGGCTACGAGGGCACCCGCTATCGCAACGGCCTGGACACCTCGCCCGCGCCGCTCAACACCAACGCGCGCTGCGCGCTGGCCCCGGGCAGCGGCAACGTGCGCGGCTCGCAGAACGCCCCGTCCGGCGGCGTCCCGCCCGCGGTCGCGCCCGCGAGCTATGGCGCCACCAGCACCTTGCCCGACCAGCAGAGTCCGCGGCTGCGCGGTTCACTGGACGAGATGCTGGCCCTGACCCCGTGACCAGGGAGGCGGACATGAGCGGCATCGACGTCGACATCGACAGTGGCAGCGACGCCCAGCCCCCGGCGCGTTCGCGGCTGCTGGCGCTGGCCGCGGCCGCGCTGGTGGTGGCGCTCGGCTTCGCGCTGTGGGCGGGCTACGGCCTGTATTCGGCCGCGACCGACCAGGACGCGGCCCGCGCCGAGGAGCGCGACCGGGCCTTGGCCGCGGCGCGGTCGGGCGTGGCCACGTTCAACACGCTGGACTACCGTGAGGTGGACAAGGGTCTGGACCGCTGGCTGGCGGGCTCGACCGGCGGTCTGCGTGAGGAGTTGGCGCAGACCCGTGAGGTCAGCAAGCAGCGGGTGGTCGAGGCCAAGACCACCAGCGAGGGCCGGGTCACCGACGCGGCGTTGACCGATTTGGACACCGAACGCGGCACCGCCAAGGCGATCGCCGCCGTGGAGATCGTGGTGATCCCCGACGGCGGCCAGCCCGCCACCAAGCGCAGCCGGTTCCAGGCCGAGCTGACCAGGACCGAGTCGGGCTGGTTGCTCAGCGCCCTTGGCCAGGTCCCGATGAACACGGCCTGACCGGCACACGAGAGGACCCTAGAGATGCGCACCGGACGCCCCGACACCACGGCCCGCGGCGGCCGCAGGCCGGTGGTGGCAGGCCGCGCGGCCCGCCGAGCAGCCCAAGAGTCGTCCCGAGCCGAGCCCGCCACCACCCCCCAGGAGCCCGAGGAGCAGGTAACCACCCCCTCGACGCCCGACTCATCGGCAGTTGACACGGAGCAGTCCCCCCGCCGCCCCCGCCCCGCGCTCCCGCTGATCCTCCTGGCCCTGGCTCTGCTCCTGGCGGGCACCGGTGTCTGGATGACCATCCGCGCCGACCAGGTCCGCGGCTCAGCCAGCGACAACAAGGCCCTAGTGGACGCCGGGGCGACAGCCGAAGTCAGCACAGCCATCCGCGACGGCCTAGAGAAGATTTTTTCGTACAAGTTCGACAACACCGTGGTCACCGAACTAGCCGCCCGAGACCTCCTCACCGGCGAGGCGTCAACCCAGTACGCCCGCCTGTTCCAACAGGTCCGCGAACAGGCCCCAGCTCAAAAGCTGGTCCTCCGCTCCAAGGTAGTAATCTCCGGCGTCTCAGTCCTGAACGGCGACCGCGCCACCCTCCTGGTCTTCATGGACCAAAGCGCCACCCGAGGCGACACCGGCGAACCCACCTCCGGCGGCGCCCAACTGAGCGTCACAGCCGAGAAGGTAGACGGCCGCTGGAAGGTCTCCCAACTCATCCCCAGGTAATTTCACGCGAAACGTGACAATACCCAGCCCCATGATCATTGATTCAAGGTGAATTACGCCCCACAGCTTGTCCCCTAAATGGCCCAATAGGTAAACTAAACGTGTCGGCCGCATTGGGGGCCGGTCGGGGAAACCTATCAGGACAGGCAACGTCGCCCGTCCCGCGCGATGCCCTGGCGGTGGTTTGAAACCCTACCGCTGTTGGGTGAGCATCCGCTTAAAGAGAGGGCAGGCGCCAAGCGCCTGCCCTCTCCTGCATTCCCAATACCACCACACCACCACCCACCTAAATCGCCGCCAGGCACCCGGCGGGAGCCCGCCATCCCCGCCCCTGCCAACCAGCCCTGCCAGGTACCCGATGGGTGGAGCAAAGGCAGCGAACCACGCCCCTGCCAACCGCACCCGCCCCTGCCAGGTGCCCGGTGGGAGCAGGACAGCGAACCCACGCTCCTGTCAGGCCGCACGGCCCCTGCCAGGTGCTCGATGGGGTGGAGTGGTTTCTTCGGGGGAGAAGGAAGATCGCTAAGCTGGCTGCGCGCGTGTGAGGCCGTAGGCTTCCCACCCGTCTTTCACACGGCGATCTTCCTTCGTAGGGGCCCCGAAGAAACCACTCCACCCCATCGAGCAACCCCACGAAACCCAGCCCGGGAAGCCCCGCAACAGCAACAGCACTCACCGAGAGTGCTCAAACCCCCGCAACGTCCGCCGAGCCCGCAACGCCACCTCAATATCGAACCGCCGATCCGGATCCTCCAAGCTGGCCCCGAACAGCCGCTCAAGCTGCCGCAACCGGTACCGCACAGTCTGCGGATGCACATCAAGCAACTGCGCGATCTCCGGCGCACTGCGTCGCGTCTCCAGCCAGATCAGCAGTGTCTCGCTGAGCTTGTCCCGCTGTTTCCCCGTCAACTCCGCCATCGGCGCCAACGCCCGCTCAGAAATCTCCTGAACCAAGAACGGATCGTTCAGCAGCCACAACACAGACATATGCCGGTCGAACCACGTCACGTCCACATCCGGCAGGGCCCCTTGGCTCACCAGCCCCAACGTCCGCCGGGCCCAGCGCAGCGACTCCGCGGCCTCGGTCACCGGCACGGTCGGCCCCACCGCCGCCCGCCACCCGGGCAGTTCCTGGCTCAGCTTCTGCAGCGCGTCCCGGTTCTCCTCAGCCAGCACCAGGCACGGCTCGTTGCCCTCTAAGTCGACCAGGATGCGGCTGTCGAGCGTGGCCCCGGGGAGCTGTTCCGGCTCGTCCCCCCGCAACTCCAGAGCCACCGTGATCACCCGTTCCGGCACCGGCCACCGCGCGGCCTCGGCGAGCCGGGCCAGAGTCTGCGGAGTCGCCGCCGCGGGGGAGAGGATCACCTCAAGCAACTGCCGCCGCCGACGCTCCAGGGCGCCCATTTCCCGTGCCCGCACCGAAGCGTGTCCCTCAACCGACAGCGCGGACAGCTCATCGATGTAGGCGAAAATCGCCTCGGCGAGCAGGCACAGGGTCGCTGTCGGCACGCCCGCGCGGTCGCCGACCTGCGACATCCGCCGCCAGGCGACCCTGGCGCCGATCCGGTAAGCCGTCTGCAGGACGTCGAGGATCGGCCCGTCGTACAGCTCGTGCACGCCGAGTTCGCGGAACAGTTGCGCGCGGTCGTCCTGGGGGGCGGTCGGGTCGGCGAGGCGGTCGATGAACTGCATGATGGCCTGCTGGATGCCTTCGGTGACCGAGCGGCCGAAGGAGCCGTCCATGCGTCTGCCGAAGGCCGGGATGGCCCGGTTGAGCTCGCTGCGGATCTCTTCGGTGAGGTCCTGCACGCCGGGGCGGAACAGCGGCGCGAGGTTCGACGGCAGCAGGGACCACAGGTCGATGGAGCTGACGTCCTGGTCGTCCCGGTCGCCCGCCGCGGCAGGGGAGAGCAGGGAGTCGAAGGCTATCCGCAGCGGGAACTCGGCTAGTCCGTCCGGTTCGTCGCGCTGCTCTGACACCGTCGGCCTCCTGGTGCGTGCCAATCCCGACCGGCGGGCCGAAGATTGTCGTCAACGTATTCCGGGCGTTATTCCGTGCCGGTTGCGCAAAGGTAGGCAGGCGGTTCACCCGTCACGGAATCTACAGTGATTCACGGGTTCGGCGGAACTTCTCCGAGACTTATTCTGCAATACGCCCGTGATATGAGAGAAATTATCATGGGCCCACAAGCCTGGAGCCTGCTTCTGCGAGTTGTTTGAGTACGACGGCGGGATAGGACGACGGCCGATCCCGCTGGGCGGGACCGGCCGTCGTCCTAGGGAAGCGGTTTCAGCTCGCGCGGGCGGGGGTTTCCCGGCCGTCGTGCGTGCGGTCGCCCGGCCACAGCAGCCGGTGTGCCCGCAACGCGATCTCCAGGTCCAGCCGGGAGTCTGGGTCGGCGAGCTGGTCGCCGAACAGCTTTTCGACCTGGCGCATGCGGTAGCGCACGGTCTGGGGGTGGATTTGCAGTCGTTCGGCGATCTCGGGGGCGCTGCCTCGGGTTTCCAGCCAGGCCAGCAGGGTTTCCGCGGTGCGGGCCCGCTGCTTGGCGGTCAGGTCGGCCAGCGGGGCCAGCGTGCGCTTGAGCAGTTCGCGCACCAGGAACTCGTCGGCGAGCAGCCACAGCGTGGACAGGTGGTCGCGGCACCAGGTGACCGGGCCGTCGTTGATGACGCCGCGGTGCACCAGGCCCATGGCGCGCCGCGCCCAGCGCAGCGAGGTCGCCGCCTCGCGCAGCGACACCATCGGGCCGACGCAGGCCCGCCTGCCGCGCAGTTGCTCGCGCAGGCCGCGCAGTTGCCGCTGCGGGTCCGACATCACCAGGCACGGCATCTCGCCGTCGAGGTCGGTCAGCACGTCCTCGTGCAGGCCGGGGCCGTTGAACTCGTCGGACTCGCCGTCGCCAGCCTGCTCGACCACGACGACCGCGACGGAGTCGGGGACCCGCCACCGGGCGGTGGCGGCGAGTTTGGTGATGGTCGCCATCGACGCGGGCGGCTCGCTCAGGATCAGCTCGACCAGCCTGCGTCTGCATCGCTCGATCACGCCGACCGACTGGGCTTGCGCGGCGGTGTAGCCCTCGATGGACAGGGTGGAGATCTCATCGACGTAGGCGAAGATCGCTTCGGCGGCGACGGTCAGCATCGAGGTGGGCAGCCGCTGCTGCTGGCCCCACGCGGCGAGGTGGCGCCAGGCCACCCGGCCGCCGACCCGGTAGGCGGTCTGGAGGCAGTCGAGGCTGCGGCCCTCGCCGAACTCGACCCGGCCGAGCTGTCGGAAGACGTTGGCCCAGTTCTCGTCCTGGGCGCCGCCGACGCCGACGGTGTCGAGGATGCGCATGACCGCCTGCTCGACGCCCGCGACCATGATCGCGCCGAAGTGGCCTTCCAGGGGCTGGGCGTAGGCGGGGACCGCGCGCTGGATCTCGCGGATCATGTCTTGGGTGAGCTGACCGACCATCGGACGGAAGCGGGCCACCAACTCCCTTGGCAGGCTCGCCCAGAGCGCGGTGGCTCGGTCGTCCTGCGACGGAATCCTCGATACGGGTCCGTGCGGAGTAGGAAACTGTGGTCGGCTTCCTTTGGGCTGGTCCTTCCGAGTGGTCGGGGGTGCGGGTCGGTTGCCCAGTTCTATCGGCATTCTCGTCCCCTTGTCGCTCACAAAACTCCGCCGCAGCGCGCCGTCGGGCGGGCGCTATTTTGTGACGACGACCATAAGTTCGGCACACCAGGTGTGTCAAATGCAACCGTTACGTGACGGTTGCGACACTCGTATGGGTCATAAGTTGACGCAGCTTTCTGTGAAAATGGTGGAAACCGGATCAGCGTCTTGTGAGTTTGTGACAAAACCACTGTCGACCCCCCATCCGATCAGCCGGACGGACCACTGCCGTGCGTCCGCTCCGGTGGATCTTCGCCTCGATTTTCCCATGTCATGGGTCAGGTGACCGGACGGTTCACTCGGATGGCGGCACCCGATCGAGGTGGTCGGTCCTGTGTGACCTTCAAAAGTTACCGGCCAGGACTGTGCTGGGGTGACAAAACACCTGGTGAGTCCACGCTGGTTCCTTGGTGGTTCTTGCCGGGGCCGTTGGTGTTTCAGTAGGGTTTCATGCAGTAGTCGCCAAGTGGGCCAGGGGCGGACATTCGCAGCCGGCATATGGCTTCGGCGCGATCTCTTTTCGTCTTTTCGAGAAGGAAGCAGACAAATCATGGGTCGTCTCGTCCCCGCTCTCGCGTCGGCGCTGGTCGCCGCCGCCGCCCTGGCAGGCTGCAGTTCGGATTCCCCGGAGGCGGCTCCGCCGCCGGAGAGCCCCGCCGTCGGCTGGGTGGAAAAGGTCTGCCAGTCGGTGGACGCCACGAGCGCGAAGGCCATGCAGTTCCCGGCGCTCGACCCGACCAACCCGGCGAAGACTAAGGAAGGGCTGCTGACCCTGTTCGGCACCCTGAGCGAGGGGCTGACCCAGGTCGGCGACACCATCACCGGCGCGGGCGCGCCGCCGGTCACCAACGCCTCCGCCGTGGTGGACAAGGCCCTGGCGAACATCGACGGCGCGAAGACCTCCCTCGACTCGGTGATCAAGAAGATCGAGGCCGCCCCGACGACCGACCCGGCCGCGTTCCAGGCGGCCCTCACCGAACTCGGCGAGAGCACGGATGTGTTCGAGAAGTACAGCGAGGGCCCGATGAAGGACCTGCGCGAGAACCCCGAGATCAACGACGCCTTCGGCAAGGCGCCGACCTGCCGCAAGGTCGCAGGCATGTGACCGACTGGCACAACCAGGAGGTGTTGTCGCCGTGACGACCTGGCGACCGGATTCGCGGGCCCGTTCGGTGCCCGTCGCTGACGTGCTGTCCCGGGAAGGCCGCGACCTTCCCGGGCGCGGCCCGCTGCCCCGTCGCGTCGCCGGAGCCGCGGCGGGGCTGGCCGTCGCGGCGGGCGCGCTGTGGGCGGTGTCGGGCGACTCCGGGTCGCAGGACGTCGCGGGCGCGCAGCACCAGCCCGCGCCGACCACCCAGGTCGAGCGGCCGAAGATTCCACCGGCCCGGGTCGCCGAGGCCGCCGTGGTCGCGCCGCCCGCTGCCGCCACCGCCACCGCGCAGGTCCAGGCCACCGTCCCCAGGCAGGCCGCGCCCGTCCAGCGCAAGACCGAGCCCAAAGCCGAGCCGAAGCAGGCCGAGCCCGCGCCGGTCAAGCCCGCCACCATGGCCGACCGCATCCGCGAGGCGATGGCGCCGTTCGCCCAGTACTGGGGCGGTTGATGAGCCGGGCCCGCGGGGAGCCCGGCCATGCTGCTTGAGACCGTCCCCCAAACCGACCCCCCACGCCCGCCCGCTGGCCCCGGGCGGGCTTTGGCTACCCCCATGCCCGCCGACCGGGTGCGTGGGTGGTTGGTGACCGCGGTTGTGGGTGTGTTGGCCGGTGTGGTGCGGTTGTGGAATTTGGGGTGGCCGACGGATCACGGCACTCCGGTGTTCGATGAGAAGCATTATGTGCCGCAGGCGTGGCAGATGCTGCGTAATGGGGGTGTCGAGGACAACGCCGGTTATGAGTTGACGGTGCATCCGCCGTTGGGCAAGTCGTTGATCGCGGTGGGTGAGTGGCTGTTCGGCTACACGGGGTGGGG
>NZ_JBVJIN010000034.1:0-65701 GCF_055586285.1 Actinokineospora sp. NPDC051303
CCGTGGTCGTGGGGCCGAAGGCTCCCCACCCGTCTTTCCCACGACGGGATCTTCCTTCATAGGGGCCCCAAAGAAACCACTCCACCCCATCGAGCGGACCCACCAACCCAGCCACCCCGGGAACCCAGAGAGCACCCCCACAACCCAGGGAACACTCAGCCGCGAACCACCTCAAGAACCAACGACTCACGAACAGCCGCAGTCTCAGCAATGGCATACGCACCATCAAGAGCAGCCAAAGCAGCAGGAACCGCACCAGGCGTATCCGTCCGCAACTCCAGCAAGGGATCACCAACGCGAACAACATCACCCGGCTTGACATGGCACAGCACCCCAGCAGCAGCCTGCACCGAATCCTCCTTACGAGCCCGCCCAGCCCCCAACCGCCAGGCCGCAACCCCAACAGCATAAGCGTCCAAATGAGACAAAACCCCATCCGACGACGCCGCAACAGTGTGCACATGCTGAGGCTGCGGCAACGGAGCATCCGGATCACCCCCCTGAGCCCGAATCATCGCGGCCCACACCTCATAAGCCGCACCAGACCGCAGAACCTCTCCAGGGTCCACATCGGACAATCCAGCCAGATCCACCATCTCCCGAGCCAGAGCGAGCGTCAGCTCCACCACATCAGAAGGCCCACCCCCGCGCAGAACCTCAACCGCCTCCGCCACCTCCACAGCGTTCCCCACCGCCCGCCCAAGCGGAACCGACATGTCAGTGATCAACGCGGAAACCCGTATCCCCCGCGAAACACCGATGTCAACCAAAGCGGCAGCCAGCGCGCGGGCGTCCTCGGGAGTCTTCATGAAAGCGCCCGAACCGCATTTGACGTCCAACACCAGAGCGTCGGCGCCCTCAGCGATCTTCTTGCTCATGATCGAAGCGGCGATCAGCGGAATGGACTCCACCGTCGCGGTGACGTCACGGAGGGCGTAGAGCTTGCGATCAGCGGGAGCCAGCCCCTCGGTCGCCGCGCAGATCACCGCGCCCACGTCCACCAGCTGCGCCTGAATCTCCTCGGAGGTCAGGCGAGCGCGCCACCCCGGGATGGACTCCAGCTTGTCGAGGGTGCCGCCAGTGTGCCCGAGGCCACGGCCGGAAAGCTGTGGCACCGCCGCTCCACAGGCGGCGACCAGCGGAGCAAGCGGCAGCGTGATCTTGTCACCGACCCCGCCGGTGGAGTGCTTGTCGACCGTCGGCCGGTCGACCAGCAGGGACAGGGTCTCCCCGGAGGCGATCATGGCGGCGGTCCAGCGGGCGGTCTCGGCGGCGTCCATGCCGTTGAGGTAGATCGCCATGGCCAGCGCGGACATCTGCTCCTCGGCGACGACGCCCCGGGTGTAGGCGCCGACCACCCAGTCGATCTGCTCGTCGGTCAGCCGGGCGCCGTCGCGCTTGGCCCTGATGACGTCCACGGCGCTGAACGGCTCCATCGGCGTCCCTTCTCGTCGGCTCTCGCCCACCGTAGCCCGGGTGCGCAGAAGCGAGCAGAATCGGCGCGGCGGCCGTGGCAGGCTCGGCTCAGCCATCCGGGGAGGACCTATGCGGCTCATCGGCGCGCCGTCGTCGTTCGCGCTTGAACTCGGGCCGGTGGACGAGGTGGACACCGGGTTGCGCACGGTCCGCGTGCACGTCGCCGGGCAGGTGGTGACCGGGCGCGACACCCTGGTTTACGTGCCGCACCTCGCCGACGTCCTGCGCGCCGACGCGGCGCGCCTGCGGGCGTTTCCCGACGTCGACCCGCTGTTCGCGGGCCGCTCCCCGGTGGAGGCGTTCGACCTGCTCATGGCGGGCGACCCGGCCATCACCTCCGCCGAGCACTGCCGACTGTCCGGCGCGTGCCGGTTTCTCGACTGGGGTGTCGGCACCGACCACCTGCTCGGTTTCCTGATTCCCGGCCCCCGCCTGCTCTGCGCCCGCCGCGACGGCACCGGCCCACTCTTGGACGCCCCCGTCACCCGCGCCGACCTCATCGACGCCCTCGACACCGCCGCCGACGACCTGACTGCGGGCTACACCGTCTTCCGCGACCGCACCCGCGCCTGACTCACCCCGGCGAACCACCAGAGGTACGTTTCGCCCATCTCCGTCGACGCGCCAGCAAGGCTCGAAATCGAGCCCCGGTGCCTTGGGACCAGGCCCAGGCATGGTTAGCGACCGGCCAGGAGCCGTGGTCCCGAGACCAAGGGCTGGTCCGCGGCGGCCTCACGGCAGGTGGGCTGGGCCGAAGGCGTCGGGGAGGATCGCGCGCATGGGGGCCGGGCCGGTGGGGGTGTCGACCAGGCAGTCCGGGCCGCCGAGTTCGTAGATGATCTGGCGGCAGCGGCCGCAGGGCATGAGCAGGTCGCCTGCGCCGCTGCGGCAGGCGAGGGCGATGAGTCTGCCGCCGCCGGTCAGGTGGAGTTGGCCTGCCAGGGTGCATTCGGCGCACAGTGCCAAACCATAAGAAGCGTTTTCGACGTTGCAGCCGGTCACGAGTCTGCCGTCGGCGACGATTCCGGCCGCGCCGACCTGGAGGCCGGAGTAGGGGCAGTAGGCCGACGCGGCGGCGGCCACCGCCGCCGCGCGGAGGGCGGGCCAGTCGATGGTCATATGCCCTGGCCCCGTTGGTAAGGCACGCCGATGGCTCGGGGGACGCGCAACCGCTGCGAGGCGAGGCCGAGGACCAGCAGGGTCACCACGTACGGGGCGGCGCCGACCAGTTCCGGGGGCACCTCGTCGCTGGTGAAGTACCACCAGGCGAACAGGACGCCGATGGCGGCGGCGACGCCGGACAGGATGTGGTGGCCCGCGCGGTACTGGATGACCGCGACGACGAGCAGGGCGATGCCCAGCAGCAACAGCAGCGCGTGCACCGCGCCGGAACCGCGCAGCGCCATGGCGTCGGTGTAGCCGAACAGGGTGGCTCCGGTGGCCAGGCCGCCGGGGCGCCAGTTGCCGAAGATCATCGCGGCCAGGCCGATGAAGCCGCGGCCGCCGGTCTGGCCGTCGCGGAACTGGCCGGAGCTCACCGCGAGGAACGCGCCGCCGAGGCCAGCGAACGCGCCGGAGGCGACGACCGCGAGGTACTTGTACCGGTAGACGTTGACGCCCAACGACTCCGCCGCGGTCGGGGCCTCGCCGCAGGAGCGCAGGCGCAGGCCGAACGGGGTGCGCCACAGCACCCACGCGGTGAGCACCAGCAGCGCCACCGCCAGGACCGTCAGCAGTGACACCTCGGTGGTGAGCCCGCGCAGGATGCCCGCGAGGTCGGAGACGAAGAACCAGCGCTTCGCCTCGACCGTGCCCAGCAGGTCCGACACGCCGGGGATGGTGATCTTCTCGGCGTCGGCGACGCGCGGCGACTGCTTCTGGCCGCCGCCGGGGGCGTCGGCGAAGTACAGCTTCGACAGGAACAGCGCCGCGCCGGGGGCGAGCAGGTTGACCGCGACACCGGAGATGATGTGGTCGACGCCGAAGGTGACCGTGGCGACCGCGTGCAGCAGGCCGCCGACCACGCCCAGGACCAGGCCGAACGCCACGCCCGCCCACGGACCCCACTGGTAGCCCGCGTATCCGGCGCCGAACGTGCCGAGCACCATCATGCCCTCAAGACCGATGTTGATCACGCCAGCGCGTTCGGCCCACAGTCCAGCCAGCGCGGCCATCGCGATCGGCACGGCCGCGATGAGAGCGGCCTGCACGGTGCCCGACGAGGTCAGGTCGGTGGCCCCGCTGAGCACCCGGACCAGTGACAGCACCGCCAACGCGCCGACCGCGATGAGCAGGTACACCATGGGAGACAGCCGTTTCCCGCGCTTGGCGGGAACCGCCTTCTGCTCCAGTGTCAACCCGCCACTCATCGGGCCACCTCACAAGCTCGGTGGCCCCGCGTGCCCAGCCACTGCGTCACGGACACAGCCGAAAGCCCGCACTGTGCCAAAGACTCATCCGAAAGCTCGCACTGTGTAAATGATTCGCTCGCAAGCTCGCTCATTTAGGCCGACACCTCTTCCAGCGTCTTGGTCCGCCCCAGCGCTCGCCCGACGTCGCGTTGCTCGGCGCGGACGCGATAGCGGCGCACGAGTTCGTAGGCGACGACGACCGACAGCACGATCACGCCCTGCATGATCAGCACGATCTCCCTCGGCACGCCGGAGACGTCCAGCGCGTTGGCCGCGTTGTCCAGGAAACCCCACAGCAGCGCGGCGACGGCCATGCCGACCGGGTGGTTGCGGCCGAGCAGGGCCACCGCGATGCCGATGAAACCCAGGCCCGGCGGGAAGTCCAGCGAGTACGAGTGCGACGAGCCCAGCAGCTGCGGCATCCCGACCAGCCCCGCGACGGCCCCGGACAGCAGCATCGACCAGACGACCATCTTCTTCACGCTCACACCGCTGGCCACCGCCGCTGACTCCGACAGCCCGGTCGCCTTGAGCTCGAAACCGAAGCGAGTGCGGGAAAGCACGAACCAGTAGACGACGCCGACCGCCACCGCGAGGAACACCAGGCCGAAGATCTTCGACGTCGACCCCGGGTAGTCGATGCCGGGGACCTGCCCGCCCTCGGTGATCGGCCGGGTGCCGACGTTGTTGCTGCCCGGCACATCCTCGGCGAGCCGGGCCGGATTCAGCAGGTAGGACACCAGGTACGTGGCGATCGCGTTGAGCATGATCGTGGAGATCACCTCGGACACGCCCCGGGTGACCTTGAGCAGCGCGGCCAGCCCGGACCACGCCGCGCCGACCAGCATGGCCGCCGCGATCGTCATGGCGACCCGCAGGAACGACGGGATGCCGTCCATGAACGCCGCGCCCGCGAGCGCGGCGGAAAGCATCGCGGCCAGCCGGTACTGGCCGTCCACGCCGATGTTGAACAGCTTCATCTTGAAGCCGATCGCCACCGCGACCGCGGCCAGGTAATACTGCGTCGCGCTGTTGAGCGAGTTGACCGACGTGCGCGGCCGCTGCGCCGCGGTCGCCATGGCGTCCACTGTGTCCAGTGGCAAGTTTCCGGTCAGCGCCAGGATGAGCGCGCACACCAGGGCCGCGAAGACCAGCGCCCCGACTGGCGCGACGAGTCCCAAAAGGACGGATCGCGCGGAGAACCTGCCCATCAGCTTTCCCTCCCGGCTCCGGTCATCGCGGAGCCGAGCTGCTCCGGGGTCACGGTGGACGGGTCGTAGTCGGCGACGAGTCTGCCGCGCAGGATCACCGCCAGGGTGTCGGACATGCCGATCAGCTCGTCCAGGTCGGCGGAGATCAGCAGCACCGCCAGCCGCTCGGCGCGGGCGTGGCGGATGTGCTCCCAGATCGCGGCTTGCGCGCCGACGTCGACGCCGCGCGTGGGGTGCGAGGCGATCAGCACGACCGGGTTCCCGCTCATTTCCCGGCCCACGATCAGCTTCTGCTGGTTGCCGCCGGACAGCGCGGCGGCGTGCACGTCGATGCCGGGCGTGCGGACGTCGTACCGCTCGACAATGCGCTGGGTGTCGGCCTTCGCGCCGCGCCGGTCGAGCAGCGGGCCGCGCGCGTTGGGCTTGCGGGTCTGGTGCCCGAGAATCCGGTTCTCCCACAGGGACGCCTCCAGCAGCACGCCCTGGCGGTGCCGGTCCTCGGGGATGTAACCCATGCCCGCTTCCCTGCGGTGCCTGGTCGACAGGCGGGTGATGTCCGCGCCCGCCAACCGCACCGATCCGGCGCTGGGGACGCGGATGCCCATCAGCGCCTCGACCAGCTCGGCCTGGCCGTTGCCCTCCACGCCCGCGATGCCCAGCACCTCGCCCGCGTGGATGGTGAACGACACGTCGTCGAGGACCTTGCGACCGTCCGCCGAGGTCACCGTCAGCCCGCTCGCGGCGAGCACCGGCCGGTCGGTCACCGTCGACTCGCGCAGCTCCGGCACCGGCAGCGCGCTGCCGACCATCAGCTCGGCGAGCTTGCGGGCGGTGACCTCGCGCGGCGACACGCTGGCCACCGTGGTCCCGCGCCGCATGACGGTGATGGCGTCGGCGACGGCCAGCACCTCGTCCAGCTTGTGCGAGATGAACAGGATGGTCAGGCCCTCGGCCTTGAGGTCGCGCAGGTTGCCGAACAGCTCGTCCACTTCCTGCGGCACCAGCACGGCCGTCGGCTCGTCCAGGATGAGCGTGCGGGCGCCCCGGTAGAGCACCTTGAGGATCTCGACGCGCTGCCGCTCGCCGACGCCGAGGTCGTCCACCAGGCGGTCCGGCTCGACGCCGAGGCCGTAGGCGTCGGAGATCTCGCGGATGCGGGCGCGGGCGGCGGCGAAGTCCAGCCGGACCCCGGCGCGCGGCTCGCTGCCGAGGACGACGTTCTCCAGCACGGTGAGGTTGTCGGCGAGCATGAAGTGCTGGTGGACCATGCCGATGCCCGCCCGGATCGCGTCCGCGGGCGAGGCGAACGACACCGGCTCGCCCGCCACGGCGATGGTGCCCTCGTCGGGCCGCTGCATCCCGTAGAGGATCTTCATCAGGGTCGACTTGCCCGCGCCGTTCTCCCCGACCAGGGCGTGCACGGTGCCCGCGCGGACGGTGATGTCGACATCGGCGTTGGCCACGACGCCCGGGAAACGCTTGGTGATCCCGGACAACTCGACGGCCGGGGCGGGATCGCCGCCCGCTGCTGACTCGGTGGACACGGCCCAATCCTTGTCGCTGAAGGGGTGGGTGCGGAACGGGCCCGGCGTCCGCTGGTCGCGGTCGCCGGGCCCGCGTCGGCCCGCATGAGCTGGCCTACTTCTCCGCCGGGACCTTGATCTCGCCCGCGACGATCTTGGCTTTGTACTCGTCCAGCTTGCCCTTGATGTCATCGATCTTGCCACCGCTGGTGGCGTAGCCGATGCCACCGGCCTTGAGGTCGTAGACCTTGGGGCCCGCGGTGAACTTGTCGTTCTTCACCGAGGTCACGAAGTCGTAGACGGCCACGTCGACCTCCTTGAGCATGGAGGTGATGATGACGTCGCGGACGTCGGCGAGGGCGGGCAGGTTGTACTGGTCGGAGTCGACGCCGATGCCCAGCTTGGTGTTGGCCTTGGCCGCCTTGAACACGCCGTTGCCCGAGCCGCCCGCCGCGGCGTAGACGACGTCGGCGCCCGCGTCGAACATGCCCTTGGCCGCGGTCTCGCCCTTGGCCGGGTCGTTGAAGCCGGTGAAGTCCGGCGGCTGGGTCAGGTACTTGACCTGCACGGTCGCGTCCGGTTTGACCGCCTTGACCCCGGCGGTGTAGCCGACCTCGAACTTCTGGATGAGCGGGGTGTTGACGCCGCCGACGAAGCCCACGTTGCCGGTCTGGCTCTTGAGGGCGGCGGCGACGCCGACGAGGAAGGAGCCCTCCTGCTCGGCGAAGACCAGGTTGGCGATGTTGGGGCCGGTGGTGTCCGCGCTGTCGATGAGGGCGAACTTGACGTCCGGGTAGTCCGCGGCGGCCTTCTTCAGCGCCGGGGCGTAGGCGAACCCGACCGCGATGATCGTGTTGTAGCCGCCCTCGGCGAGCTGGCGGAGCCGGTCCTCCTTCTGGGCGTCGGTCTCGCCCGCGGCGGCCTCAAGCTCCTTGATGTCGATGCCGAACTCGGACTTGGCCTTGTCCAAGCCGCGCGCCGCCGAGTCGTTGAAGGACTGGTCGCCGCGGCCGCCGATGTCGTAGGCGAGGCCGAGCTTGACCGACGAGGCGGCCGGGGTTCCCGGACCGCCACCCCCCGGAGCGGCGGTGTCGGAACCGCACGCGGCCAGGCCGAGGCCCAGCGCCAGCAGCCCGGCGGTGAGACGAACCCCTCGCATTCGGCGCAAGGCTTTCTCCCTTCCCGATCCCCCGTGCTCGACGTGACCGAACACGGATGTTCCGCAGGACCGTACCCCTGGCCGGAGCCGGGTTCCGGGCACACGCCGTTGTGTGACCCAATTGTTGATTGGTCCCCGGCCGGGTGGTCGCCGCGGGTGTCCCGGGTGGACGGCGAATAGGGGTCGTGAATGGAGGAATAGGGGTGGTGAATAGCGGATCATGGCCAATTACCTACTGCCGAGTAGATTGTGGTCACTCCAATTGGTGACCTGGCCGTGACCACTCTGTGTCACATCCGACTAGGCAAGACGGGGGCGGCGAAAGCTCACGAGGCCAGGTGGAATGCGGTGAGTGTGTCTCGTCCGTCACAGAGGGCATCGACAGGTTGGGTGCGCTCCGCTCCACGGGTCTAGCATCCGATGGGTCAACGCCCGTTTCGTGTGCATTCCGCGCGGGCATGAAGTCCATCAGCGACGTTGGAGGCCGGCTACCGATGTCCGACTCGGCCAGCGCTACCGTGGAGGTGGCGGCGCGCGGGTCCCGGCGCAACGGGACGCTCTACCGGGGAGACCCCGGAATGTGGTCATGGGTGGCGCACCGCATCACCGGGGTGCTCACCTTCTTCTTCTTGTTCGCGCACGTGCTCGACACCGCCCTCGTGCGGGTCTCGCCCAGCGCGTACGACGAGGTCATCGAGACCTACAAGACCCCCCTGGTGAACCTCATCGAGGTCGGCCTCGTCGGCGCGGTGCTCTACCACGCGCTCAACGGCCTGCGGGTCATGCTGGTCGACTTCTGGGAAAAGGGACCGCGCTACCAGAAGCAGATGCTCTGGGCGATCATCGGCGTCTGGGTGCTGGTGATGGTCCCCGGCGCCTACTTCATGATGGTCCGCACGGTGACCGAGATGTTCGGGGGGCACTGACCATGACACTCGCCCTGGACAAGCCCCGCTCGCCCCGGCGCCCAGCCGCCCGGCGCAGCAACTTCGAACTCGCCAGCTGGCTGTTCATGCGGATCTCCGGCCTAGCGTTGATCGTGCTGGTGCTCGGCCACCTGTTCATCATGAACATCCTCGACGGCGGCGTGCACCGAATCAACTTCGCGTTCGTGGCCGGACGCTGGTCCAGCCCGTTCTGGCAGTTCTGGGACCTGTCGATGCTCTGGCTCGCCGAGATCCACGGCGGCAACGGCCTGCGCACGGTCATCAACGACTACGCGCGCAAGGACAGCACCCGGTTCTGGCTGAAGATGATGCTGTACGTGTCCATGGTGCTGATCCTGGCCCTTGGCTCCTACGTCATCTTCACCTTCGACCCGGACATCCCCGCGAACTGAGCCTCCCACCACCGGAAGAAGCGGTTTGACCATGCAGTTCCACAAGTACGACGTGGTGATCGTCGGGGCAGGCGGCGCGGGCATGCGCGCGGCCTTGGCGGCGAGCGCCGAAGCGGGCGTCAGCCCGAAGACGGCCGTGCTCACCAAGCTCTACCCGACGCGGTCGCACACCGGCGCCGCCCAGGGCGGCATGTGCGCCGCGCTGGCCAACGTCGAGGAAGACAACTGGGAGTGGCACACCTTCGACACCATCAAGGGCGGTGACTACCTCGTCGACCAGGACGCCGCCGAGGTGATGGCCAAAGAGGCCATCGACGCCGTCCTCGACCTGGAGAAGATGGGCCTGCCGTTCAACCGGACGCCCGAGGGCCGCATCGACCAGCGCCGCTTCGGCGGGCACACCCGCAACCATGGCGAGGCCGCCGTGCGCCGGGCCTGCTACGCCGCGGACCGCACCGGCCACATGATCCTGCAGACGCTGTACCAGAACTGCGTCAAGCACGGCATCGAGTTCTTCAACGAGTTCTACGTCCTCGACATCTGCCTGACCGAGACCGACAACGGCCCGGTCTGCACCGGCGCGGTCGCCTACGAGCTGGCCACCGGCGAGATCCACGTCTTCCAGGCCAAGGCGGTCGTGTTCGCCACCGGCGGCTTCGGCAAGGTCTTCAAGACCACCTCGAACGCGCACACCCTGACCGGCGACGGCATGGGCATCGTGTTCCGCAAGGGCCTGCCGCTGGAGGACATGGAGTTCTACCAGTTCCACCCGACCGGCCTCGCGGGCCTGGGCATCCTGCTGACCGAGGGCGCCCGAGGCGAGGGCGCGATCCTGCGCAACGCCTCCGGCGAGCGGTTCATGGAGCGCTACGCGCCCACCATCAAGGACCTCGCGCCGCGCGACATCGTCGCCCGGTCCATGGCCCTTGAGGTGCTCGAAGGCCGCGGCGCTGGCCCGAACAAGGACTACGTGCTGCTCGACTGCACGCACCTGGGCGCGGAGGTCCTGGAGACCAAGCTGCCCGACATCACCGAGTTCGCCCGCACCTACCTCGCGGTCGATCCGGTGACCGAGCCGGTGCCGGTCTACCCGACCGCGCACTACGCCATGGGCGGCATCCCGACCAACATCCACGGCGAAGTGCTGCGGGACAACGACAACATCGTCCCCGGCCTCTACGCGGCGGGCGAGTGCGCGTGCGTCTCGGTGCACGGCGCGAACCGGCTGGGCACCAACTCGCTGCTGGACATCAACGTCTTCGGCCGCCGCGCCGGTCTGGCCGCGGCCCGCTACGCGGCGAACCACGAGCTGCTGGACCTGCCGGAGAACCCGGCGGCGCAGGTCGAGGCGCAGGTCGCGCACGCGTTGTCGGAGCACGGCAAGGAGCGCGTCGCGGACATCCGCACCGAGCTTCAGGCCACAATGGACGCCAACGCGTCGGTGTACCGCACCGAGGAGACCTTGAAGCAGGCCCTGCACGACGTGCAGGCGCTCAAGGACCGCTACGCGCACATCACGGTGCAGGACAAGGGGAAGCGGTTCAACACCGACCTGCTTGAGGCCATGGAGCTTGGCTTCCTGCTGGAGTTGGCCGAAGTCCTCGTCGTCGGCGCCCTGGAGCGCAAGGAGTCCCGCGGCGGCCACGCCCGCGAGGACTACCCCAACCGCGACGACACGAACTACATGCGGCACAGCATGTTCTACAAGCAGGGCGACGGTCTCAAGGGCGAAATCCGGCTGGACTACAAGCCCGTCACCTTCACCCGGTACAAGCCGATGGAGCGCAAGTACTGATGTCGACCGCTGCGATCACTGAGAACCCAGCCTCGGGAGCCCGAGGCGACCAGCCGCCCGTGCCCGAGGGCGCGGTCACCGTCACGGTGAAGATCCTGCGCTTCAACCCCGAGACCGACTCGGAGCCGCGCTGGGAGTCCTTCGGCGTGCCCGCGCTGCCCACCGACCGCGTGCTGAACCTGCTGCACTACGTCAAGTGGTACATCGACGGCACCCTGACCTTCCGCCGCTCGTGCGCGCACGGCATCTGCGGCTCCGACGCCATGCAGATCAACGGCGTCAACCGGTTGGCGTGCAAGGTCTTGGTGAAGGACCTGCTGGCCAAGGGCGACAAGCCCACCACGATCACCGTCGCCCCCATCAAGGGCCTGCCGGTGAACAAGGACCTGCTGGTCGACATGGAACCGTTCATGGAGGCCTTCCGCGCGGTCAAGCCGTTCCTCATCACCTACGGCAACGAACCCACCCGCGAACGCATCCAGTCCGCGGCGGACCGCGAACGCTTCGACGACACCACGAAGTGCATCCTCTGCGCCTGCTGCACCACCTCGTGCCCAGTGTTCTGGAACGAAGGCAGCTACTTCGGCCCAGCGGCCATCGTCAACGCCCACCGCTTCATCTTCGACTCCCGCGACGAGGGCGCCCAAGAACGCCTGGACATCCTCAACGACGCCGAAGGCGTGTGGCGCTGCCGAACCACCTTCAACTGCACCGACGCCTGCCCCCGAGGCATCCAGGTCACCAAGGCCATCCAGGAAGTCAAGCGCGCCCTGCTTTTCCGCCGCTGACTTACGTACTCACGCGAAGGCCGCGCCCTGGACCGGGCGCGGCCTTCGTCGTTCAGATGTCGTACTCGGCGGACAAATCACGCCCCGCGCCGAGAAAGTCCTCGGCGTATTCGGTCACGGAGCCGTGCTGGTCCCAGTACGTGTTGGACATAGTGAGCGCGAGAGTGCCTGCCTCAGTGCCCAAGTGCGCCGCGAGGTCCGCGGGAACAGCCCGCAACGCCACAACATCACGACGCCGGGAGGCGCGTCGGCCGGTGCGTTCCTCCACCAGGCCGAACGTCATTTTCGGCAGCGTCGCCGCTTCGATGAGTTCAGGGGCCACGTCCGCCAGTTCTCCCGGCAACCATGAGGTCGACACGGCGACCACCCCCAGGTCATCGACATACATCCGCTGGCGCTGGACTACCGGCACACCTTGGTCGACTCCCAGCGCGTACGCGACATGTTCGGGCGCAGGCGACAGAGCCGCTTTCAGAATGACAACTCGCTCGCCGGGTTGGAAGCCGTCTCCAGTGCCACGCAACATGGTCAGCCGGTCCGGTCCTGTCGTGAGCTTCGGAGCCTTGACGTACGTGCCTTTTCCTTGCTCGACCGCGACGCGCTCCTCAGCCCGCAGCAGGCCGATCGCCTCGCGAACCGTGGGACGAGACACCCCATAGGTCTGGATGAGCTCGCGCTCCGGAGGAAGCAGGTCGCCCGGACCATAGACACCCGCGTTGATCTTGTCTCGGAGATCGTTGGCCACCTGCCGATAGGCCGGTAGACCTGAACTCTTGTCGATCATATCTCGGGCGCTCCCTCACATCCTGGCGTCAAGGCGTCCTGTCGTCACGAACAGTCTCCCATTCTCACCGTCAGCGAGCCAGACGACATTACGTCTTGACGTCATGACCTTTACCTGTCATGTTGACCCCAGTGCAGAGCTGGACCGCGAACCGGAGGGAGAGCGCGTGAACGAGCCAACTGAGGTCGAGGAGGCCACGGACATGGATGAGGTCTTCACGACCCTGCTCCACGAGGCGGCCCAGGAGGACGCGCCTCGACTGTTCGCCATCGTGGAGGAATACGGCGAAGGAGAAGACGTCCGCACCGCCGCCTACGGCCTCGCCTACGCCGACCGCGCCGAGTCAAACTCGATCGACGGCGACTTCCACCTCAAGTCAGAGAGCGCCGAGGACGCGCTGACACTGTACGAGTTCACCTCAGGAGCAACGGGCGCCCGGCGAGCGCACCTGGTGTGGATGGACAAGACGCCAACGACCAGTCGGCAAGCTTGAGCAAGCCCCGCGAGACAGCACCGAAGGGACGGCGGTGTCGGGGCGCCTGATGCGGGGTTCTTCGAGCAGGTTGTGGACTTGGCCGCTCAACTGCCGGGGTGAGTGTGGATGGGGGTGCCGTCCGGGGCTATGTGGTGGAAGCCGGTGTAGGGGACCAGTGCCTCGGGGATGGCCACGCCGCCGTCCGGGGTTTGGTGTTGTTCGAGGAGGGCCAGGAGGGTTCTGCCGATGGGGAGGCCGGAGCCGTTGAGGGTGGCGGGGAAGGTTTTGGCGCCGTCGCGGGTGCGGAGGCGGATTCCGGCGCGGCGGGCCTGGAAGGTGCCGGTGTCCGAACAGGACGAGATTTCCCGGTAGCGGTTTTGGCCGGGGAGCCAGACCTCGATGTCGTAGGTGAATCTCGCCGAGAAGCCCAGGTCGCCTGCGGCCAGGGCGACTACGCGGTACGCCAAGTCCAGGCGTTTGAGGCATTCTTCGGCGTGGGTGAGCATCAGGTCCAGTTCGGCGCGGGAGTTTTCCTCGGGGACGATGCGGACCAGTTCCACCTTGGTGAACTCGTGCATCCGCAGGATTCCTCGGGTGTCGCGGCCGTAGGAGCCCGCTTCGGCGCGGAAGCACTGGGTGCGGGCGGTCATGGCCAGTGGCAGCGCTGCCTCGTCCAGGGTTTCGCCTGCGTGGAGGTTGGTGAGGGGGACTTCGGCGGTGGGGATGAGGAACAGCTCGCGGCCGCCGACCGCGGTTTTGAACAGGTCGTCCTCGAACTTGGGGAGTTGGCCGGTGCCGATCATGGTTTCCCGGGTGACCAGGGTGGGCACCGAGTACTCCGTGTACCCGTGTTCGCGGGTGTGCAGGTCGAGGAAGAACGCCGCGAGGGCGCGTTCGAGGGCCGCTCCGGCGCCGCGGGTCACGGCGAAACGGGCGCCGGAGAGCTTCGCGGCGCGGCTCAGGTCGAGGATTCCCGTTGTCTCACCCAGGTCGGCGTGGTGGCGGGGCTCGAAGGGGTAGGCGCGGGGCTCGCCGACGCGGCGGATTTCGACCGCGTCCTCTTCGGACTTTCCGTCGGGGGCGTCGTCGGCGGGGAGGTTCGGCACGACCATCAGGAAATCGGTCAGCTCGCGCTGGACTTCCTTCTGACGGACCTCGATCTCGTGGATCTGCTCCTTGACCTCCTTGGCCCGCGCGCGGACCGCGTCGCCGCCCGTGCGGCCCTCCTTGGCGAGGCGGTTACTTTCGCCGCGCAGCTTCTGGGTGCGGTCGGTCAGCTCGGCGCGGGTGCGCACCAGGTCGGCCAGTGCGGGCAGGTTCAGGGTGTGGCCGCGCCGGGCCAGGCGGGCGGCGGCTTCTGGGCCGAGGGCTCGGGCGTCGTGCACGGTGGGGCTCCTTCGCGGTCGGGTCAGCTCACGGCGGCGGCGTCGAGGCGGGGCGGCGATGCTTGCCCGCGGCGGCAATGCCAAGGGCGGGTGGCGATGCCGGGTCGGCCCACGGCGGCGATGCCGAAGCCAGACGGCAAGCCAGGTGCGATACCGAAGCCAGGCGGCGGCTCCGGATCACAACGGCAAAGCCAGGACGGCCACGGCGGCAAAGCCGAAACCGGACGGCAAGCCAGGTGCGACACCGGAGCCAGGTAGGGACGCCAGGTCAGATCGGGACGGGGATGCCAGGGCGGGGTGGGGCGGCGATGTGCGCGGTGACGTCCGGCCACACCAGGGTCGTCGCGCCCCAGGTGAGGCCGCCGCCGAAGGCGGTGAGCAGCAGCCGCTGCCCGGCGGAGATGCTGCCCGCGGCGGTCGCCTCGGCCAGCAGGATGCCGATGGACGCCGCGGCCGTGTTGCCGACTCGCTCCACATTGGACACCGCCTGGCGCTCCTGGAGGCCAAGGCGCTCGCCGACCGCAGCCGAGATGCGCGCGTTGGCCTGGTGCGGCACGAACTTGTCCACATCGGACATCGTCAAACCAGCCCGCCGCAACGCTTCCAGCGCTGATGACGCCATGCGCTCCACCGCGTGGCGGTAGACCTCGCGGCCGCGCATCCGGAAGTAGTAGTCCTCCGGCTCCGCCGCCTCCCCGGAGGAGCGCTGCCGGGAGCCGCCCGCCGGGATCTGGATCAGGTCGGCCAGGCCGCCGTCGCTGCCCAGCACCAGCGGGCCGACCGCGCCCGGCTCGTGCGCCGCGCCAGCGCGCAGCACCAGGGCGCCCGCGCCGTCGGCGAAGATGACCGCGGTGCCGCGGTCCTTGGGGTCGATGATGGTGGAGAAGGTCTCCGCGCCGATCATCAGGACCGACTCGGCGTTGCCCGCGGCGATCAAGCCGACCGCGCTGGACAGTCCATAGAGGAATCCCGTGCACACGGCGTTGACGTCGTGCGCGGAGATCCCGGTGAGCCCGAGCCGGGTGGCGACCTCGGGCGCGGTGGCCGGGCACAGCCGGTCGGGGGTGGTGGTGGCGACCACGACCGCGTCGACCCGGTCGACGCCCGCCGAGCGCAGCGCCAGTTCCCCGGCGCGGGTGGCCAGGTCGCCGGTGGACACGCCGGGGTCGACCCAGCGGCGCGCGCCGATGCCGGTGCGGCTGCGGATCCACTCGTCGGAGGTGTCCAGGTACCCGGCGAGTTCGTCGTTGGTGACCACGCGCTGGGGCAGCGACGCGCCGACCCCGGCTACGACCGCGGCGGTCATCTCGGCGCTCCGGTGACAGTGGGCATGGCGGCCGGTCCTTCCTCTGACGAGCCCGTGCGGCGCACGGAGTCCGGGTGGGCCTGCCGCTCCGGCAGGCTGCGCAGCGTTCCGTCGTGCAGTTGGCCCGCGTAGCTCAGCAGCGGGACGCCTTCGCCGGGCACACCGGCGAAGACCTCGGCGACGAGCAGGTGGTGGTCGCCCGCGGGGGTGTGCGAGCGCAGGCCGCAGCCCAGTCCGGCGAGGGAGCCGTCGATGAGCGGCGCGCCGCTGTACGGGTCGGGGGTCCAGGCGACGCAGTCGAACTGCGCGAGCCCGCGCGGGCGGTGCGGGTCGGCGAACCAGCTCGCCAGCGCCGCCTGGTGCGCGCCGAGGATGTTGACCGCGAACCGGGCGCCCGCCTCGCGGACCAGGTCGGCGAACAGCGAGCCGCGGCGCAGCGACGTGCCCAGCAGCAGCGGGTCGCGGGACACCGCGGCGACCGAGCTGACGGTCGCGGCGTGCGCGCGGTCGCCGTCGCGGAAGGTCAGCACCGCGACCCCGGAGGCCAGTTTGCGCAGCGCGACCCGGTTGCGGGTCGCGGTCTCTTCGGTGATCATGCGTGGGCTCCTTCTCACCTGGCCGCGAGCACGGCGGCCTGGTGGTAGAGGAAGATCGTCTCGGCTTTGAGGGCCGCGCCCGGCTGGCCGTCGACCTCGACGGTCACCGTCAGCCCCACCTCGTGGAAGCCGCGTGGGCGCGCGCGGGCCGACGCCAGCCGGACGACGCCGCGCACCCGGGCGCCGACCAGCACGGGGTTGGACAGCCGCACCTTGTCGAAGCCCTTGTTCACGATGACGTCGACGCCGTCGACGGTCACCGCGTCGGTGATCATCGACGGCAGCAGGCCCAGGGTGAGCAGGCCGTGCGCGACCGGCGCGCCCCACGGGCTCTCCTGCGCGGCGCGGCGCGGGTCGACGTGGATCCACTGGTGATCGTTGGTGGCGGCGGCGAACTGGTCGACGGTGGCCTGGGTCAGCTCGTGCCAGCGGCTGACGCCCAGCTCCTGCCCGACCAGGTCCGGCAGCTCGTCGAGGCGCACGACCCTGGTCATCGGACGGCCGCGATCTCGAACTCGGCCGCATCGGCGGCCACCGGCTTGGGCAGGGCGCCGCCGATGGCGTGCACGCCGCCGTCGACGTGGATGACCTCGCCGGTGACCCCGGGCAGCCAGTCCGACCAGAGCGCGCAGACCGCGCGGCCGACGGCGGTGGCGTCGCGGTCGTCCCAGCCGAGCGGGGCGCGCTCCTGCCAGACGTTCTCGAACACCTCGAAGCTCTTGATGGCCGACGCGGCGACCGTGCGCAGCGGGCCAGCGGCGACCAGGTTGACCCGGGTGCCCGCCGGGCCGAGCGCGTGCGCCAGGTAGCGGGCGCAGCTTTCCAGGCCCGCCTTGGCCACGCCCATCCAGTCGTAGCCGGGCCAGACGACGTCGGCGTCGAAGTCCAGGCCGACGATGGAGCCGCCGCCCGCGCGGGCGAGCAGGGGGCCGAACTCGCGGCCGACCGCGGCCAGAGAGTAGGTGGACACGTGCAGCGTGGTGGCCACGTCCGTCCACGGCGCGGTGAGGAAGCCGCCGTCGAGCGCGGTGGCCGGGGCGTAGGCGACCGCGTGCAGGATGCCGTCGAGCGCGCCCCACTTCTCGTCCAGTCGGGCGGCGACGGCGGTCAGTTGCTCTGGGACGGTGACGTCGAGCTCCAGCACCGGGCAGCCCAGCGCCTCGCCGAGCCGCTCGGTGATCCGCAGGCCGCGGCCGAACCCGGTGAGCACGACCTCGGCGCCCTCCTCGATGGCGAGCCGGGCGGCGGCGTGGGCGATCGACTTGGTCGACACCACACCCGTGACAAGCAATCGCTTTCCCTGAAGGAGCATCGTTACCTCATCGCGTAGACGGTTCGGCCCGGTGCCGATGCTGGACCGCGCGCCTGACAGGCGGTTGATGGGGAGCTGACCGCTGCCCATTGGGACAGTTGGCGTATAAGACTCAGCAAACTGAGTAAAACCTGGGTCATACTTGCATCAGTGTTCTGATTCGTGAAAGCATTCTGAGCTAACAGACCCAGCCAAGGGGGCGCCCGCATGTTGACCTATCGAATACTTGGACCCATTGAGATCCAGGCCGGGGGAGAGCCGGTGGAGATCAGCGGGACCTTCCAGCGGACCCTGCTGGCCGCGCTACTGGTCAATCACGACCGGCTCGTGTTGACCGAGTCGCTGATCGGTGAACTCTGGGAGCACAATCCGCCCCGCAACGCCGAGAACGCCTTACAAGCGCACATAAGCCGACTCCGCAGACGGTTACGCGGGGTCGACCCGGCCCAGAAGTCTCCGCGCTTCCTCAGCATGCCGTCGGGCTACCGGCTGTGCCTCAACGGCGACGCCTTCGACGCGGACGTGTTCACCCACGCCCTGCTCGACGTGCGGGCGAACCCGTCGAACAACCCGCTGGAGATGATCGGCAAGCTGCGCACGGCGCTGACCCTGTGGCGCGGGCCGACCTTCGGCGGCACCCTCGGCGGCTTCATCTGCCAGGCGGCGGCGGTGCGGTACAAGGAGTACCGGGCGGCGGCGCTGGAGCGGCTCTACGAGGCCGAGCTGATGATCGGCAGGCACAACGAGATCGTCGCCGAGCTCAGCGAGCTGGTGGAGTCGGAGTCGCTCAACGAGCGGCTGTGCCAGCAGCTCATGGTCGCGCTGTACCGCTGCGGGCGCCAGCGCGACGCGCTGGCGGTCTACCAGCGGATGCGCGCGCGGCTGATGGACGAGCTGGGTGTCGAGCCCTCCCCGGTGCTGCAGAAGTGCCAAATGGCGATCCTGGCCCACGACGCCGTGCTCCAGCCCCGACCGGCGCCGGTTCCCTCCTTGACCTGATCACCGATTCCGCAGGAGCCCCGCTTTTCTCCGGAAAGGCGGGGCTCTTTCTTTTCCACCCCCGAAACATCGAAATAACACAACGCCGAATACCGGACGCGGGGAGCGCGCCCGGTATTCGGCGGAACGGGTCAGAGTTCGGTGTCGCTCAATTCTCCCGTCGCGGTGAGGTAGTTCTCCACGAAATCGAGCCGGTGCGTGCCAGCCTGGAACCGGGGGTGCGCCATCAGCGCCCGGTGGAATCCGATCGTGGTGGACACCCCGGCGCAGTCGAACTCGGCCAGCGCCCGGTCCATCCTGGCCATCGCCTCGGCGCGGGTATCCGCGTGCACGATCACCTTGGCCAGCAGCGAGTCGTAGTACGGCGGGATGCGGTAGCCGGGGAACCCGTGGGTGTCGACCCGGACACCGGGGCCAGCGGGCGGGACGAACCGCTCCAGCGTGCCGAACGAGCCAGCCCAGCCGTTGGCCGCGTCCTCGGAGTTGATCCGGCACTCGATCGCGTGGCCGCTCATGGCGATGTCGTCCTGCCCGAAGGCCAGCGGCTCGCCCGCGGCGACCCGGATCATCCACGCCACCAGGTCGACGCCGCTGCGGACCTCGGTCACCGGGTGCTCGACCTGGATGCGGCTGTTCATCTCCATGAAGTAGAACTCACCAGCCGGGTCGACCAGGAACTCCACGGTGCCCGCGCTGGAGTAGCCGACCGCCCGCGCGCCCGCCACCGCGGCCGCGCACATCCGCTCGCGCATCTCGTCACTGAGCACAGTGGACGGTGATTCCTCGACCAGCTTCTGCTGGCGGCGCTGAATGGAGCAGTCCCGCTCGCCCAGGTGCACGATCGAGCCGTGCTGGTCGCCGAGGATCTGCACCTCGACGTGCCGGGCCGCGGTGATGAACGACTCCAGGTACACCCGGTCGTCCAGGAAGATCGTGCGGGCGGTGTGCTGGACGTCGGCGAGCGCGTCGGCGAGGTCTTCTGGCCGGTGCACGACGCGCATGCCCTTGCCGCCGCCGCCCGCCGCGGCCTTGAGGATCACCGGGTAGCCGATCTCGGCGGCCCGCTCGGCGGCCTCGGCCGGGCCGCTGAGCGGGTCCTCGCTGCCCGGGGGCACCGGCAGGCCAGCGGCGGCCATCGCGCGGCGGGCGTTGGTCTTGTCGCCCATCGCGGTGATCACCTCGGGGGTCGGCCCGATGAAGGTGATGCCCAGGTCGCCGCACACCCGGGCGAAGTGGGCGTCCTCGGAGAGGAAGCCGTAGCCCGGGTGCACCGCGTCCGCGCCGACCTTGCCCGCGGCGTGCACGAGCGCGGGCACGTTGAGGTAGCTGCGCGGCGACGGGCCCGGCCCGACGCAGACGGCCTCGTCGGCCAGCCGCACCGCCCGCGAGTCGGCGTCGGCCGAGGAGTACGCGACCGCGCTGGGGATGCCCAGCTCGCGGCACGCGCGGATCACCCGCACGGCGATCTCGCCCCGGTTGCACACCAAGACCTTCCCGATTCCATCCATAATGGACACTCCCTCAGGCCGGGTCGATGCGGAACAGCGGCTGGCCGTACTCGACCACCTCGCCGTCGCTGGCGAGGACGGCCCCGATGACGCCCGCGCGGTCGGCGACGACCTCGTTGAGCATCTTCATCGCCTCCACGATCGCGACCTGCTGCCCGGCCACGACCGCCGAGCCCACCTCGACAAACGGGGGCTTGCCGGGGCCGGGGGCCTGGTAGAACACGCCGACCAGCGGGGCGGTCACCTGGTGCCCGACCGGCTCGCTTTCCCGCTCCGGCAGGGGTTCCCGGGTGACCGGAGCTCCCGTGGGCGCGCCCGCGGGGGCCTCCACCTCCCACTGGATGCCGCCGACGGACACCGCGATCCGCTGGGCGCCGGTGCGCGCCAGGATGTTCGCCAGCGTGTCCGCGCCCGCCAGCACGACCTCGACCTGGGCGCTGTCGAACCGCACGATGCTCTCGAAACTCGACGGTCCGTCGCTGTGCGGGGGCGGCTCGACGTGTCGGGCAAGCCGTCCGCGCGGGACCTCGGCCAGTTGCGCCGTGGTGTCTAACGGAGACATGATCACTGCCTTTCGCTGATGTCGGTGCTGCTCTCGGCGAACCTGCCCGCCGCGCGCAGCTTGCGGTACCTGCGGTCCAGCAGGACCCGGACCGGGATCTGCCGGAGTTCGGCCAATTCCTGGCGCAGGGCGTTTTTGACCGCCCGGGTCGTGCCCGGGTGGTCGAGGTGGGCGCCGCCGGGCGGTTCCGGGACGATCCGGTCGGCTATCCCGCACTCGCGCAGTTCCCGGGCGGTCAGCCGCAGCGCCGCGGCGGCCTCCGGCGCGCGGCCCGCGTCGCGGAACAGGATCGACGCGCAGCCCTCCGGGCTGATGACCGAGTAGATCGTGTTGGACAGCATCAGCAATCGGTCGCCGACGCCGAGCGCGAGCGCGCCGCCGCTGCCGCCCTCACCGACCACAATGGACACCACGGCGGTGGCGAGACCGGCCAGCAGCGCGAGGTTGTCGGCGATCGCGCCGCTCTGGTTCTCCTGCTCTGCGCGGATTCCGGGGAACGCGCCCGGGGTGTCGATGAAGGTCACCAGCGGCATCCCGAACCGCTCGGCGTAGCGCATCAGCCGGGCCGCCTTGCGGTAGCCGCCCGGGTGCGGCATGCCGAAGTTGCGCGCGACGCCCTCGGCGGTGCCCCGGCCCTTGCGGTGTCCCACGACCACGACCGGCGCGCCGTCGAGCAGCGCGAGGCCGCCGACGATCGACGGGTCGTCCTCTTTGGCCCGGTCGCCGCGCAGTTCGACAAAGTCGTCGAACACCCCGGCGATGTACTCGCCCAGATGCGGGCGGCCGGGGTCGCGGGCGAGCCGCACGGTCTCCCACGCGCCAGCGGTCTCGCCGCAGGCGGGCTCGGCAGGCGCGGGCTCAGCTGTCCCGGGCTCGCCGTCCGCGGCGTGCCAGCGCAGCACGCGGCCGACCGCGCGCCGAAGCTCGGTCCGCGCGACCACGGCGTCGATGTGCCCGTTCTCCACCAGGAACTCGGCGGTCTGGAACCCGGCGGGCAGCTTCTGCCGGATGGTCTGCTCGATGACGGTCGGCCCGGCGAAGCCAGCGCGGGCGCCGCGCTCGGCGATGATCACGTCGCCGAGGCTGGCGAACGAGGCGCTGACGCCGCCGTACACCGGATCGCACAGCACCGACACGTACGGCACGCCCGCGTCGGACAGCCTGCGCAGCGCCGCGGCGGTCTTCGCCATCTGCATCAGGGAGAAGATCCCCTCCTGCATCCGGGCGCCGCCGGAGGCCGAGCACACGACCAGCGGCGTCCGGGTGCGCAGCGCGTGCTCGGCGGCGCGGCTGACCTTCTCCCCGACGACGGAACCCATGCTGCCGCCCAGGAATCCGAAGTCCAGCACCGCGAGCACTGCGGGCAGGCCGCTGATCTCGGCCACCCCCCAGCGCGCCGCGTCCTGCCTGCCGGTCTTGCGGACCGCGGCGGCGACCCGCTCCGGGTAGGGCACGCTGTCGGTGAATCCCAACGGGTCCAGCGCGGCGAGGTCGGCGTCGTGCTCGGTGAACGTGCCCGGGTCGGCGAACAGGTCGATCCGCTCCCCCGCCGACAGCGGGAAGTGGTGGCCGCACTCGGGGCAGGTCGCGGCGTGCTCGCGCAGCCGGGGGCCGTAGATCCCGGCGCCGCAGCCCGCGCACTTGACCCACGTTCCCACTGGCACGTCGGCGATCCGCGCCCGGATCACCTCGGCTCGGGTCTGGCCCAGCATCTCGGTCATGGCAGTGGTGCTCCTAGTGCTCCAGCGGACAGGTGATGGGCGACGGTCTCGCGGTACGGGGCTGGCCCGGGCAGCGCGCGCCAGCCGCGGCGGACCGCGAGCGGGGACAGCACCGGATCGGCGCCGACCACGACCGGGGTCCCGACGACGCCGAGCATCGGCAGGTCCGAGGCGTGGTCGCCGTAGGCGTGGCAGTCGGCCGCGTCGATCCGGTGCGCGGCAAGGTATGCCCGCACCGCAGTGGCCTTCGCCGGGCCGATCATCGTGCGCTCGGTCTCCCCGGTGTAGTGGCCGTCGGCGACGACCGGCAGCGAACAGAGCACGTCCGACGCGCCGACCGCGGCGGCGATCGGGTCCAGGCACGCGGGAAACGCCCCGGAGACCAGCACGACCCGGTCGCCGCCCGCGAGGCGCGCGCGCAACTCGGCCAGCACCGGCTGGTGGAACAGCCGGTCGCGAACCTCGGCGAACCACGCCCGCCCCTGCGCGGCGACGGACGCGACGGAAAGCCCGGCGTAGAGCCGGAAGTACGCGCGGTTGGCCTCGACGCGGTCCAGGCCGACGACCGGGGCGAGCAGCCGCCACGCGTTCGTGCGGGGATCGCGGGACCGGTGCATCCGGTAATCCAGGAAGTCGATACAGCTGTTGAGCGTGATCAGGGTTTCGTCGACGTCGAAGAACGCCGCGCCGCGGGCGCCCATCGGCTCAGGAGCTCAGGCCGACCCGCGCGGGCGAGCGCAGGCTGGCCGTGGCCGCGCACACGCGCGTGGCGGTGGGCGGGGAGACCGGGGCGTGGTCGCGTTCGGCCGCGGTGTGCGCCTCGATCGCGCGCGCGGCCAGCGTTTCCTCCTGGCGGGCCAGGCCGCGGGCGCGCACGATCTGGAACTCGGCGGCCAAGCGGGCGGCGACCTCGCCGCACTGGGTCACCACGACCTCGGCGGTGAACTCCATTCGCGCGGGCTTGGAGGTCGCGAGCTTGACCAGCTCGACCACCAGCTCGGCGGCGATCGGGAACACATAGCGCTCGAAGGCCACGTTCAGCGAGCCAAGCACCATAGCGAAGTCGGACTCGGCAAGGCCGGACCCGACAGCGCCTTCGGTGGGATCGGTGAACACAAAGGCTTTGGTGGCCGCCAGGATGGACTGCCGCCCAGCCTCGATGACCACCATGCCGGACAGGTGTTGGCCGGTCACGTGGTCGGTGACGAGTTCGTTGCGGTCGGACAGGCGCAGCCGGGCGGCGAGGGTCATCGGGCCGCGGCGCTCGACGTCGGCGAGCAGGACGTTCTCTTCGCGACGCTTGTGCACGTCGGCGGCGGGGACGACGGCGGGCAGGCGGGTGGGGAGCAGGAACCGGTCGAGCAGTCCGCGCCGCGACAGCTCGGCGCGGACGGTGTCCCAGTCCGACTCGTCCACTCCCTGGCCCGCCATGAGTCTGACCGGCTCGGCTAAACCGTCACACAACCCGCTGCGCACGTAGCCGATGAACCGGTTCACGGTCTCGACGCGGTCCTTCGCCGCGAAGGCGGCGAACCGGTCACCCACCAGGTAGGTGGTGTCGAGGAACTCTGCGTCCATGGTTGTCCCCTTGTCACGTGCGAAGCGGTGGCGTCCAGGCAATCCGAGTGCGATGCCAATGTGTTGAGTCGCATCAGAACTCGAAGTCAACAGCGGGCGGTCTATCCCCAGCAGCATGATGTCTACTATCCACTCTCGAAGTCAAGGACTGGACCACTATGCCCGATGAATAGCTAGATACGTTGGGGCGTAACGTTTTTCGCGTTTCGAGCGACGTCGAAATCTTGCCGCTGGACGCGATAAGCGCCGGTCTCGGAAATGTCTAACATCGGACCTTCCCGCCAAAAGGCGCAGCGTTTCGGGCATTCGGCCGCAGCGCCGTCGGTATTCATGACATCGGACGAGCACAATGATTAACAAATCGTTGAGCACTGACGAAATACTGACGCGGCAATGACGCCCGAACGGCCCGGTGGCTACCGAGGCGCCCGCTGGCCGGACTCGGCCCGCCTGCCGACGCCTTGGCACAGCAGCGTTTCCAGCCGTTTCCGTAGGACGTACGCGTGCCGTTCCGCGGCCTGGTCCAGCACATGGTGATCCGGACGGATGAGCACCAGCGTCGCGGGCCGACCGCCGCGCCCACCGTCCTGTTCGGACAGTCCAGATCGGAGTTCGCCGTCGTACAGCGTGCGGACGTCGACCTCGCTCGACCACTCGGCGGCGACGCGATCGGCCAACTCGCGCAACGCCGAGCCGGGCACGCGCCCGCGGCGGTCGATCAGCAGCGTGAAGCGGCCCGGGTCCAGCGCCTCCCGCAGCGGCACGGTCGCCCCGTCCACCAGCACCGGCCACCCGGGCGCCAGCGCGCCCGGCCGATAGGGCGACCAGCGCGCGCGTGAGTCCGCCGGATAGCGCACCCGCAGGCCCGCGAGCCGGGGCAGGTAACCGAAGTCGGCGAGCCGGATGGCCGAGACGGCGCGGGCGGCGAGGTCGCGGGCCACCCGAAGGCCGCGGTGGCGCAGCAGCCACGCCTTGGTCTGCAGGTCCGCGTCGCGCACCACGGCGGCCACCGCGGCGCGGCGCTCCGGCTCGTAGGTGTCCAGCAGCGCGGACACGGCCCGGCCGCGCCAGACCATCGCCAGCTTCCAGGCCAGGTTGTGCGCGTCGCCGACGCCGGTGTTGAGCCCCTGCCCGCCAGCCGGGCTGTGCACGTGCGCGGCGTCGCCAGCCAGGAAGACCCGGCCCGCGCGCAGTCTGCCCGCGTGGCGGGCGTGCACGGCGAACGCGCTGCACCACACCGGGTCGGTCGCGGTGAGCCCGCCAGGACCGCGCTCGTCGAGCAGCCGCTGGACCACGCCGATGGCGCGGTCGGGGTCGGCGCCGAACCCGGCGCGGTCGAGTCCGGGCGGCGCGGAGGTGAACACGCGGAAACGCCCGTGCGGCATGCCGATGAGGGCCAGGATGCCGTGGTCGGAAACGTAGTAATACGCCTTGTCCGCGTCCAGGACGCGATTGTCGCCGCGCAGGCGGACGTCGGCGAGCAGGAAGTCGATCGGGTAGGTGATGCCGTCGAACGGGATGCCGAGCAGTTTGCGAACCGTGCTGCCCGCGCCGTCGGCTCCGACGACATAGGCGAACTCGGCGCACTCGGTCCCGCCGTCCGGCCCGGATAATCGGGCCCGCACCCGGTGCTCGCCCTGCTCCAGTCCGACCAGCCGGGTGCGCCACTCGACCGCGCCGCCCCGGGCGGCGACCGCGGCCAGCAGCAGCCGCTCGACGGCGGGCTGGCCGACGATCATCGGGCGGGTGTGCGCGCGGAAGTCCAGCGACAGCACCGGGCGGGTGGCCGAGAAGTAGCGCAGGCCGCCGCAGGGGTGGCCCAGCGCCGGGTCGCGCAGGTCGACGCCGAGCCCGCGCAGGATCTCCAGCAGCCGCGGCCACGCGGCCAGCGACCGGGTGTGCGGGTACTGCCCGTCGGCCGCGTCGACACAGCGGACCGGGACGTTCCTGCGCAGCAGTTCGGCGGCGGCGGTGAGGCCGACCGGGCCCGCCCCCACCACGAGCACTGGCAGCCCGCCTGCCTCGGCGGCCGACTCCGACTGAGCGGTCATGAGCTTCCTTCGGTTGCCCGGCAACCACTGTCGACGGGGAGCCGTATCAGTTTCCTTACTCAGATGAGGGACCTTACCCGGACATCGGTGGTCAGGGGAACACTTTGCGTGCTGCCCTTTGGGGCTAGGCTGAACGCTGTCCGCCGAACGGTTCAACGCGGTCGACTCGCAGGCGATCGTTTGTCTTGCGACGCCAGCGGGCATATCATGATTCGATTGCACCACAGGAGGCTGACTTGACTACACGTTCTGGCATGGCGGGCCTGGAGGCCGAGATCGCCCGACGCCCCGGCCATGTGATCAAGCGCGCCGAGCAGGCCCTCATGTCGGCCAAGAGCGCGGCCCTCCGCCCGTTCGAGCTGACCGTCCCGCAGTACAGCGGCCTGCTCGTGCTGTCCTACCTGCCCGGCGCGTCGGGCGCGCAACTCGCCCGCATCTGCGCGGTCACCCCGCAGACGATGGCCACCGTGCTGTCCAACCTGGAAGCCAAGGGGCTGATCACCCGCAGCCCGTCGAGCGTGCACCAGAAGGTGTTCGTCACCAAGCTCACCCGCGCGGGCAGCGCGCTGCTCAAGCGCGCCGACGTCAAGGCGCACGCGGTCGAGGAGCGGCTCTCCGCCGAGTTCACCGACGACGAGCGCCGAACGCTCACCGAACTGCTGGAACGCGCGATCAAGGTGTTGGTCGACGAGTAAACCGCGCCCGACACGGCATACCGGCCGCACCCAGCAGGGGTGCGGCCGGTTTCGTTTCCGCCGCCGACCAGCAAACATGTGTATACGAGTACTGATACCGACAAGACCTCTGCTACTATTTCCGCGATCTTGCCCCGGGCCAGGATCGCCATGGCCATCTGACGCACTAGGGGGACACGTGTCAGCCGGACTCCCCAGCCGAGATCAGCAGGTGGGCATCCACGAGATCGCCGCGATGATCCGCGGCGCCGACCACGCCCTGTCCGGCGCGACAGCGGAGTTGCTGCGCGAGACCGGCCTGACCGTGCGCCAGTACACGACCCTGCTCCTCCTGGCCGACTCGCCCGAGCTGTCCGGCGCGCACCTGGCCCGGCTGTGCCTGGTCACCCCGCAGAGCATGGCCGCGATCCTGGCCAAGCTGACCGCCCGCAACCTGGTCGAGCGCACGCCGTCCCAGGTGCACGAGCGGGTCCTGCTGGCGAAGCTGAGCGGCGAGGGCTGGGCCCTGCTGCGCCGGGCCGAGACGCTGACCAAGGCCGCGGACGAGCGGCTCACCGCGGCCCTGCGGCCCAACGAGCGCCGCCAGCTCCGGGACTATCTGCGCCGCGTCGTCACCGCCTTCGACCAGACCGAGACATGAGTCGTCTCACTGTCCCTTTGGAAGGGACACAAAGGACTTGATTTTGCCGGAGACCGGGTTGCGCGGAATGCGGTCCACCGCGGCGATGTCGACCACCGGACCGGGGTGGCCCGCCTCGCGCATCGCCGCGACCAGCGCCGCCTTGATCGGGGCGAGGTCGCACCGCTCGCGCAGCTCCACGGTGATGTCCGCGCCGTCGGCGGTCTGACGCACCTGGTACTGGGCGATCCGGGAGTCCCACAGCGGCGTCCAGAACACGTACGGGTGCACGTAAACGCCGTTCGGGTACTCGAACACGTCGTCGTGGCGGCCGGACACCGGGGCGATCCGACGGCCCGTCCACGGCCCCGGGTTCGGCTCGTCCAGGAACAGCACCTCGTCGGCGATCTCGTAGCGGATCAGCGGGAACACCTTGTTGATCACGTTGGTGACCAGCAGTTTCGCCGCGGGCACACCTGCGGGGACCGGGGCGTGGCCAGCGTCGACCGGCTCGTAGACGGCCAGGTCCTCCCCCAGGTGCAACTCCGGGCGGCCGGGCATGGAGCTGGCCAGCATCCAGGTCTCCGAGGTGCCGTAGAAGTCGACAACCGGGGCGCCGAACGCGTTCTCGATCGTCTCGCGCATGTGCGGGAACAGCGGCTCCGCGCCGCCCAGCATCACCTCGGGCTTGATATCCAGGCGCCCCTCCTGCTGCTCAAGCGCCAGCCGCCACAGGATCGACGGGTACGCCAGGATCTGGTTGGGCTGGAAGGCGTTGAGCGCGGCCACAATCTCGTTGAGCGGCAGGGTGACCGGCACCTTGCAGCTCGCGTCGCCGGTGTCGAAGGTGGCCCGGATGGCGTCGGACATGTGCGAGGCGTGCGCGGCGCCGACGAACGCGCCGCGCGGCGGGGACAGGTCGAGGTTCTTGACCACCCACGGCATCAGCCGCCACGAGCCGAGGCCCGCCTCCAGCCAGCCGTCGAAGTCCCACGGGAACAGTCCGGTCAGGCCGGACGAGCCGCCGGTGGTGACGATGTGGAACTCATCGAACAGGTACTCGGGGCCGTGCTCGGTGACCTTGTCCAGATGCGCCTGCGCCACCTTGAGGTTGAGCCGCTTGTCGGTGACGATCTCGTCCCAGTTGGCCATCACGTCGGCCTTGTTCATCGTCGGCAGGTGCCGGATGTCGTCCCCGGTGAGACCCTCCACCTCGACGTCGGCGAGCCGTTCCCGGTGCCAGGGCGAGTTCTCCTTGGCGTGGCGCACCAGCGCGCGCAGCCGCTCGTCGCGCAACTCGTGCAGCTTCTCCAGCGGCCAGGTCAGCTTCTCGGCCTCCGCGCTCATCCGCGACAACACCGCCCGCAGATGCGGCTGCCGTGCCTCGTCATAGGTTTTCGCCGCATAGATTTCCGTCATGGGGTGCGACCTCACTTGTCAGTTTGCGGTGGACGGATGGGGCAGCCGCCGCGCCAGTGCGGCGAGAACGAGGCCGAGCGCGACCAGGCCGACCAGGCTCGCCGCCAGCGCGCCCGGGTAACCACCGCTCAGCGAGCCGTAGAAGACGATGCCGACCAGCGCGACGCCGACCGCGCTGCCGACCTGCACGGCGGTGTTGAGCACCCCGGACGCCGCGCCCGCGCGCCGGGCGGGCACCGCGGCGATGGTCATCGCGGTCAGCTGGCTCATCACCATGCCCATGCCCAGCCCGCAGGCCAGCAGCGCCGGAAGCAGCGCGAGCACGCCCGCGGTCGCAGTCAGCGCCAGCGCGGCCCAGCCCGCGGCCAGCACAAGCGCGCCCAGCACGACGAGCCTGGGCCCGATGCGGGCGAAGATCGCCGGGCCGCGCAGGGTCATCGCGAAGAAGCCCGCGCCGATGACGGTGTAGAGCAGGCCGGACTCCACCGGGCTCAGACCTAGACCATCCTGTAGATACACCGCGAGCACGAGCAGGAACGCGCCCATGGCGGCGTAGAACAGGGTCGTGATGATCGTGCCGAGGGTGAAAGCCTTGTCCCGGAACAGGTTCGTGTCGACCAGGGGCGTGCCGCCGAGCGCGGTCAGCCGCCGCTGCCGGGTCACGAACGACGCGAGCAGCGCCGCGGCGGCGGCCAGGCTCACCCAGGACCAGACCGGCCAGCCGCGCTCCCGGCCCTCGACCAGCGGCAGGACCAGGGCCACCAGGCCGAGCGCGACCAGGACCGCGCCGCGGCCGTCGAGCCGAGTCGACCCGCCCGCGCGGGACTCCGGCACCACGCGCGTGGTCATGGCCAGCGCGGCGACGCCGATCGGCAAGTTGACCAGGAAGCACAGCCGCCAGCCAAGGCCGCCCGCGTCCGCCGCGATCAGCAAACCGCCGATGAGCTGGCCGAACACCGCGGCGACGCCCTTGCTCAGCCCCGCGATCGCGAACACCTTGGCCCGGCGCGCGCCGGTGAAACCGGTGCCGAGGATGGCCAGGACCTGCGGGGCCATCACACCCGCCGCCAGCCCCTGCCCGATCCGGGCGAGCACCAGCAGCGGCGCCGTCGGCGCGAGGCCGCAGGCGACCGAGGCCGCGGTGAACAGGCCGAGCCCCAGCGCGAACAGCCGTCTGCGGCCGTGGATGTCGCCGAGTCTGCCCCAGGTGATCAAGCCCGCGGCGTAGGCCAGGCCGTAGCCGACGACGACGAACTGGACCTGCGCGTGGCCAGCGCCGAGATCGCGCTGGATCGAGGGAATCGCGACATTGGCGACGAAAAAGTCGAGCGTGACCATGAAATCACAGGAAAGCAGCACCAACAGCATTCCCCAGCGGGCTGGAGAAGCGGGCGCCGAAATGGTCTCGGACACCGGTTCCGCGTGCGTCGCCACGGCGTCCGCCTCCCTGTTCAGGCACTATGGTGGCCGCAGTCAACCGGCGCGCCCTGACACCGGCCTGACGGTGCTCTGACGACGCGCGCGGTGGCGGCGCGGCGCCGTCAGGCAGCGGTCAATGGGCTATCAGCGGCGGCATTGACATTGTGCGCGAAACGGACCAGACCCATATCCCAAGCCGGATTCCCGACTTGAGCGAGAGGTGTTCACCGTGCGCTGCACAAAAGAAATCTTCGTCGCGAGCACCGCGACCGCGCTGCCGCCCGCCGTCGACGTGGCCGAAGCGGAGGCGGCCGGTCTCGTGGACGACCTGCACACCGGCCTCGGCTACGACTCGATCACCGTCGCCGATGGGGTGGCGGGCCCGGAAATGGCGGTCTCGGCCGGTCGGGCCGCGGTCGCGCGGTCGGGCATCGCCGCGGCGGAGTACGAACTGCTGCTGCACAGCAGCCTGTGGTTTCAGGGCCTGGACATGTGGGGCACGGCGAGCTACGTCGCGAACGAGACCGTTGGCGCGCAGGCGGTGTCGATGGACGTGCAGCAGCGCTCGTGCGGCGGCATGGCCGCCTTCCACCTGGCCACCGCGTATCTGGAAAGCGGGTTCGGGTCCACGGCCCTGCTCACCACCGGCGACGCCTTCGCCGCGCCCGCCTTCGACCGGTGGAACTCGCAGATGTACACCCTCTTCGGCGACGGCGGCACCGCGCTCGCCCTGTCCACCCGCGGCGGCGTCGCCCGGGTCCTCGCCACCGCGGCGCACGCGGACAACTCGCTGGAGGGCTTCGGCCGCGGCAGCGAGCCGTTCCGGTTCGCCCCGGGCGCCGAGGCGCCGGTTCCGGTGCTGCGCAGGCTTTTGCAGCATTCGCAGACCCCCGCGGCGGCGGGCGGCTGGGAGCGGATCGAAGCGGCCATGCTCAAGACCCGCGACCAGGTGCTCAGCGACGCGGGCGTCGACCAGGACGAGATCGCCCGCGCGGTCCTGCCGTTCATCCACCGCGGCGGCGGGCAGGCGGAGAACTACCACGCGCTGGGCTTCACCGAGGCGCAGTCGGTGTGGGAGTTCGGCCGCGCGGTCGGCCATCTCGGCGCGGGCGACCAGTTCGCGGGCCTGGACTTCCTGCTCGCGCGCGGCGGCGTCGCCGTCGGCGATCTCGTGCTGGTCTTCGGCGTCGGGGTGGGCTTCAATTTCGTCGCCGCCGTGCTGGAAATCGTGGCTCCCCCGGCTTGGTGACCGCGTGTCAGCGGCGCGTCATTCGGACGCCGCGTTTGGAGTATCTTGATAAGTCACAGAACACTGATACCGTAGCGAAATCTGTGACAGCACCCGAGCGACAGACCGGGAACGCTTGACCTGAAACGACTACGGAAGCAAAGTGGTGACCATGACCGTCACGGCGGAACCCTCTCTCGCGACTCTCTTCGACCCGGCCAACCGCCCGGACCCGTACCCGGTCCTGGCGAGCCTGCGCGCGACGCCGCGCGCGGAGCTCGACGGCGCGCTGGTCGTGGTCGGCGACTACCGCAACTGCGCCGCTGTGCTGCGCGACCCCACGGTGAGCAGCGACCGGCGGCGCTCGCTGCTCGGCGCGACGTTCGGCGACACCCCCGACGAGGTGCCCGCGGACTCGTTCCTGTCGATGGACGCCCCCGACCACACCCGGCTGCGCGGCCTGGTGTCGCGCGCGTTCACCCCGCGCGTCGTCGCCGGGCTGGAGCCGAGGGTGCGCGCGATCGTGCGCGAGGTGTTCGACAAGGCGGGCGAGGCCAACGCCATCGAGGTCGTCTCCCAGCTCGCGACCGTGCTGCCGGTGACGATCATCAACGAGCTGCTGGGCGTGCCCGCCCGCGACCACGACATCCTGCAGGACTGGTCGCACCGGCTGGTGCGCGGCCTCGACCCGGCCACCGACCTGGGCGACCCGGTGGTGATCGCCGACATCGAGCTGGCCAAGGAGGGTTTCCGAGCCTACTTCGCCGATCTGGTCGCGTTCCGCCGCGACCGCCCCGGCGACGACCTGCTCTCGCGGCTGGTCCAGTTGGAGGGCGAGGCGCTGTCGGAGGCCGAGTTGCTGGCCACCTGCGCGCTGCTGCTCGTCGGCGGCTACGAGTCGACCACGAACCTCATCGCCAACGGCGTGCTCGCCCTGCTGCGCCACCCCGACCAGCTCCACGCGCTGCGCGAGAACCCGGACCTCGCGGGCGCCGCGGTCGACGAGGTGCTGCGCTACGACACCCCGGCCCAGATGGTCACCCGCGTCGCCCGCCGCGACATGGACATCGACGGCGTGCCGGTCCCGACCGACGGCGTGATCATGCTGCTGCTCGCCGCCGCCAACCGCGACCCGGCCGCGTTCGCCGACCCCGACCGCTTCGTCCTGGGCCGCGCCGGAAACCACCACCTCGCCTTCGCCGCTGGCCCGCACTTCTGCGTCGGCGCGGGCTTGGCCCGGCTGGAAGCCTCGGTCGCGCTGGCCGAGTTCGCCCGCCGGGTGGAGTCCCCGGAGCTGGACGAGAGCCTGTTGACGTACCGTCCGCACGTCAACCTGCGCGGCCCGGAGCGGATGTTCGTCCGCTTCGCGAACATCACCGAGTAACCGGGGGAACCATGACCCACAGCGCCGAACCGGACGCGACGCCAGCGCCGCCGTTCGACGTCCTCGGCGCCCCGGGGCCGCTCGGCGTCGACGTGGACACCGAGCCGGTCCCCGACGCGTTGCGCTGCCCGGACCTCATGCCCCGCTGGTGATCCACCCGGGTCAATCCGGTGTCAGCGGCCGATCAGACCGACCGGACACACTGGCCTCCCTGAACGCCAAAAGGAGAGCCAGGCGCTCCCACCGGTCTGGCTCGCGCCCTGCGCTTCTCCGCTCCCCCCTGGGCCGAACGGAGACTAGTGATGTCGGAAACCCTTGCCCCACCCCGAGACGGGGCCACGACCATCGGCGACCGGATGGAACGGCTGCCGGTCGGCCGGACCCACCGGCACCTGACCCTCGTGGTCGGCATCGGGCTGTTCTTCGACTTCTTCGACAGCAACCTGTCGGGCACGATCGCCAAGGTGCTGCAGGCGGACTTCGCCTTCGGCGGCGCGGAACTCAAGCTGGTGCTGGCCTCGGCGTTCGTCGGCCAGTTCGTCGGCTCGATCGTGCTCGGCAGGTTCGCCGACCGCTACGGCAGGCGCGCCGCGTTCATGCTCAACCTGGGCATTTACTCGTTCTTCACCCTGCTGGGCGCGTTCTCCCCCAACGCGATGTGGCTCATCGCCACCCGCTTCCTCGCGGGCGTCGGCATCGGTGCCGAAAACGCCCTGTCCGACAGCTACCTGGCCGAAATGCTTCCCGCGAACAAACGCGGCCGCTACCTGGCCTGGGCTTACACAGCCGGTTTCTGCGGCGTCCCCGCCGTCGGCTTCGCCGCCCTCTGGCTGGCCCCGCAAACCGTCATGGGCGTCGACGGCTGGCGCATCCTGTTCGTCCTGGGCGCCCTGGGCTCCGCGGTCGTCTGGGTGCTGCGCCGCAAACTCATCGAGTCCCCCCGCTGGCTGTCGGTCCAGGGCCGCGACGCCGAAGCCGACACCCTCGTCCGCCGCATGGAAGCCGAAGCGGGCGTCCCCAGCCCAGCCCACACCCCCACTCCCGTTGTCCCCCAGGGAAAGCGCCCCGGTATCGGCGCGCTCTTGGCCCGGCAGTACCGCAAGCGCACCCTGGTGCTGTGGACGTTCAGCATCCTGTCGGTCACCGCGTACTACGGCTTCGGCACCCTGGCGCCCCAGGTGATGGCCGCGAAGGGCTACGGAATCGTGGCGAGCCTGGGCTACGTGGCGATCTCGTTCATCGGCTACCCCATCGGCTCCCTGCTGTCGGTCCCCCTCATGGACCGCTTTGAACGCAAAACCCTCCTGGCCGCGTCAGCGATGACAATGGCCGCGTTCGGCCTAGGCTTCGGCTACGCCACCTCAGTCCCCATGCTGGTCGCCTGCGGCATCGGCTACACCTTGGTAAGCAACATCTTCGCCAACGCGTCGCATGTCTACCTCGGTGAGCAATACCCAACGCAAATCCGCACCACGGCCGCGGGCATGGCGTACTCCTTCTCCCGACTCAGCGCCGCCGCCATCCCCTTCGTCCTCCTACCCGTCCTCACCGCCTACGGACCAGGCACCCTGTTCACCGTCATCACGGCGTGCACCGCGGCGATGGTGACTGTTCTCCTGGCCCTCGGAGACCGCACCACGGGCGTGGAGGTCGAGCAGTACGTCAAGTCCTGACTCCGGTGGCGATTAAGCACGAGATGACCAGTTGAGATCAAGTCCTCCTACTCGGGCTCCCGGGTAGGAGGATTCTTCTGTCTGCTCAGCTGAAATCGTCTTCTTTCCATTCAACGGATGTGGGCCGCTTGCCTCCGCTGGTGAAGTACTCACGCAGCGCTTCACGCACGGCATCGAGGGGGAGAAGTGCCCAGTTTGATATCTCAAGGTCGCTGTTCATCAACGAGAAGGTGGTGGTCGCTTCGTCATCGCGGTCGGCACCGACGGTGTACCAAGCTCCGGGCCAGTCCGACCCGGAGTAGTACAGGGTCACGCGGTCGTCGTCAGTGAAGCCCGCTACAAACTCCGGCTTACGAACATCTCCCGCGACGAGCAACTGACCGGCGATGGGACAGCCGTAGCGGCCAGCCATTTCCCGACATGTGTCAATAAATGCGTTCACATCGCCAAGCGTTCGCACGGGAACACCGGTCTTGGCGTTTTCGGCCTCATAGTAGGCGTTGAACATGGTCATCCCGGCTTCCCCGTTCCTCGTTACTTCGCATGCGCAACGCTGATTGCTTCTTTGGCCGTTGTCAGGGCCTGGCACAGTTCGTCCACGCCCTGGTGTGCGTGGACGAGTGGGGGCAGCACCGCCAGTGCGGCTTCGAGTAGCCGTCCGACGCGAGGGAGCCCCCGGGATCACGTCCCGGGGGCTCCCTCGCATCCGTTCTGGGTCTCAGCCCAGGTGTCCGTCCTTCACCGCACGAATCAAGTCGCGCGCGTTGATTCCGCGCAGTGCCGGTCCGGTCGGGTTCTTGCCGTCCCGCACCGCCGCAAGGGTGTGGGCCAGCTCGACGCAGTTGTCGCCCCCTTCACTGCGGGTCGACTTGCGCCACCGTGTCTCACTCATAGTTCCTCCGATCAGTCGATGCGCCACGCGGGTTCGTCCACCCGAACCGGCAGGCACCGGAGATGGTCGGCACGGTAGTGGAGTGGAAGGCCGACCAGTGCGCCGACGTAGTGATCTTGCGCGGCCATGACCACGGCGTCGCCAACCGGGTGCCGCTGTTCGATCAGGCGGACATCCAGGGTTCGCCCGGCAAGTCGGGGTCGTCATAGTCTGGAATCAGGACCGTCACGTGACGTGCTTTAATCGACGGATTGACGTAAATCTTTACTTGGTGTTCACCCGGTCGCGGGAAATACCAGACACGGCTTGATTCTGACGTGACCGACCCGATTGAAAGTGTTTGCGAGTCAATTCGTAGCGTTCCGTCGAACACCAGTCGCCCGTATTCCTCGGTGGCGTCTCCTGCCCGGACGTCAACGATAACGTGCCCGTCCTGGTCGTTGCATGTGGAGACGAGAACACTTGTGTCGGACGCGCTGAATCCCCTACCCATGGCGGCCGAGTCCCACTCGGGGACCGCTGTTTCCTTGTGGTCGCCGATCATGACTTGGTTGTAGAACGGTATCACGGGGAGTCGCGCGAGCAACCGGTTAGCCATCGTCGTCTCCTAGCAGGTCAATTGAGTTCCCAGCCACATGCCGCCACTGTAGGCTTGTGAAGCGATCTTGTCGGGATTGGTGATGCTCACGGCAAACGGGTCGCCGTCGCGCATGTTGTTCACACGCGCCGTTTCCATCACAACCCACCCTTGCGCGCATTGTTCTTCCATGGGAACACCTTCAACGCGCGCCCCTTCTCCGCCTTCTTTTGTCGACGCCAGGGGATATTCATCACAACTACCTGCCATCGATTTCTTGGTAGCTTTTGAGCACGCCGCGCTGCGGTTCGCCTTCTGCTTGATCGGATCTTCCTCCCGATGCAACATGCCCGGCTTACCGCTTTCCCAGGCAAGTCGAACATTCCGCGCGATGAACGGCATCTTCCCGGCGTCAATAATCAACACAGGGACCGCGCACTTCCGTTTTTCCACCATCTGCTGTGTGGTGCAATTCTCAACTTCAGACTTTGCGTCGCCTGTCGTCATGAATGCCGCGTCACCCGCCCCGATGATCTCCGTGTCGCCACCGCCGAACAGGTCGCCCGCGGTGTCCATCACCTTGTCGACGCCGAACACTCCGACCACGGCCACGATAGCCACCACCGGCAGCAGTAAGCCGCCCTTGCTCCGAGTTCCCATCGTCCCCCTTCGCAAGCCCCTGCGCACGTCAGCGCCACCTGGTTGCCGGGCGCCGTAAGCCGACCTGAGTGTAACGGGCAGTATTGACACGACTACCCGATTTGGTCGACCAGCGCTGGTTCACCGAGCCGCTGCCCACCTACCGCGTGCCCGGCTCTGACACGCTGCTGAAAGACGTGCCGGACGCTCGGATTCCCTAGCTCGGCACGACGCGAGGGAGCCCCCGGGATCACGTCCCGGGGCTCCCTCGCATCCGTTCTGGGTCTCAGCCCAGGTGTCCGTCCTTCACCGCACGCACCAGATCACGCGCGTTGATTCCGCGCAGTGCCGGTCCGGTCGGGTTCTTGCTGTCCCGCACCGCCGCAAGGGTGTGGGCCAGCTCGACGCAGGTGTTGACCCCTTCACTGCGGGTCGACTTGCGCCACCGTGTCTCACTCATAGTTCCTCCGGTCAATTTGATGCGCCACGCAGCATCGTCGCAGACTCTTCGTCATCAAGCGCGTGCGCCCAGATGAGCTCGAACTCGGCGGCGTACTCCGCTGTCTCCTCGGGCTCGTGGATGTAGGTGGCATGGGTGATGCCCTCGATGTAGACGCGGCTGATCGCCGGGCTGTCCAGCTCCACATTCGTGAAGCCCACGCCGAGAGCGCGATGGGCGCCCGCGCTGAAGGGCATGATACGGATGCTGATATTGGGCAACCGGGTGAGCCTCAGCAGGTGCTCCAACTGGTCCCGGAGCACTTCAGGACCACCGACCTGCTGGTAGAGGGCAGCTTCACCCAGAAGTATCCGCACCGTGGGCGGCTTGTCCGACGTGAGAATCGCCTGTCGCGCGATCCTGTCCGCGAGTCGCGCGTCTATGTCCCCCGCACGCGAGGCCGCCAACAGCGCCCGGCTATAAGCGATGGTCTGAGCGGGACCGAACATCAAGACCTCGTGGTAGTAGTCGATGCGGGCCGCATCGCGCAGCAGCGTGGCGTAGGTCTGCGCGAAGTCGGCCACTCTTGGCGTCGGTTCACGCTTTCGGGCGGCGTCGGCGAGCAGGCGCAGGGTGGGCCGCTCGTCAGCGATGCCGTAGAGCTCGGCGAGGCGGTCCACCTCGGCGCGGGCCAGGACGCGGGCTCCGGCCTCGACCCGGCCGAGCTTGCCGCTGTACCAGCCCATCTCCTCTTCGATCTCACCCATCAACCGGCCCGCGGCCTCGCGCGCCGCCTTCAGCTTCGCGCCCAACGCGATCCGATCAGGGTTCAACGTAGCCACTATCGCTCCAATCCAGCTAGCCAACAGGCTGTCAACTGCCATTATGCACTCACCCAGCGCAACGTGACATCCCCCGATTGGCTAGTATCCAAGTAGCAGTTGATGGTTGTAGATTGTTGCCAAGCGTCCAGTGGTCGACATCCTCCGGATGTTGATGCGCCGCACTGGCGCCCGGGGCGGCGGGTCAGGCTGCTGACCCGCTGTTTCCCCGGAATCCAAGGAACCGAGAGTGAGGTGGAACGCAGTGCCCCAGGATGGCCTAGGCGCCCAGTCTCGGCAACTGGTTGCCCCCTTGGTTGCCGCCACGGCGAGAGCCGGGGAGGCTCGTATGCCCACGAGTCCGCGATGACGCCGGTCCAGCGCGGCATCATCACCTGGTTCGAGCACATGGCCGTCGTCGGCCCGCCGGTCATCCTCGCCCAGATCGCCCTCATGCTCTGGCGACGCCGAGGCGCCAGGCCATCCCTGCCCCTGTCCCCACGCTGGCGGGCCCGGCGACGGTTCCGCCACCACAGCGCCACCCTTGCCGCGATCCACACCACGGAAAGGAAAAGTCCATGACCGCCCCAACCGAGCATGCCGCGCAGGCCGCGCAGGCCATAGTGCGTCCACTGTGGACCAAGGACGAGTTCGCCACCCTCATGCGCGAACTCGCCACCGACGAAGCCCCCCGGCTGTTCGCCATCGTCGAGGAGTACGGCGACGCGGAAGACGCCCGCGTCGCGGGCTACGGCCTCGCCTACGAAGACCGCGCCGAGATCACCTCGGTCGAAGGCGGCCTCCGCCTGAAGTCCGAGACCGCCGAAAAAGCCCAGGCCCGATTCGAGATCAGCCGCCGCGCGGCAGGAGCCAGCCAGACCCACCTCATGTGGCTCGACAACCGCGAGCCGCCCACACCCGAAGACGACGCCCCCGACCAGTAGACGAGCAACCGCCCCACCACAACCGACCACACCGGGATTGGATCCACCCCATGTCTTCTTACCCAAGCGCGTACCTAGGCTCCGTCGACCTCATGGCGGGACCGATCGACTATTCCGTCTTCGAGGACACCCTGCATATCACCTTCGGAGAATCGGGATCGAGGTTCCTCCTCTACGTCACCCTGTCCGAGGAAACCATCACAACCCTGACCGACATTTTCCAGCAGATGCTGCCCGTGATGCGGAACAACGCGGCCCTCATCGCTGGAGGAGGATTGGCCGACCTCCCGCCGCGCACCCACCACACCGCGGTCATCGGCCAGCCACTCCGCCACGTCGAGCCTGCCCCGCGATAACCCTGGCGAGCAGCCCAGCGCAGATCCCCGAAGTACCCTGCCCCTGTGGAGACCACCGGAGTAGGTCCGCTGCTGCGGCAGTGGCGGGAGCGGCGGCGGATGAGCCAGCTCGACCTCGCCCTGGCCGCGGACAGCTCCGCTCGGCATCTGAGCTTCGTGGAAACCGGGCGCAGCAAGCCGAGTCAGGCGATGGTCATCAAGCTGGCCGAGCGACTCGACGTCCCGGTGCGGCACCGCAACGCGCTGCTGTTGGCCGCTGGGTATGCGCCGGTGTACTCCGAGCTGCCGTTGGACTCGCCGGAGATGTCGACGGTTCGGGCGGGTATCGAGCGGCTGCTCGACGCCTACGCGCCGTTTCCCGCGCTGGTGTTCGACGGGACGTACGAGGTGGTGGCCGCCAATGAGGGGGTGCGGCGGATCATGCTGGCGGGGGTGGCCGAGCACCTTCTGGCGCCGCCGCTCAACCTGCTTCGCGTCGGGCTGCACCCCGAGGGGCTGGCGCCGCGGGTGGTCGATTTCCCCGCCTGGCGGGAGCATCTGCTCGACCGGGTGGAGCGCCAGCTCGCGAACCGGCCCACCGACCCGCTGCGCGAGCTGTACGACGAGGTGAGCGCCTATCCCCTGGTTCCCGGCCTGCCCGGGGACGGGCCGGGGCCGACTGTGGCGGTGGCGCTGCCGTTTCAGCTGGAGTTCGCGGGCGCCGTGCTGTCGTTCGTCACCACGGCGACGACGTTCAACACGCCGTTGGACGTCACAGTGTCGGAGTTGGCCATCGAGACGTTCCTCCCCGCGGATCAGGCGACCGCGGACGCCGTGAAGGCCGCCGTCGAAGCGACGGCGGCCTCACGTGGGGAACGATTTACTCGGCGCTCTTGAGCTTCTTCAGGGCGAACATCTGCAGCGCGGCGAAACCGGCGACGGTGCCCGCCTGCATGATCGTCCACACGGTGCCGATGGTGTTGGCGCCCATCAGGCCGAACAGCGCGACCACGATGCTGGCCGCCGCCCACAGGAAGTTCGCGTCGATGACGAAGGTGGTGCCGCCGCGCGAGGGGTTCTTGCTCACGGCCAGCGCGGCGACGCCGAGGCCGAACACGGTCAGGAACGCGCCGATGCCGACCAGGGCCGTGGAGGACACGCCGAGCAGGTCGCCCGCCCACGTCGAGAACGCCAGGTAGAGCAGGCCGTTGCCGGTGGTGACGACGGCGTCGAGCGCGAGGAAGCGGCGGAGCAGGGTCACGGCGGACGTGCCCGCGGCGCTGCTGTCGGACAGGCGCGAGGCGCCGTGTGCGGTCGTGGTCACGGTATCTCCTTCGGTAGCGCGTTGGGTCAACTGTGGCGGGTCTGCCGCCGGAAAGCCATTACCTGACGGGTAATCGGCCCGCGCCGTCAGCCCGGTGTCAGGGTTCTGTCAGCCTACAGGCACGTGTCAGGGTTCTGACAGCCCTCAGCAGAGTGGTATTAACGAGGCGGGAGGACCGCTTGGGTCTGCGTCGTCTGGGCGACGAGCGTGCCCGTGTCGTCCAGCAAATCGGTCTGGGCGACGATGAACTGGGCGCCCACGTGCAGCGGGCGGGCGATGGCGGTGACAGTCCCGGACCGCACGGCGCGCAGGAAGTTCGTCTTCGACTCCACGGTCGAGGTCTGCGCGCCCGGCGGCAGGTTCAGGTACGCCAGCACGCCGCCCACGGTGTCGGCCAAGCCCATGAGCGCGCCGCCGTGCATCACCGACTTCACCGTGCACCGCTCCGGCGCCCAGTCCAGCTCGGCCCGCACCTCCTCGCGGGTCGCCACGACCAGCCGCACGCCCAGCATCCGCGCGAAGGGAAGCTGGGCGAGCAGCAGTTCGGCCCCGCTCACACGACGGCCAGACGTCGGGTCAGGTGCCGGGTGAGGTCCGCGGTCACCGCGACGGCGTGGTCGGGGTTGTCGATGTAGAAGTGGTCGCCGGTGAACTCGCTGTTGCCCAGGTACTCCGTGGTGCGGGTCGCCCAGGAGGCCATCGCGCCGGGCGACATCAGCGGGTCGGACTTGCCGCTGTAGGACACCAGCGGCACGTCCACCTCGGCGGCGTCATCGACATAGGTCGAGACTACCGCCAGGTCGGCCCGCAGCACCGGGATGATCATCGCCATCACCTGCGGGTCGCCGTAGACCTCTTCCGGGAAGGAGCCCAAGGTCTTCATCCACTCGATCAGGTCCGGCTCGGGCATCTGGCTCTGCTCGTAGGTGGCCTGCTGGAACCCCTCCGGCGACCAGCCGGACGCGCCGATCAGGATGGGGCCGCGCTCGCCGTCGCGGCGCATGCACACCGCGACCCGGTAGGCGAGCTGCGCGCCGAGGCAGTGCCCGAAGAACGCGTACGGCCGGTCGTCCAGCTCGTCCAGCATCGCCTCGTACAGCGCCTCGACCAGCGGCTCGATCTCGGTGAACGCGGTCTCGCCCATCCGCTTCTCCCGGCCGGGCAGCGACACGATCTGCTGGGCGAAGTCGGGGATGAGCAGCCCGCCCCAGTTGCGGTAGATGGCGCCGCCGCTGCCCGCGTGCGGGAACAGGAACAGCCGCAGCGGCGCGTCGGAGCCGATTTCGGCTGGCTCGAACCAGTTTCCCATCGCCGCGCCCCTAGACCAGGGCCCGGACGGCGGGCAGCACGGCCTCGGCGAGCTGTTCGAGCTGGTCGCCCGGGTCCAGCGAGCCGATCCGCACGACGATGTGCCGCGCGCCCGCGCGGATGTAGCCCGCGAGCCATTCGGCGCAGTCGTCGGCGCTGCCCCAGCCGTACGCCTGGAAGGTCGACATGATCTCCAGCGAGCGGCCGTAGTAGCCCTGGAGGTATTCCTCAAGCTGCGCCTTGGCTTTGGCGGCGTCCGGGTTGATGTTGACGGTGGCGTAGAGGCCGGGGGTGACCGCGCCTTCCGGGCGGCCGTGCGCGGCGGCCTGCTCCTGGATCGCCGACCACGCCGCCGCGTAGGCGGTGTCGGTCGGCAGGAACGGCAGCCAGCCGTCGTAGAGCCGGGCCGTGCGGGCGAGCACGCGCGGGGTGTCGCTGCCCGCGAGCCACAGCGGCGGGCCGCCGGCGGTGGCGGGCGCGGCCAGGCGGTCCAGTCCTTCGGTCTGCCAGAGCTTTCCGTTGTGGACAGTCGGGGTGCCGTCGGTCCGGGCCGCCCACGCTGTCTTCCAGTAGCGAACGGTCTCGTCGAGCCTGCCGACGCGGCCCGCGAACGGGACGCCGACGGCGTTGAACTCGTCTTCGCTCTCAGGCATCGGGAATCCCGCGCCCAGGCCGAGAACGAGCCGGTCTCCGCCTGCGGCGTGGTCGAGGCTGGTCACCATGTTGGCCCCCAGCAACGGGTGGCGCAGCGACGCGGTCAGCGCGCCGGTGCCCAGGGTGATCCGCTCGGTCACCGCGGCGGCGGCCGAGAGGACGACGAACGGGTCGAGCCGGGTGCGGGCGACGAGCGAGTCACCGGTCCACAGCGAGTCGTAGCCCAGGTTTTCCGCGCGCCGGGCGAAGTCGAGCAGCGGGGCTATCGAGAAGTCGTTGAGGATGGCCATTTCGCGGGTCGGCAGCAGCGCGCCGATCCGGACCGTGCTAGTCATGCTGGTGCCCTTTCAGTGGTCGGCATCCGCTCGTCGCGGAGCGCGCGGCGCAGGATCTTCCCGGACGGGTTGCGGGGGATGGCGTCCAGGAACTCCCACTCGGTCGGGATCTTGTAGTCGGCGATGCGCCCGGAGAGGAACACCATCAGCTCGCGCGCGGTGATCTCGCGGCGCGCGACGACGCAGGCGTGCACGGCCTCGCCCCACAGCGGGTGCGGCAAGCCGATGATCGCCGAGTCACTGACGTCGGGGTGGTCGGCCAGCGCCTTCTCGATCTCGGCCGGGTAGATGTTCTGCCCGCCCTGGATGATCGTGTCGTTGATGCGGTCGCAGAGGAACAGGTAGCCGTTCTCGTCCAGGTAGCCCGCGTCACCCATGTGCAGCCAGTCGCCGATCAGGGTCTTCGCGGTGGCCTCGGGCAGGTTCCAGTAGCCGAGCATGTGCGCGGGCGTCTTGATGCAGACCTGGCCGATCTCGTTGGGCGGCAACACGTTTCCCTGCCCGTCGATGATCTTCAGCTCGTGCCCCGGGCACGCCTTGCCCGCGGCCTTGAGCAGCGGACTGCCCGGCACGTGGTCCTCCGGCGGCAGCGACACCGCGCAGGTCCCGGTCTCGGTCGCGGCGTAAATCTGCGCGAACTCGCAGCCCATGACGTCGATCAGCCGCTCCAGCAGGGCCGACGAGATCGGCGCGGCGCCGTAGGCGACCTTGCGCAGCGACTTGAACGTGTCCGGGCCGACTTTGCGCTCCTCGATGAGCATCTGGAGCATCGCGGGCGCGGCGAAGGTGATCGTCACCCCCACTGTCTCAATGAGACGGACGGCTTCCTCCGAGACGAACATCCGCATGACCACGTTGGTGGCGCCCGCGTTGAAGCCGTGCATGAACCAGCCCATGCCCGCGATCCCGAAGCCAGGCAGGGAGATCAGGCTCTTGTCGGTCGGCAGCCAGTCCAGCCAGGCCACGTCCGCCTCGGCCATCGCCTCGGGCAGGGTGAAGAACGCCCGGTTCGCCAGCACGACGCCCTTGGGGAACCCGGTGGTGCCGCTGGTGTAGATCTGGAGCACCGCGTCGTCCGGGCCGGTGGGCGAGACCAGGTCGTCGGCCGGGCTGTCGCCCTTCCACGCCTGGAAACCCGCCGCCCGCTCGGCCGCGGTGTCCAGCTCGATCACCGCGCGCAGGGTGGGCAGCTCGGGCCGCACTTTTTCGGCCACCGACAGGAACTCGCGCTCCACGAACAGCAGCGTGGCGCCGGAGTCGCGCAGGATGTGGTCGACCTCGGCGGGGGTGAGCCGCCAGTTGACCGGGACCAGCACGACACCGGACTTGGCGCAGCCCAACGCGATCTCGTAGTAGTGCTCGGATTCCAGGCCGAGATAGGCGATCCGGTCGCCGACGCCCAGACCGGCGGCGAGCAGCCGGTGGGCGGTGCGGTTGGACTCGCGGTGCAGTTCGGCGTAGGTGACCACGCGGTCCTCGCAGAGCACAGCGGGGTGGTCGCCGCGGTCGGCGGCGTGCCGGGCCGACGTGGCGGTCAGCGTCCAGTTCTGGTTCATGGCCTCTCTCCTACGCTGGGACACCGGACAGGCTCAGGTCGACGAACTCGGCCAGCAGCGTCGGGGTCGGGTGGTCGAAGGTGACTCCGGACGGCAGCGGCACGCGGACCGCGCTCTCCAGGGTGTTCTTGAGGTCGACCGAGGCCAGCGAGTCCATGCCCATCCGGACGAACTCCGCGCCCGCCTCGACGTCGTTGACGTCCTCGATCAGCAGAATCCGGGCGACGGTGCAGCGGATGAAGTCGCGGATCGTCGCGACCCGCTCATCCCGAGGCAACGCGCGCAGCTCGTCGGGGTCCAGGCCGCTGTCGCCGCCTTCGACCGGGGTGTGCAGCTCGCTGTAAAGGCCGCTGGCGACCGGTTTCGCCGCCATGAACCGCGGCCAGTCGACCTCGCCCGCGGCGACCTGCGGCACGTCCCCGCCGAGCAGCGCGGTCAGCGCGCGCAGCGCCTTGGCCGGGGTGAAGAACTTGACGCCCTCGTGCTCCAGCGCCTTGACGTGCAGGTCGCTCAGCCGCGCCGACATGCCGACCTCCGACCACGGGCCCCAGTTGACCGCGAGCGCGGGCAGGCCCTGGGCGGCCCGCCAGTGGCAGAGCTGGTCGAGGAACGCGTTCGCCGCGGCGTAGTTCGACTGCGACACGCCGCCGACGACCGAGGCCGCCGAGGAGAAGGCGACGAAGAAGTCCAGCTCCGGCAGGTCTTTGGTGGCCTCGTGCAGCAGCCACGCCCCGTAGACCTTGGGGCCGAACAGGCCGTCGATGCTTTCCCAGGTCTGCGCGGGAATCGGCGCGTCGGCGAGCCCACCGGCGGCGTGCACCACGCCCGCGAGTGGGTGGCCCTTGGCCAGGCCGGCGAAGATCCGCCGCACGTCGGCCGCGTCGCCGAGATCGCCTTGGTGCACGGTCACTTCCGCGCGATCGTTCAGCCGTTCCCAGATGTCGACCGCGTCGGCGGCTGGCGTGCCGCGCCTGCCGACCAGCGCGATGTGGCGGGCGCCGAGGTCGACCAGCTTCTCCGCAGTGACCAGACCGAGCGCGCCCAGGCCACCGGTGATCAGGTACGTGCGGTCGTCGCGAATCCGGACCGCGCGGCCGTCGTCCGCGGTGTGCGGGCGCAGCCGCCGGACGTGCCGGACGCCGTGGCGGTAGGCGACCTGGAAGTCGCCGACGTCCTTGGCGCGCAGCTCGGAGAGCAGCCCGTCGACGCCGTCGGTGTCGACCAGGGTCGGGCGGTAGGTCGGGAACTCGTTGAGCAGCACCTGCGCGAAGCCCCACAGGGTCGACGCGGCCAGCCGCTCGGGCGGGGCCAAGTCGTCGCCGGGCAGGACCTGCGCCCGCTCCGTGACCAGCCAGAGCCGCTGCGCACGGCCGAAACCGGTTTCCGACAGGACTTTCAGCGTGTCCAGCAGGTTGGTGAAGTTGTGCTCGTTCTCCGCCCGCAGACCGTCCACACCAGACTTATTGAGCTGACGCCAGAACCACACCACGTCGGTCGGGTCGTCGGCGACGTGCTCGGCGCCGAACCGCAGCGTGACCCCCGCGACCTCGGCTGAGGCGGCCAGCGCGGGGTCGGCGTCGCGATTGAGCACCACGACCCGCCGGGGCGCGAGCGCTGCCGTCGGCTCGGTCACCGGGACCGGCAACCAGTGCATCCGGTGCAGGAAGTCGCCCGGCGTGCCGTGCGACAGCCCGACCTCGGACAGCTCGGCCACCAGGCGGTCGCCCTCGTAGACGGCGACATCCGCGCGGACGTCCTCGTCCACGAGGGTCGGCTCGGCGGCCCGGACCACCGCGCGCAGCGCGCTCGACCGGGGCTTTTTCACCAGCCGCACCGCGCCGACCCGCAGCGGCACGCCGTCGCCCACCACGCTGAACAGCGTCGAGGGCAGATACTCGGCGGGCTCGCCGACCAGCCCGATCTCGGTTCCGTCGAACCCGGCGGGCGAATCCGCTTGCGGCGCACCGATTGTCGCCGTGGCGACAACGGTTTCGCCGACGTGCACGAGCACGTGGTCGCCCACCAGCACCGTGCGCAGGTCCACGGCCTCGCTCTCGCCGGGCGGCAGCGCGGTCAGCCGCACATCGGTCACCGGCCGGGCCGTCTCGCCGAACACCTTGTCCTGCACCGCGAACAGCAGATCCAGCAGCGCCTCCGCGTTGGGCGCCTCGGCCGCCTGGGCGCGGAACTCGCGCGTGCCCACCTCGCCTGCCACTTCGGCGCCGAGCAGCGGGTGTCCGCCGACCGCGCGGGCGTAGTTGCCCTTGCCCTCCGGGAGCCAGTAGCGCTTGCGGTCGAAGGCGTAGGTGGGCAGCACCAGCCGGGTTCCGGCGCGGTCGCCGTGGAAAGCGGCCCACGCCACGGTGATCCCGGCGGCGTAGAGCTGGGCGACGGACTTGCGGATCGTCGCGCCTTCGGGGTCTTTCGGGTGCGCGCTGGTGATCCAGCGGTGCTCGGCGGCGTCCACGCACTTCTTGGCCAGCGCGGTGAGCGCGCCGGACGGGCCGACCTCGATGAACACGTGCTTGCCCCGGCGCTGCAACGCGGCCATGCCCGCGGCGAAGTTCACCGGCTCGCCGATGTGGCGGACCCAGTACTCCGGGTCGGAAATCTGGGCGACCCGGGCGACCTTGCCGGTGAGGTTGGAGATCAGCGTCAGCCGCGGCTCGTGGAAGGTGATTCCCTTGAGCTCGGCGCGGAACTCCTCGAACACCTCGGTCATCAGCGGCGAGTGGAACGCGTGCGACACGGCTAGTTGCTTGACGGTGACGCCCTGCTCGGTCAGCTTCGCGGTGACCTCGGCCAGCGACGCGCTGCCGCCGGACACCACGCACTGCGACGGCGCGTTGTAGGCGGCCATCGCCAGGTCGTCGTAGCCTTCCAGCAGCGGGGCCACGTCCTCGGCGGGCGCGGTCACCGCGGCCATGCCGCCGGGCGCGGTCACCGACTGCATGAGCCGGCCGCGCGCGGCCACGAGTTTCACCGCGTCTGGCAAGGTGAACAGGCCCGCGACGGTGGCCGCGACGACCTCGCCGATGCTGTGCCCGATGAGCGCGGCGGGCCGGGCGCCCCAGGTGATCCAGAGCTGCGCCAGGGAATACTCCAACGCGAACAGCGCGGCCTGGGTGAAGCGGGTCTGGTCGATCGCGCCGTCGTCGTCGGCGGTGCCCAGCACCAGGTCGCGCACCGAGCGGCCCAGCAGCGGGGCGAACAGGCGGTCGCACTCGTCCAGGTTCCGCGCGAACTCGGGGTGGTCGCGGTAGAGCGGCGCGCCCATCCCCAGGTACTGCGATCCCTGGCCGGTGAACAGGAACGCGATCTTGCGCGAGTCGCCCGCGCTGACGGTGTCGACGTCCTTGTCCAGCAACGCTTCCAGCTCGGCCGTGCTCCGCACGACCCCGGCGACGCGCAGCGGGAAGTGCGCCCGCCCGGTGGTGACCGTGCGGCACAGCTCGCCCAGGTCGGTGCCCGGGTGCGCGGCGAGGTAGTCGCGGTAGCGGTCGAGCTGGGCCTTGAGCGAACGCCGGTTCTTCGCCGACAGCGCGAAAACCTCGCCCGCCACCGGACTCGGCCGCCGGACCGGCTCGGCCACCGGCGGGGCCTGCTCCAGGACGGCAGCCGAGATCGTGCCGCCGAAGCCGAAGCTGTTGACCAGCGCGCGTTTCACCGCCGCCGTCCACGGCCGGGCCTCGGTGGGCACCTCGACCGGGTAACTGGCCCACGGGATGCGGCCGGAGGGGTTGGTGTAGTTCAGGTGCGGGAAGATCGTGGACTCGCGGAGCTGCAACACGGCCTTGATGACGCCGACGATGCCCGCCACCGGCTCCATGTGGCCCAGGTTGGTCTTCACCGAGCCGACGATGACCGGCGCGTCCTTGGTGTGGGACTGGGCGAACACGTCGGCGATGGCGCCCATCTCGATCGGGTCGCCCAGCGGCGTGCCGGTGCCGTGCGCCTCGACGTAGGAGATGTCCACCGGGTCCAGTGCCGCGGCGCGCAGAGCGGAGCGCATGACCTGCTCCTGCGCCGGTCCATTCGGGACGGTCAGGCCCGCGCTGTCGCCGTCCTGGCCGACCGAGGTGCCGCGAACCAGCGCGAGCACGGTGTCGCCGTCGCGGCGGGCGTCGGAAAGCCGCTTGAGGACAAGCACGCCGCACCCCTCGGCGCGGGCGTAGCCGTCGGCGGACTCGTCAAAGGTCTTGCACTGTCCGTCGGTGGACAGCATGTTCGCCGCCGAGAAGATCACCTGCGTGCGCGGGTGGTGCAGCGCGTTGACCCCGCCCGCCAAAGCGATATCGCACTCGCCCGAGCGCAGTCCCTTGACGGCCAAGTGGATCGCGGTCAACCCCGACGCGCACGCCGTGTCCACCGTCATGCACGGCCCGTGCCAGCCCAGGAAGTAGGAAAGCCGACCCGACAAGGGAAAGAAGGTCACACCGGAGGCGAGGTGCCCGTCCAGCTCAGGGTAGGCGAGCTGGTCCATCTCGAAGGCGTAGTCGATGGAGCTGGCGCCGACGTAGACGCCGCCGTTGCCCTTGCGCAGCGGCGTCGGGTCGATGTTGGCGTGCTCCAGCGCTTCCCACGCGGTCTCCAGCAGCAGCCGCTGCTGGGGGTCCATGTACTGCGCCTCTTTGGGGGAGATGTTGAAGAACGGCGCGTCGAACAGGTCGAGCCGATCCAGGTAGCCGCCGTTCTCGGCCCGGATCTTGCCCTTGTCGTCCGCGCCGCCCGGCGTGAACGCCTCCGCGTCCCACCGGTCCCTCGGCAGCGGCACGATGCCCGACCGCCCGGCCCGCAGGAAGTCCGCGAACTCAGCCGGATTCCCACTGCCACCAGGAAACCGCAACCCCATGCCGACGATCGCGATGGGCTCGTACTTCTCCAGCATCAGCGACCGGATCGTCTCCCGCTGACGCCGCAGTTCCTCACCGAGACCAGTCTCGTCCGGCATTGCCATGTCCGCCTTTCGATGGAACGCGCTTCAGGCGCGGTAGAGGTCCTTGAGCATGTCGTCGACAAACACCCGGTCCGACTCCCCGCCCACCGCGGCCGCCGCGGCGGCCTGCTGGCGCGGGAAGACATCGGCGAGCACGTCGGTCATGAGGTAGGCCACCAGTTCACGCACGGTCGGCCGGTTGAACAGCGCGTTGGCGCTGATGTCGCACCCCAGCCGGTCCTCAAGCCGCCGCTTCACGTCGGTGATCCGCAGCGAGGTCAGGCCCAACTCGAAGAAGGCCTTGTCCAGCGCCAAGTCTTCCCCCGCCCCCATCAGCAGTGCTTCCCGGAACTCCCCCACGACAACGGCCTCCAGGGCATCAGGGCGTTCGGAGAGCGGCACAGCCAGCAGCTCCTCGACGGTCGGGGTCCGTTCGGACATGGCTGCCTCCGTTGTTCAGGTTTCCCACTTCCGCGGCCCCGATCAGAACAGCCCCGGCTGATGAAGCCCTGACCAGCCACTGACCTGCAAAGGTGATCGGAACGTGTCAGATATCAGCCAGCCCCTCGGCAACCGGCGGCCATGCCGATACTCTTAGTGGCCGACCGGTCACGCACAGGGGGAGTCATGCCCGACGGCACATCGCCGCCGCCAGCACAACTGGAAGCAGAAGAGAACATGCGCCGGTGGATGGAAGCGCACAGCCAGCTGCCGCCCGCCAACGCCCCGTTCAGCGGAATCTTCGGAATCTACGCCAGCCTCAAGAACCTGGTCGCCGCCGTCGAGGCGGGCCAGTTCGCCATCGCCCCGGACACGGCGAAGGCGATTGTCGACCGACTCCAGGAAGTTCAAGACTCGGTGGAACAGGTAACCCAAATCGCTCGCCAGATCGCCGTTGTCACGCCGCTTGGCGGCGGGTTCGGCGAGAAGGTCGGCCAGTTCAACCAGCAACTCGCCGATGGCATGGACGACTCGGCCCTCAGCATTCTGCGCAAGTTCACGGATCAATTGGAAAAGCTCAAAGCAGCCGCGGCGGCCAACGTGCGGCTCTATCAGGACGTCGACGCCGACAACCAGAGCGCTTTCTCGGGCGGCCAAAGGTGAACGGGCGGGCTTCGATGGCGAACTGGGCCACCGGCCTGGCGGCGGCCGCGGTTGCGCTGTCTCTCACCGCGTGCTCGGACACAGAAGCTGGCAGCCCCAGCCCGGTCTCGGTCGCGCCCACAAGCGCCAAGCCGTCGCCGACCACGTCAAGGACCACAAGCACCACGTCGACACGGGCGACATCACCGTTGTCCACAATGGACCCGTGCGCGCTCCTGTCGGACGCCGACCGGGCGGCGCTCGGCGTCCCGGCGGGCGAGCCGAGCGGCTTGAAGTCCTCAAATGGGTGCGGCTGGATGAAGTCGGGTGACTTCGGCTTCAGCATCGCGCTGCATTCCTCTGTCGGCGTGGCGAAGGCGAACTACCAGGGCGCTACGCCCACACCTGTGCCCATCGGCAAGCACGAAACCACCAGGCTGGAAAACCTCGGCGGCGGCGAGGGCGGCTGCGACGTCTATTTCTCGATCACCGCGTCGTCCATGGTCCAGGTGACCGCGACGGCCAGCGGGTTGCGGGACACCGCGAAGGCGTGTGCCGTGGCGACCGAGGTCGCCCGGATCATCGACCCCAAGTTGCCGTGAGAGAGGTGGCTGGATGACTGGGCCAAGTGCGCGGCAGGCGCCCCAACCAGACGGAAACCCTTTCGCGCAACCCCACCCGGCGCTGAAGGAGATGACCGACGCGGGCAACCCCCAGGCCGCACAGGACGTGGCCGACGACTGGCGGTTGCTCAGCGAGCACTTGGGCCAGGCGGGCGTGGCGCTGCAGCAGGCCGTGTTCGGCTCGGAGGCCGGGTGGGAAGGGCAGGCAGGCGACGCCATGCGCTACCGGCTCGGCAAGGTCGCGGAGTGGAGCATGGCCACCAGCGAGCATTTCGCCGCGGCGAGCACGGCGATCGGCACGCAGTCCGAGGCGGTGAGCACGGCCAAGAACGCCATGCCCGAGCCGGTTCCGTACGACCCCACGCGGATGTTCTTCGATGCGACGGGCGACCCCACCGCCATGGCGCGGCTCGCCCAGGAAGTCCAGGCCCAGTACGAGCGAAACCAAGCCGCGCACGAGGAAGCGGCCCGGGTGGTCGAGCAGCGCGACGCGCTGCTGGCCGAGGCGGCCGCGGCGGTGCCGCCCTTCCTACCGCCGCCCGAGCTTGACGAACTTGTCGCCCCGAGCCCGGTTCCGCCCCCGAGCATCCCGCCGATCGGGAAACCCGCGCCAGTGCCCATCGGGCCACCCGGTGGCGACCCAGGCGGACCAGGTGGCGGCGGTGGCACGGGTGGCGGCGACTCAGGCGGCGGGGGCCAAGGCGACGGTGACCAAAGCGACCGTGACCAAGGCGGCGGGGAGGACGCTGGCCGGGACGAAGGACGACCGGAACCAGGTGAGCGGGTGCGGCCTGTTGTTCCGCCGGACTCCGGAACTGATCTCGCGGGCTGGCGGCCCATGCCGCCCGAGCCCGGCAATGCCTTCCAACACGGGCAGACGGCCGGGCCCGGCTCTGGGACCGGCGTGCCCGCCACCGCGTTCGGCGGCGGAGTCGGCGGCGGGCGCCCCGGCGTCGGATCGGCTGGTGGCCGCGCCGGGTTCGGGCCCGGTGGACCGGGAGCGGGCGGAGCCGCGGACCCGGGCCGGGGCGGGGCAACGGGACGGGGCGTTCCGACCGGGATCGGAGCAGGTGGCGTGGGGGCCGACGCGGCGGCCGGGCGCGGGGGAACCGCGGCCAACCGGGGCGCGGCGGGCATGGGGCCGGGCGGAATGGGCGGCGGGCGCGGGCAAGGCGGCGAGGACAGCGAGCATGAGCGGCCCACCTACCTGCAGGAGACCGATCCCCACGATCTGTTCGGGCCCGATGAGCTGACCGCCCCACCGGTGATCGGGGGCTGAGCGGGTGATGGCCACCCTCTCGCTGGCCGGTTTCGACGTGCTGTGGAACGATCTCGGGCTCGGCGCCGTGCCGTTTCCGTTGGAGGTCCCCAGTCATGGGGACACGCTCGATGAGCGGGCGCGCATCAAGGCCGTCACCTACCGGGTGTTGGAGCGCGACGGGCTGGTGCGGTCCGGCAGGCCGGTGCCCGAGCTGGAGGACGCGCTGCGGCTGCTCGCCGCGCCCCAGTTGGCCGTCAGCCTGGTCGTGCTGCTCACCTCGGGTGGAGAACGGCCGCCGAAGGCATTGGCGGTTTCGCGTGGGCGGCAGGCGGTTCTGGCTGTGCAGCGGGACCAGACCGTGTGGCTGCGCGAGGTGCGGGACACCGCCGTGATCATGTCGGTGGTCGATCTGGTTCCCGGGAACCGCCCTGGCCCGGGGCGCTCGATCACTGTGCCCGGCGGCCGTCCGGCCGAGTCGGGCAGCCTGATGCGGCCCGCGCTGGAGCAGGCGGGCGGGCCGGAATCACGGCAGCTCAAGGCAGTCCTGGAGCGGCCCATGTCGCGGGCGGGAATGCTCGGCCTCACTTCGCGCACACCGCAGGGGAAACCTCGTCGCCTGCCCGGTGTCGTCTGGGTCGACAACGACCAGGGCCGCTACGCCCTCTCCGTCACCCGAGGCCCGGACGGCGCCGAGTGGACCACCCTCACCCCGGCCGACAACGCCCGGCTCGCCGCCCGACTGGGCGAACTCCTGACCACATAGGAAAAACCCGGGCGGTGGCTGGCGAACCGCCGCCACCGCCCGGGTTTCACGCCGCCGCGAGGGCCAGCACCGCGTTCTGCCCGCCGAAGCCGAACGAGTTGCTCAGGACCAGCCCCGGCGACACCGGCGTGGCCGCCAGGGCCACGTCGATGTCGATGCGCGGGTCGAGCATGGTGGTGTTCGCCGTCGGCGGGACCGTGCCGTTGGCCATGGTGAGCAGGGCGAAGACCGCTTCCGCCGCCCCCGCCGCGCCCATCATGTGCCCGGTCACGCCCTTGGTCGAGGTGACCAGCGGGCGGTGCGGCAGGACCCGGGCGAGCACCTGCGCCTCGACTAGGTCGTTGAGCGGTGTGGAAGTGCCGTGCGCGTTGACATGCACGACATCCGCCGCGCTCGCCCCCGCTTCGGCCAGGGCCGCGTCGATCGCGGCACGGACGCCGCGGCCGTCGGGGTCCGGGGAAGTGACGTGGTGGGCGTCGGCGGTGGCGCCGTAGCCCAGCACCCGGCCCCGGACCCGCCTGCCCGCCGCCTGAGCGTCCGGGAGTCGTTCCAGGACCAGCATCGCCGCACCCTCCGCGCCGACGAAGCCGTCGCGGTCGATGTCGAACGGCCGCGACGCCGCGCCGGGATCGTCCCGTTTGGACAGTGCGCCCATCCGGGCGAACCCGGCCATGGTGACCGGATTCAGCAGGGCCTCGGTTCCCCCGGCCAGCACGATGTCGCACCGGTCGCGGGCCAGCAGGTCCCGGGCGATCCCGATCGCCGTCGCCCCGGACGCGCACGCCGTGGCCACCACCATGTTCGGGCCTCGGGCGCCGAACTCCATGGCGACCTGGCCCGCGGCCATGTTGGACAGGTGCATCGGGAGCAGCAGCGGCGAGACCCACGCGGGGTTCTCCTCCAGCAGCACCCGGTGCTGGGCCTCGAAGGTCTCCGCGCCGCCACCGGCGCTGCCGATGACCACGCCGACCCGCGCGCCGTCCCAGGTGGCGGTGTCCAGTCCGGCGTCGGTCACCGCCTCCTTGGCCGCGACCAGCGCGAGTTGCACGAACCGGTCCAGTCGGTGCGCCCTGCGGCCACCGAGTAACGCCTCGGGATCGAAGCCCGGCACCCGGCAGGAGATCGACACCGGGTTCTTCGCCAGGACGGGGTCGTGGGCCGCGGCCGACCGGCCCGCCAGCACGGCCGCCCAGCCTGCTTCGACCCCGATCCCGCCGGGGGTGACCAGGCCGAGCCCGGTCACCGCGACGTCGTCGGGGCCCGCCATCAGACCGTCACGCTCCGCTCGGTCATCAGGGCGACGATCTCGCCGACCGTCTCGACCTCGATCAGCTCGTCGTCGCTGATCTTGAGGCCGAGCTCCTTCTCCAGCACCAGCGACAGCTCGACCACGGCCAGCGAGTCCAGCTCGACGTCCTCTTTGGACGCCTCCATGGTGACCTGGTCCGGGGAGACCTTGAGCTTGTCGACCAGAATGTTCTTGAGCGTCTCGAACACGGCGTTCTCCTTGGGTTTCCTGAGGAAGTTCTTACCGGAAATCGGTTTTCAGGCCGGGCCGGACAGCCAGTCGACAGGCAGGCCCATGTAGGTCATCCGCGACTCGGCCATCTCGTCGGTCCACCGCTCGGCCGCGTCGTAGCGCTCGTCCGGGGTGGTGTCGAGCATCCGCACGCCGGGCCACAGCTCGTAGTCGCCGACCAGGTCGGCGTGCTGGTGCATGCCCTTCTGGAACAGCTCCTCGCGGTGGATGACGTACTCCCGGTCGGGCACCTCGTTCCAGAGCTTCCGCCCGCCCTCAAGGATTTCCAGCAGGCGCGGCTTGTACTCCGGGGTCTTGATCAGGTGCTCGCGCAGGATGGAGCTGCCGACCACCAGGTGGCGGATCTCGTCAATCGAGGTGCCCCGGGAGATCTCGCCCGCGGCCGGGTCGAGCACGCCCCACTTGCGCTCGCTCAGCTCGGCCGCGGGCGCGAGCACGCCCTCGATGACGATGGTGAACACCGCGACGCCGCCGTAGAAGTCCTTGCGGTCGCGGACGATGTCGAGCGAGAACTCCTCGACCGGGGTCAGCACACGCCGCCGGTACTCCGCGGTCATGTCCTCGATCTCGGCGAACAGCTTGTCCTGCGGCACACCCAGTTCGACCAGGTGGTTGCGGAACACCCGGGCGTGCCGGGCCTCGTCCATGAGCTGGGTGGCGAAGAACTCCATCTCCGGAATGCCCGGGGCGTTGGCCACGTAGTACGCCAGCAGGCGGGTGGCCAGTTCCTCGGACAGGGCACGGAAACCGAACTCCAGGATCAGCGCCTGGCGCAGCGGCCCGTCTTCGCGCATGAAGTCCGGGACCACGGCGTCCGGGCCGTGCCCGCTGGCGCCCCGGCCCGCGAGGGTGCCCTGGGCCACCTCGGTGAACCAGTAGGCGAGGTCGCAGCGCTCCGCGGTGAGGGTGAGGTTCTTGGCCCCATCGAGCAGTGTCGGCGCGGCGTCGAAATCCGCTTCTGGGGCGATGGACTGGGTCATCGCGACTTGGTGTCCTTTCAGCTCGCGGGTTGCAGCGTGGGCGACTCTGCGGTCTTCGGCGCGTGCCCGGCCGGGGCCTGCTGGTCGATGCCGAGGTCGTCAAGCATCTTCTGGTAGGCGGGCTGGGCTTCCGGCTCGAACGGCAGCCCGAAGGGCTTCATGAAGTTGCCGAACAGGCCGCGGTCGCCGAAGAGGTGGAACGGGATGATGAGCAGCCCCCACTCGGGGCCGATCGTCAGGCACCACACCAGGATCACCGCGCCCTGGGTGATGAAGCTGTGCATGAAGTTGTAGAGCACGTAGTAGACCTTGGGCACCGGCCCGCCGTTGGCCTTCTTGTAGGCGATGGCCCCGGGCAGGTAGCCGATGATGTCGATGTAGAAGAATCCGGCCACCACGACCCACCAGCGCAGCTCGCTGAAGTTCGCGATCATCAGGCCGGTGACCACGGCCACGCCGAACAGGTACTCCGCTCGGTGCAGTTGGAAGGTCTTGGGCGTCTCGTAGGGGTTGAGTTGGTCCATTGTGGACTCCAGAATCTACTGGCCAGGCGTGGCCGCTGCTGCGGGCTGGAGCTGGAGGTCGCCCGCGAAGGACACCTCCGGGAAGGAGCCGTCGATGGCCCAGGCCACCGTCTCCCGGATGACCCGCTCGGCGATCGGGTCGAGAATGCCCGCCATGGACGGGATGCCGAAGTCGAAGTCGGCGGCGAACGTGACGGTCACGTCCGCGCCGTCCTGGGTGAACGTCCAGGTCCCGGCGAAGGTGTCGAAGTCGCCGTCGTCCTGGGTGAAGGTCACCGTCATGGCGTCGAGGTCGAAGACCTCGGCCTCGGTCCAGCGCAGCAGGCCGCTGCGGAAGTGCAGCTCCCAGCTTGAGCTGCCGGTGCCCGAGGGCAGGGTCTGGTGGACCTCGGTGGCGCGCACGTGCGGCGCCAGGTCCGGGTAGCGGTCGAACCGCACGAGCTCGGCGAGCACCGCGGCGGCGTCGGCTCCGCGCACTGTCGCTTCCAGGTCAACGTGTCGCACTGGTCACCTACCGCCTTCCGGCATCGTGGCCGAGCCCGTGACGAGGTCGCGGGTGGCCTGGTCTATCGCGGTCAACAGGAAGTCCACATCGGACTCGGTGAGAATCGCGGGCGGGGTGAACCGGACGACCGCGCTGCCGGTCATCGAGTGGTTGGCGACCACACCGGCGTTGAACAGCTCGGTCAGCAGCTCGCCCGCCAGGCCCGGCTCGATCAGCTCGATGCCGATGAGCAGCCCTTGGCCGCGCACCTCCTTGACCAGGTGCCCGATGTTGCGCGCGACGATCTCGGCGATCCGCGGCAGCAGCGCGGTGCCCAGCTCCATCGCCCGGGTGACGAGCCGCTCCTCTTGCAGCGCGCGGATCGAGCCGCGCACCGCGGCCATCAGCACCGGCATCGCGGCGAAGGTCCCGGTGTGCAGGAACGGGTCCTTGTCGAAGGGCTTGAACGCCTTGCGGCTGGCGATGGCCGCGGACACCGGCATGACGCCGCCGCCCAACGCCTTGCCCGCCAGCAGGACGTCCGGGGTGACGCCCTCCAGGTCGGCGCCCCACCACTCGCCGAGGCGGCCCATGCCGGTCTGCACCTCGTCCAGGATCAGGAAGCCGCCGTGCTCGCGCACCAGCGCCTCGACGCCGCGCAGGTACCCGGCGGGCGGGATCACGACCCCGGCCTCGCCCTGCACCGGCTCCAGGATCACCGCGACCTGGCCCGGGTGCGCGGAAAGCTCGGCCTCCAGGGCGTCGAGGTCGCCGTAGGGCAGGTGGACGAAGTCGGGGATGAGCGGGCGGAACGGGTTCTGGTAGACGTCCTTGGCGGTGGCCGACAGCGCGCCGAGCGACTTGCCGTGGTAGCCGTTCACCATCGACACCGTGCGCTTGAACCCGTTGGCGCGGGCCAGTTTCAGCGCCGTCTCCACCGCTTCCGCGCCGGAGAGGGAGAAGTGCACCCGGTCCAGCCCGGTGGGCACGACCCCGCACAGCTGCTCCGCGGCCTCGGCCGCGGTGGGCTCCAGCAGGATGCGGGTGCCCATCGGGTTCTTGCGGAGCTGCTGCTCCACTTCGGACAGGACGATCGGGTGGCGGGCGCCGAGGATGAACACCCCGTAGCCGCCGCAGTTGAGGAACCGCTCGCCGTCGCTGGTGGTGATCCACGCCCCGTCGGAGAGGTGCTCCACGTGGCTGCCGAGCAATTCGGCGAGGGTCACCCGGCCCCGGCTGAGGTGGGCCCGGTAGAGGTTGAGGATGCGTTCGTCGCCGGCCGAGACCGGGGTGTCCGCCACTGCGGTCACGGTGATTTCCTTTCAGGCCAGGACAAGCGGTTCGCCGTCGTAGTAGGCGATCAGGGCTTCTGCGACGCTGGCGCGCGAGGGCGGGTGGAAGGCCAGCGGGCGGACCCCGGAGGCGAGCCGGGCGCTGTCGGACGAGGTGATGAAGTCCAGCCCGCCCAACAGTTCCAGCGCGGTCGCGGTCGACTCGGCGATGGCCTGCTGCGCGGCGAACCGGGCGACGAGCGCGGCCGCGACGGCCTCCTCGCCGTCCACCCCGTCGAGCACCGCGCGGGCCGCGCCCTCCAGCACCGCGAACGCCGACTCGACCTTGACCACGAGCTGGATCTGGTCGATCGCGCTGCCCCGCCTGCGCTGCAACACCTTCTCCACCAGCGCGGCGGCCGCGCCCGCGTATCCGGAGGAGATCAGCAGCTCGAACCAGACGAACCCGGCCAGCTGCAACGCCGCCATCCGCTCCGGGTCTTCCTCGGTGGTGCGGATGACCAGGTCCTCGGGGACGAAGACGTTCTCCAGCCGCACCTCGTCGCTCTCCGCCGCGGCGAGGACGTCGTTGCCCCAGAACGGGTGCACCGAGATGCCGGGGGTGTCGGCCGGGATGATCGCCATCGCGAGTTCGGGCTCCCCGGTCGGGCCGGGGACGGCGATGCTCGCGGTGAGGTAGTCCATCGACTTCGACAGGCTGCACGGCTTCTTCGTGCCGCTGAGGGTGTAGCCGCCGGGGGCGGCGACCGCGGTGACCGCGGGCATCAGGATGTTCTGCTCGGTGCGGCCCTCGGCCCAGCCCGACGCCATGATCTTGCGGTCCGGCACGACGCTCTTGAGCACGTCGATCTGCGCGCCGGTCAGCCGGCCCTCGGTCGGGGCGAGCGCGTAGAGGGTGGCGGCGGTGAAGTGGTGCATGGTCGCCGCCGCGGCCAGCGACGGCGACAGCGAGCCGATGGCGCGCATGACCTGCACGGCCTGCACGAGGTCGGCGCCGTGGCCGCCGTGCTCGATCGGCACCAGCAGGCCGACGCCGCCGTGCTCGCGGAACAGGTCGATGACCGGGCTGCCCGGGGCCTCGCGCTCGGCGAAGGTCAACTCGCCCAACGCCTTCACCAGGCCGGGGTGGAACCGCTCGCAGACCTCGCGAGCGCTGTCGAGGGAACGCACGGGAAAACCTCCAAGAATCGTGTTCGGGTCTCAGGCGTCGCCAAAAACGGCTTGCCGGGGGCGGATTCCAGTGGCGACGCTCACGCCCTGCACGTGCGAGGTCTTGAGCATCGGGTAGTTGGCCTCGCCGAAGACGCCGCCGGTGAGACCGGTGCCGCCGTGGCTGGGCAGGTAGGGCAGGAAGCCGATGTGCGAGTCGTTGATCTTGAGCAGGCCGCCGTTGACGACCCGCGCGACGAAGGCGTCGATCACCTCGGCCGACCCGGCCCACAGCGAGTTGCGCAGGCCGTAGTCGTTGGTGTTGACGAACTCGATGAAGTCGTCCAGGTGCTCGCTGTCCCCGGCGGCCGCGGGCACGATCACCGGCAGCAGCGGGAAGAACGTCTCGTGCTTGACCATGTCCAGCTCGCGCGCGGTGGCCAGACCGTCCACACGCAACACCGTCGGCTGGAGGAACACCCCGGTGTCCGACGGGGTGCCGTCGATCTCCATCCGGCCGCCGCCGCAGATCAGGACCGCGCCGTTGTCGGTCGCCTGGCGCTGCAACGCGAAGAACTTCTCCGCGCGCCGCACCGGGGACAGCAGCACGCCTTCCTCGTCCGGGTACCCGGGGCGGATCTCCACGATCTGCTCGCGGATCTTGGCGATCAGCTCGTCGGCGACCTCGGGGTGGACCACGACGCAGTTGGGCACCATGCAGATTTGGCCGGAGCCGTAGAAGCACTCCAGGATCGCCTCGGTGGCCGAGTCGAGGTCGGCGTCCTTCCACACCACGATGGTGTCGTTGCCCGCCAGCTCCAGGATCGGCTTCTTGCCGTTGGCGATGCAGCGCTCCTGGAGTTTGAAGCCCTCTTCCGAGCCGCCGATGAAGAAGATGTCGTTCACCAGCGGGCTTTCCACCCAGCGGTCCATGGTCTGCTTGGGGTTGCTGCAGATCACGTTCAGCACGCCCGCTGGCGCGCCGACCTCGTCCAGCAGCGGCGCCATCAGGTCGCGGCACAGGTACATGGTGCTCAGCGGGATGCTGCGCGGCGCGCGCACCACGACGGCGTTTCCGGCCATCAGCGGCAGCATCGCCAGCGCGGCGCTGGGGCCAGCGGCGTTCTGCGGCGGGTTGAAGCAGACCACGCCGTCGGGCTGGCGGCGCACGATGAGGCGGCGGTTTCCGTGCTGGAACTCGGTGTGCATCCGCTGCGCGTACCAGTCGAGGCTCTCGGGCCCGTAAACCTGTTGCAGGCAGCTCAGTTCCCAGCGGGCCAGGTTGACCGGGTGCGACTCGGCGACCAGCAGCTCCAGGAACTCGTCCTGGTTGTCAATCAGCGTCTGGCGGAACAGTTCGCCTAGGCGCATCCGGCGCTCCAGCGGCACCGCGGCCCACTCCCGGGCGGCGGTCGCGGCGGCGGCGGTGGCCTCGTCGATGTGCTCGGTGGTGGCAACGCCGCAGCGCCCGACGACGTACCGGTGCCGCGACGCGGCGTCGTCGGGGTTCTTCTCCAGGGCCCGCTTGAGGCTGATGCTGGTGAACACGTCCTCCAGCAGCGACGCCGCGCTGGTGGTGTAGACCCAGCCGTCGCCGGGGACGTCCTTGCCGCCGATGTACAGGTCGTAGCTGCGCAGCGGCGTGCCGCGGTCCGCGTCGGCCGTCCCACCGGACAGCTGACTCGGGTCTGCCTCAAAAAGCATCATCTCATGCCCTTCCCGGTGGCGGGTCCGTCACAATTCGGGACGCGCATTCTTGCCCTGCGCGGTACAGGTCCGACTCTCGCAGAATCATCTGACCGCGCCCTGACAGCCGATTGATTGATCAGGAAAGCGCGGCGTCGAGCCATTCACGCAGTTCGGCCGCGTTCATCGAATCGAGTTTCACCGCCGCGTCGGCGACCTCGGCCGAACCGCCGACGGAAATGAACTTCTCGCGCATGAGCCACGCGTGCCGTTCCCGGGTGTCCGGGCCCGCCGCGCCGAGCGGAATGGCGCGCTCGGCGCTTACCGTGCGGCCGTCAGCGAGCGTCACCGTGATGCGGGCAGGGGTGGCCTTGGTGGCCTGGGCGAAGTCGCCGCTGGGCTCGGCCCCGGCCGCCAGCGCGACGAGTTCGTCGCCGCCGAAAGACCGCAGCCACGGCTCACCGGCGGCCCCCGCGTGCCGCAGCGCCTCGCCGAACGGCGCGTCAGAGGCGAACAGCGCACGGGTCATGGCCGGGTCGTGCGCCAGCCGGACCCGCTCCGCCACGGCCCAGCGCGCCGGGTCGGCCGTGGCGGGCCGGTCGAGGTCCGCGGCGAGGAAATGCCCGGTCAGCAGGGCGGTCGCCACCGGATACGCCACGTTGAGCACCAGCGCGCCCAGGGCCGAGTCCGCGCCCGCGATGTAGCGGCGGGACGTCTTGTCGGCCAGCAGCGTGTACGCCGACGCCTCCACCAGCACGTCGGCGATCTCCTCCGGCCGGAACGGGCCAAGCTCGGCGGCGACATCGACGGCGGCGTCGATCCCGGGGCCGCCGGGGTGCAGCTTGAACGACAGCGTCTCGGTGTGCCACCGCTCGCCGAGCCGGTGGTCGACCAGGTCGGGCAGCGGCACGGTGGCGAACCGGGCCAGGAACCCGTCCGGGTGCTCGATGAGGTCGTCCGCGCCGCGCAGCCCGGCGCGGGCTGCGGCGCAGGCGTCGTTGGCCGCGCGGACCGGGGCCAGCGTGCACAGCAGCCGCGCGTCGCTGGCCAGGAACGCGCGCATGAGCGGCCAGTTCGGCATCGCGAACGCCAGCCCGAACGCGTCGGTCCACACCTCGGCGTCCGCGCCCTCGCACTTGAGGCGGCCCGCGACCGTGCCCGCGAGGTGGGTGTGCAGGGCGCTCTGGCCGCGCAGCGGGCCCAGGGTCGCCGCGGCGGTGATGCGCGCCGCGCACTCGTTGGCCGTGACCACGGCGGTGACCAGCGCCGCGCCGTCGCCCGCGCGCGAGAACGCCACCGGGACCGCGACCGTCGAGTTGGACAGGTGCCCGGCGTAAGCGGTGTCGTCCAGGTTCAGCCACGACCCCAGCCCAGCCAGCACGGCGGCGGCGGCGCTCGGGTCGTCCTGGGTCGGCGAGCCGAACGCGTCGACCAGCTTGGCGCCCAGCGGGTGCGCCGCGCCCGCGCGGATCGCGGCGAGCTGGGACAGGATCTGGCTGGCCGCCAACTCGCGGACCCGGCTGGGGACGTCCTCGTGCGCCAGACCGGCCGCCCACCGCGACAAACGGCGCAACCGGCTCACCACGACCCCGCTTTCACCACGTCCGGGTCGCACCACACCGGCAGCGCGCCGGGCGAGACCCGCATCGACATGCTGGTGGCCACGTTCTGCCGCAGCTCGCCGTCGTGCTCGAAGACCAGCGGCTCGCCGTCGGTGCGCAGCACCTCGATGTGGCTGCCCCGGCCGTAGTAGACGCCGGGGACGCCGAGGTGGTCGCCGCCGCGCACCAGGTCGGGGACCTTGGCCAGCGGCACCTGGTCGCTGATGACCACGACGTCGAGCAGGCCGTCGGCGAGCTCGGACAGCGGCAGCAGCAGGTACTGCCCGCCCCGGTAGCGCCCGCCGCCGACGTTGGCCAGGACGGTGCCGCCCTCGAACAGCGTCGCGCCGTCCACGACCACCCGGCCGGGGTACGGGGTGAACGCGGCCGCGGCGTCGCCGAGGGCCTTGGCGTAGCGGGCGCGGCCGGTGAGCGTCGTCTGCTTCGCATAGACCAAGGCCTCGGCGACCACCCCGGAACAGGCTCCGAGGAAGACCAGCGCGCCGGTCTCGGCGAGCCGGGCCAGGTCGAGCCTGCGGCGCGCGGCGGTGCCGTCGAAAACGCTTGCCAGGGCCGCCGACCAGGGCCGCTCCGCCCACAGCATCCGGTAGGCCGAGTTGCCGGTGCCGCCGGGGATGATCATGAGCGTGGCGTCGGCCGCGCCCGCCATCCCCTCGACCACCTCGCGGACCGTGCCGTCGCCGCCGATCACCACGACCAGGTTCGGCGGGTGCGCCTCGGCGAGCGCCCGCTGCACGCTCTCCGTCGCCTCACCCTGCGAAGAGGTCACGTGCAACGTCGTCGGAGCGTGCGCCAGACAGCGCTGTCGGACACCCGACAGCAGGGCGTTCGACGCGCTGCCCGCTGTCGGGTTGGCGATCACCAGCACCCGGCTCGGGTCCTGGTTGGGCACTGTCCCGGTCATCGGCTCTCCTGACGTCGCGGGGGTTGCCGCCACACGCGATTCGCCCGTGAATCGCTGACGGGAAAACAATGGCGGCCCGTTCTGACAGTGACCTGACCACGCCCTGACCAGGCCCTGACAATTGCGCATTCGGGGCTTTCACGAGCATTTGTCGCGGTGTTCTACTGACCCTCGCCGCGACCAGACCCCATGGCGAAGGAAGAAAGGGTGCAACGGTGACGACCACAGTGAGCAGGACCGAAATCCCGGTGCTTGAGCAGATCCGGGCGCACACCCAGGCCGAGAACGCCTCGGCGTTCCTCGCCCTCAACGCGCGCACGGAGACCTTCACCAGCCCGCTGGCCGATGGCGCCATCGCCTACCGGCGCGCGGGCGGCTACCTCGTGCAGCTCGGCGGCGTGTTCGCGCCGCAGGCCGACTACGAGAAGCTGCTGGCGGCGTTCCTGGCGCACGCGAAGGAGGAAGGGCTCAAGGTCGTCGCCGTGCAACTACAGCGGCACGACGCGGAGATCTACGCGCGGCACGGGTTCACGGTCAACCAGATCGGCGCGTCGTGGGCGGTGTCGCTGCCCGAGTTCTCGTTGCGGGGCACCAAGTTCATGCAGCTGCGCAACAAGATCTCGCGCGCCTTCCGCAACGGCCTGGTCGTCGAGGAGGTCACCGCGTCCGACTACGCCGGGGCCATCGCCGACATCGACCGGCAGTGGCTCGGGTCCAAGGGCGAGGACGCGCACCAGTTGGAGTTCCTCGTCGGCGAGGTCGGCGGCGACGGCCAGCCGCACCGCCGGATGTTCCTGGGCACCATTGAGGGCGCGCCGGTCGGCTACATCTCCTACTCCCCGGTTTACGGCTCCCGGCACGGCTGGATGCACGACCTGAGCCGCCGCATCCCGCACGAGTCGCCCGGCATTATGGAGGCGATCAACTCCACCGCCATCGAGACCTTCCGCGGCGAAGGCGTGCCGTGGCTGCACTTCGGCTTCACCCCGTTCACCGGTTTGGACTCGACCCAGGAGATCCCCGGCCACAACCTGGGCTTCCAGTGGCTGATGCACGCCCTGTTCGCCCAGGGCGCGGACCTGTACCCGGCGCAGTCGCAGCTGGCCTACAAGCAGAAGTGGGCGCCGTCGCTGGTGATCCCCGAGTACATCGGTTTCCAGGACCGGGCGTCCCTCGCCGGTTTCGCCCACGTTTTCCGCGCCTGCGGCGCGTTCTGAGAGGAAGCACCCGAATGTCCACAGAGGATTTGATGCAGGCAACGGTCGGCGCGCTGTTCGGCATCTTCGGCGCCCCCGACGACCCGGCCGTCGCCGAGGCGGCCGACGACACCCTCGCCGCGCTGCACGACGCCCTCGCGGCCAACTGAGACGGAGAGAGCAACGCGATGCAGTCCCCGAACACCGTGGCGCCGGACCCCGTGCAGCTGTCCGCGCAGTCGGCCACCTTCACCGAACTGCTCAAGCGGGTGAAGAAGGAAGGTTTGCTCGACCTGCAGGCAGGCTGGTACTACCGCAGAATCTCGCTGAACCTGACAATGCTCGCGGCGGGCATCGCCGCGTTCTTCCTCGTCGGAGACTCCCCCTGGCAGCTACTGGTCGCCGTGTGGTGCGGCCTCTGGTGCGCCCAGGCGTCCTTCATGTTCCACGACGCCGGCCACAAGTCGATGTTCCGCGCCCGCAAGTCCGCGACCATCGTCGGCTACACCCACGCCAACCTGGTCAACGGCTTCAGCTACGGCTGGTGGGTCAACCACCACAACCGCCACCACAGCCACCCCAACCACCTGTCCCTCGACCCCGACATCGGCCGCAGAACGGCGATCTTCGACATCAAGCAGTACGCGACGAGGACGAGGGTGCAGCGTTTCATCGTGCGCCACCAGTCGATCCTGTTCTTCATCTTGTTGACCCTGGAGTCGTACAAGATGCAGAAGACGGCCGTGAAGATGATCGCCAAACGGGGCGAGCTCAAGTCCCCCGTCCTGGAGTCCACCCTCATCCTGGTGCGCCTGGCGATCTACTTGACGTGCCTGTTCCTGGTCCTCAACCCCCTGCTGGCCGTCGGCTTCCTGGTGGTACAGCAGGCAGTCATGGGCGTCTACTTCGGAATGATCTTCGCCCCCAACCACAAGGGCATGGAAATCCGCGACGGCGAAGAGGAAACCCTGGACTGGCTGGAACGGCAGGTGCTGACCTCCCGCAACATCAACCCGTCCCCCCTGATGGACTTCATGTACGGCGGCCTGAACTACCAGATCGAACACCACCTGTTCCCAGCGATGCCACAGAAGTCGTTGCCCCGAGCCAGACAACTCACGATCGAGTACTGCAAGGAGAAGGGAATCCCGTACCACGAACTGGGATTCTGGGCCTCGTACAAGGAGGTTGCCACGTTCTTACACGACGTCAGCGCTCCTACTCGCACCGGTGAGGTTACGTTCAGCCAAGCCGCTTGAGTCGGGGGTTCCTGGAGGCCACTCTTCCTTGGGGAGGGTGGCCTTCGGGCTGGCTCTGGGGTTGGCTCGATGGGGTGGAGTGGTTTCTTCGGGGCCCCTACGAAGGAAGATCGCCGTGTGAAAGACGGGTGGGATGCCTTCGGCCTCACACGCGCGGAG
>NZ_JBVJIN010000035.1:0-63801 GCF_055586285.1 Actinokineospora sp. NPDC051303
GTGGGATGCCTTCGGCCTCACACGTGCGGAGCCAGCTTAGCGATCTTCCTTCTCCCCCGAAGAAACCACTCCACCCCATCGAGCACCTGGCAGGGGTGGTTCGGCCTGGCAGGAACGCGGGTTTGTTGTCTCCGGTCCCACAGAGTGTCTGGCTGGGGCGGGTGCGGTTGGCAGGAATGCGGGTTCGCTGCCTTTGCTCCGCCCATCGGGCACGCTGGATGCGGTGGGGCGACACAACGCAGGCCTGCCACACCGCACCCAGGCCGGGGCGCGGCCCTCCCGCCAACCGCAGTCCGACCATGCCAGGCGCCAATTGTGAGCGGAGCGGCAAACCCGCCCACTTGCCGACTAAACCCAACCATCCAGCAGCGCGTGCGGGGTCGGGATGTGGTCTGGGTGGGTGACCGGGTGTGTTGGCGTCCCCGTGAGTGCTTGGGTGAGCTTCGACGGTCAGGTGTTCCGGTCGGTGGCTAGCCAGAAGCCCGCGCCGGAGGTCTTGGCGGTGCGCATTGCCGCTTCTGCTTGGAGTTCCAGCCTGCTCAGGCGGACGTCTTGGCCGGGGGTGAACAGGGCCGCGCCGATGGAGATGGACAGGCCGGTGACCAACTCGCGGCCGTGCTCCGTTTGGACCTGCACGACCAAGCCCGCCACGCGCCTGCGGAGCCAGCGGGCCTTTTCCTCCGCTGCCAGGCGGTCGGCGCCGCGTAGCCAGATTAGGAACTCGTCCGCTGCTCCGCCGCATCTGCTGACCAGGTCGGCTGGGCTGGTGCCGGTGCGGAGGATTTCGGCCACCGCGCGGAGAATGGTGTTTCCGGCCGCGTGGCCGTGGGTGTCGTTGACCCGCTTGAACGCGTCCAAGTCCAAGTAGAGCACGGCTCCTGGCCTGCCCTCGTGGTCTGCCTGCCGCAGCTCTCTCGGCGCCTTGTCCGACCATGACCAGTGGTCGTACAGGCCGGTGATCAAGTCACGCGTCGGGCGACCGCACGTGGTGCACCACGGAACGTGCTCCGGGTCGAATGAGTCGGTGACTGAGGTCGGTGGTGTGTGTTGCTCTTGCACGTACATCGGGCCCCCTTCTTTCGTTCCCCTCCCGAGTTCGGCGAAGAGCACCGGCCGACCCCTCGTCCGGCTGGTGCCCGCCCCCCAAAGTGCCGCGTGGCGCTTCCGTTTCGCAGCGATTCCCTTACACTCTGCAAGCATAGGGCCGGACACCGACGATATCAACCAGACTTGAGAAGCGTTGGGTCCGATGCTAAATTCTGGTTGCTAAACGTTGGGGGGCAACAGGTTTTTGCGAAGCTGGGTATCCGACCTGCGGAAAGGGGGCCTGTGAGCGGCACCGAGCGTCCCAGGTTCTGGCAGCTCCTCGACCGACTCTGCAAGGAACGCGGCTTCGGCAATGTCGCGCTCGCCGCCGCGTTGGGCGAGGTGAACTGCCAGGTCACGCCGCAGTACCTGTCGGCGTTGCGCTCCGGCAAGAAGGACAACCCCAACTACGCGCTGTTGCACGCGCTTGGCCGCGTCCTCGACGTGCACCCGGCCTGGTTCCTCGGCGGCCGTCGCGACCGGGCGCCGGGGTCGGTGACCACCGACAGCTTCGCGGTGCGGCTGCGCGCGCTGTTCGAGGCCATCCGGCCGGCCAACGGCGCGCCCTACAGCATCCGGGAGATCGTGAGCCGGGTCCCCGAGCGGGTCGCGGCGCTGCCCGGCGACGGGTGGACGCTGTCCGCGCCGACGCTGACCGAACTCTACAAGGGCGCCAACGACAATCCCGGGCTGCGGCAGATCCTGGTGATCGCCGTCGTGTTCGGCGTCGAGCCCTGGTACTTCTTCGATGACGACTACGCCCGCCGGGTGGACGCCGAGGCCACCGCGCTGCGGATCTCGACGGTGCTGGAGCTCGACGTCCGGGCCGTGGTGATGCGCAGCCTCGGCGGCGATCTCGCCCGGCAGGTCGACTCCCAGGTGATGGGCACGGTCATGACCCAGATGGCGCGCGCCTTCTTCCCGGAGAAAGCCGACCAGGTGGAGCAGCTGCTCACCGCGGACGACGCCGCTGGGAACAATGCCGCTGGGAACAACGACGAGCCCGGCCAATGACTGACCTGACAGCAGCGATCTGGAAGGCACGAGAGGGATCGCACGGTAATCCTATGAATGGCAAAGAGCGCAAGAAGATCGCGAGAGAGCTGGTCGAGGCTCTGGGCGTGACGAGCGCGATCACCACCGAGCAGCTGTGCTACCGGCTGTGCGAGGTGCTCGGCGAGTGGGAGAATCGGCCGGTCAAGCTGGCCTTCATCGACGTCCGGCCGATGGGGCTCAGCGGGTGCACCTGGATCTCCAAGGACGACACCGGTCCGATGGGCATCGTGGTCTCGCCCGGGCCGAGCTGGGTCTACCGCCTCGGCGTCCTCCTGCACGAGATCGCCCACCGGCTGCTCAAACACGACGCCATCGTGCACACCGGCGACGGCCCGCACCTGTTCGGCAACCTCGACCCGCAGGCCGAACGGCTCATCGCGGGCCGGACCGACTTCACCCGCAAGGAAGAAGACGACGCCGAACGGCTGGCCACCACGCTGCACAAGGCGCTGTTCGCCTGGTCGGCGACCCGCAGCCGCGAGCCGCTGCCGGTGTCCGCGCCGACCGCGCTGCACCGGATAGCCGGATCGCTGGAATAGCGCCGAGTTCGGGGGAGAGAGATGTCGCAGTACGCGACCACGTATCTCTGCGCGGGGGTGGCCTTCGCCACCAGCGCGGTCAAGATCCGCCACGCGTTCCAGGTCCCCCCGGGGACCGAAGCCGCGGGCAAACGCGCGCTGCGCCTGACGATCGCCGTGGTCGCCGCGCTGGCGGGGCTGGTGATGGGCCTGTCCGCGCCGCCGGTCGTGGTCTGGATCAACCGGGTCTCCGGGGTGGCGAACCTGACCGCGCTCATCGTCCACATGGGAATCATCGCGCTGGCCGCGTCGGCGCAGGTGCTTTTCCTGCTGTGGTCGGCCGACATCGCCGATTCCTGGCCGAGGGTGCGTCGGCGGCTGTGGGTGCTGGCCGCGATCGGAATCGCCCTGGTCGTGCTGTTCGCGCTCAGTGACGTGCCGGTCGAACGCCCGGTGGACTACGAGTCGTATTACGCGCGGCAGCCGGTCGTGGCCGTGTACAGCGGCCTTTATCTGATCGCCTACGGGGCCGCGCAGTTCGGGGTGATCAGCCTCGGGTTGAACTGGTCGCGCTCGCACCACGTCGCGGGGCGGCCCTGGTTGCGGCGCGGCCTGCGGATCGTGGCGGTCGGCTCGGCGGGCGGGCTGGGCTTCTCGGTGGCCCGGTTCACGGCCATGGCGGGCCGGTGGTTCGGGCTGGACTTCGACGCGGTCGCGTTGCCACTGTCGCTGGCGTTCGGGCAGATAGGCCTGCTGGCGTTCGTGATCGGCCTGCTGCTGCCGCCGTTCGGGCCGCCGCTGGCGACCGTCCCCAGCCGGATTCGGGTCTATTTCTGGGAATTGCGCGCCTACCGGCTGCTTCGCCCGCTGTGGAACGCGCTGCGCCCGGTCAACCCGGAAGCCGTGCAGCCCTTGGCGCACAAGGAAAGATTCAGCGTGCGGTGGCGGGTGATCCGCCAGGTGATGGAAATCTACGACTGGCTCGCCACACTGCGTCCCCACCACGACCCCGAGGTGGCCCGGGACGCCGAGCGGGCGGGTCGCGCGGCCGGGCTGACCGGGTCCGCGCTGGACGACCTGGTTCTGGCCTGCCAGATCAAGGTTCTGGTGGCCACGAGACCGTGGCTCACCTCCCCGGCCGCCGCCTTGGCCGACCCGCCCGCCGTCGCCGCGGGCGCCACCGAAGCGGTCTATGTCACCGAGGTGTCCCAGCTGGCGCGCCTGGCCGTGGCCTACCGCTCGCCCCTGGTCGAGTCGGTGGCCAGACCGCACCTGCGCCCCGCCGTCGCCAGTCCAGACCCGGTATGACCGCCACCATCGCCCCGGAGAGCCCGATGAGTTCTGTGCCCGGCCCAGTCCCGCGCGTCCAAGGCGAGGTCCGGTGACCCTCGTCGCCTGGGGAATCTTCCTGCTCTGGCTCGTTCTCGCCTTCGGCGTGCCGATGAGCCGGATGCGCCGCCGCACCGGCGGCCGGGACGCGGGCCTGCGCATCTCCGGCCCGCTCCAGTGGTGCGGCGAGGCGGCGTTCGGCGTGATCGGCCTGACCGGGCTGGTCAACCCGGCCCTGGACCTGCTCGGCGCGCTGCCCCGGATCGCCGCGCTCGACCATGTGCCGCTGCGCGTTCTCGGGTTGGCGGTGGCGGCGGTGGGGGTCGCGGCCACGGTGCACGCCCAGTTGTCGATGGGCGCGTCCTGGCGCATCGGCGTGGACCGCGCCGAGCGCACCGACCTGGTCACCACCGGCCCGTTCGCCGTGGTCCGCAACCCGATCTTCGCCGCGATGCTGCTCACCGGACTCGGGTTGTCCTTGGCGCTGCCCAACTTCCTGTCCATCACCGGCCTGCTGTTGTTGTACGCCACCGTGTCCACATTGGTGCGCCGCGTCGAGGAGCCCTATCTGATCAGGGCGCACGGCGCGGACTACCTCGACTACGCGCGCCGGGTGGGCCGGTTCTTCCCCGGCGTCGGCAGGCTGCGGCGGGCGGCCAAGTCGTACCCGGTCGGGTAGTCGACAGCGCGTGCCTTCGGGTGGTGGAGTTGGGCGAAGATCGTCAACGACTGGAGGCTCGATGATGAGTTGGCCGATTCGCTCGTTGCTCGCGGTGGTCGGCGCGGTGGCGCTGCTGGCGCCGACCGCCGTGGCCGCGCCCGCGCAGCCGTCCGTCGGACAGCCGTCGGTCGAGCGGCTGACGACGGAGTGCTCGCCGGACTACGCCCTCGATGACCCGCGCTTCGGCCCCAGGGTGCTGCCCAAGCGGGGAGTCGTCGGCGAACAACTTGTCGGCTACCGGCGCACCGGAAAGCTCACCCCGCGGCGGTTCCTGGAGACCTACTACGACTCGGCGGCCAATGGCGGCCAGGGAAGCTGGCGCTACCCGCCCGCCGACGGCTACCTGCTGTCCCCGGAGGGCACTCCAGTGATCATCCCCACTCAACTCGCCCCGGGACAGCTTCTGGACCGCTACGGCAGCGAATACGGCCAGTTCCTCGCCCCGAAGGGCTCCTCGTACGCCAGCCGGTCCATTCCCCCGCAGAGCCTGGTCAGCACCCCCGCCGCGTACTGCAACTACCGCGCCTACGAGGTTGTTCGGCCGTTCGTCGTGGACTCCGGCCCGATCGCGCCCTGGTTCGCCCAGCCCGGACTGGGCTGGCAGTACCAGCTCAAGGCCGCGCACATCCCCGGCGCGCCGTCGCCGCTGAACGTGAAGTGGCTGCTGGACAACGGTTTCCTCAAGCGGATCATCGGCCCACCGCAGACCACCGCCGCGCGGGACCTGTCCGTGTTCGACCGCGCCCTGTCGCTGGGCTGAGCTAACCTGCCCGCCTGTGACGCTTCCGAATCCAGAGTTCCGGCGGCGGGTGCGCGACCTGGCCGAAAGCCAGTGGGGCGAGCCGGTCGTCGTGGTCTACCTGCACGAGGTCAAGCCCGAGTTCGACGTCCCCGGCAGGCGCAAAGACGGCACAGTCAAGGGTGAACGGCTGGTCCGCCGGTTCTTCTGGAACATCTTTCGCGGCACGGCAGGCGGCGTGGCCAGCGTCGTCCTGTCGGTCGCGGGCGGCGCGGCTGGCCACGTCTTCGGCCGGGACGGCAAGGTGACCGGCCCGGAAAACGCCCAAGCCCTCGCCCTGGTCGACGCCGCCCGGCCAGCCGACGGTCCCTGGCTGGCCTACTCCCCGTCGCACGTCGCCGTGATCGATACCGGCCGCACCTACCTCGACCCGGCGGACAGCCCGACGCCCACTTTCCTGTGGCACGCCGAGAAACCGCACGCGCCCCAGGTCCGTCCCGCCCACCGCCGCCTCACCTGGCCGGACGGCTCTGAGTTCACCTATCACATCAGCGCCGAGGAATCGAGGTTCCTCAAGCAGTCGGCGGGGTAGCGCCGGGCAGGGCCGACAGCGCCCACCGCACCGCCCGCACGACGTCTTCGTCATCCAGATCAGTGGCGTCGCGGAGAGCGGGATCGGCGACGTAGTCGTCCAGGGCATAGAAAACCTGGTCGAGGACGCGGGCCCGGTCCGCGCCGCCCCGGTCGCCGTCGACGCGGGCTCGCTCGCGGGCGGCCAGCCACCGCGGGGAGAACTCCGCCGCCGAGATGGTCCCCGCGCTCAACGCCCGCATCAGCGCCAGTTGCTCGCCCGTCCCGGACCCCGCCGCGACCCGATCCGACCGGGTGCGCGGCGGGTACCGCGCGGCGATCTCGGCGAGGGCGGGGGCCCGCTCGCCCAGGGCCCGCGCCTGACGGCGGAAGCGAGCCCGGTCGCCGTCGATGCCCGCATGGCAGAAGCCGTCCAGAAAACGTGGCCCCGCCGCGGCCAATGCGTATCCCCGGCTGGTGACCGACACCGCGCCCGACCCGTCCGGCAGGACAAGCAATCCCGCTCCGTTGAAGCCGACCGCGTCGGCAGGCGCCCGGGTCGGCTGCTTGCCCGACGCGAGCGTGACCACCCAGAAGAAGCGCGCCCCCGCCGTCCGTGCCCCCGCAGCGCATCGGCTTGCCAACGAGCGGTCCACTCCCGACAGCGCGACGACCGGGACAACCACCTTGGCGTCCGCGAGAAGCCAGTTGTCGCGAAACTCCCCGGCGCCGTCGAGGATTTCCGCGACCGGCGGCTCGGAGAAGTGGTCCCAGTCGCCGTGATGGGATCGGGTCACCCGCACACCGCGCCGCCGAACGGCTTAGGGCGGGACTGGCCGGTTTCGGTGGCGTTGGCGGCGCGGACCTGGAAGCAGTACTTCCGGCCGGGCTCGACATCGACCTGGATCGTCGTGTTCCGGCCCGCGGTCAGCCAGCGGGGCTGCTCGCCCTCGGCCGTGACCAGCACCAGGTAGTCCAGGGGAGCCGAGCCGCGCCAGGTCAGCCGGACCTTGTCGCCCTCGGCGATCGGGTCGTCAAGTTCCACGAGGGCGGACGGCCGCGGCGAGTCGGATGCGGCCGCACTGGACGAGGCCGCGGTGGACGTCGGTGAGCCCGCGGTGGGCGCGGGCGGACCTGCGGGCGCGGTGGACAGCTCAGACGACGGCGTCCAGGTGAGGACGACCACGGCGGCCGCCACCGCGGCGGCCGTGAGCACCCCGGCCGCCACGCGGCGCGCGACCCGCCGGGACTTCGGCCCGCCGGGCGCGCCCGACCGGAAGTCGAAGGCGGCGATGGGGACCCGGCCGGACACCGGGGCTGCCGGGGCGCCGGTCGCGGCTGTCGGCGGGGAGGTCAGCGCGGCGATCTCGGCCATGCGGGTGGCGACGGCGTCGGCGCTGGGCGGTCGATGGGCCGGATCGACGGCCAGCAGCCGAGCGACCACAGTGGACAGTTCGACCGGCACACCGGGCCGGTTGACGGCGGGCACCGGTTCCCGCAAGATGCGCAGCACTCGGTCGCCCGCGCGCTCGCCCAGCCTGCCGGGATGCGGTGAGCCGCCGGTCAGGGCGAAGTGCAGGACCGCGCCGAGGGCGTAGAGGTCGTCGGACTCGCCCGGGGTGTCGGTGCGGATCGCCTCGGGGGAGCGGAACTCGATGGCGTGCAAGGGATCGCGCGGGAAGGCCTGCCGCAGGCTCGGACCGGCGTCGGACAGCAGCGGCTCGCCGGTGGCGCGGAACAGCACATTGTGCGGGGTCACCCCGCCGTGCACGACACCCGCCCGGTGGGCTGCGGCCAGGGCGGTGGCCAACACCCGGCCCAGCGCGACGACCTCCCGCGCGGGCAGCGGACCCGTCTGCCCGACCAGGTCGGCCAGCGAGCGCGCGCACAGTTCCATCCGCAGGATCTGCTTGCCGTCCTGGGTTTCCACGCCGTCGACCGGCAGCAGCGACGGGGCGCCGCGCAACGCGGCCCGCTCCCGCTCGAACGCGGTCCTGGTGCGCCGGTCGAACACCTTCGGGAACACTTTCAGCGCGACGGGAACACCGTCGCACCGTCCTGAGTAGACGGTGGCGACCGGTCCGCCGCCCACTGCCCTGTCGAAAACCGTCATCGCCGTGCCGTCGAATCCGCCATCCGTCTCGCGCGAGTCGGGACCGCGCCGCCGCGGCCGAGCACGAACCGCGGGTCCACGGCCGCGCGCAGCCGCCTCGGCCACGGCAGCGTGGCCAGCCCCCGCCGCACCAGCCCCACCGCGGCCCAGGCCCGGGGGCTCGCGTCGTCGTCGGCGCCCTCCGGTGACCACAGCGCCGCGTCCAGGATATCCGCCAGGTTGGAAAGCCCGGCCACGACAGTGGGTTCGGCGACAGTGGCCAGCACGTCCCGCACCGTCATGCCGGGGGACACCGCCACCCCGTGCGCCCGCAACCGGTCCCGCGCCTCGAACCAGGCGCCCACCACACCGCGCGCCCCCGGTTTGCGCCTGCGCCGTGCGCGCAGCGCGGTCAGCAGCGGCACACCGGCCACCCAGAGGACGAGCAGCCCGAGCACCGTGAACCCGAGCGTGCGCCACGGCACCGACCAACCGGGGCCCGGAGTCCCGGAGTCCGGCGGGGGCGGCCGGAGCGCGGGCTCGACCAGATCAGCCGCTGCGGGCAGCCGCGCCCGAGCGCGGTCGGTCGCCTCGGCCAGTCCGCCGCGCGCCGTCGAGGACGTCGCGGCGCGGGTCGGGTCGAGCGGGACCCAGCCGACGTTCTCGATCGCCACCTCCGGCCACACCAGGGCGTCCCGGTTGTGCACCACCACGCGTTCCCCGGCCGCGTCGGGGGCGCGGTAGCCCACGGCCAGTCGGGCGGGGATGCCCAGGAAGCGCGCGAGAACGACGTAGGCCGCGGCGAACTGCTCGCTCGTGCCGACCTTCTCCTTGAGCAGGAAGTCGCGCAACTGCGGCCACCCGCTGCCGGTCGGGGCGTTCGGACCCTCGGCCAAGCGGTAGTTCTCGCCGAGGAATCGCTCCAGGGCCAGGGCGGTCTGCGCCGACGAGCGAATCCCGCCGACCGCGGCCCGCGCCAGATCGGCGACCTCCGGAGGCACCGCGCCGAGGTCGCCGACCTGCCGCGCGGCGACCGGGTCGACGGCTCCGTTGATCAGGGCTCCCGCGTCGACCGTGGGCTCCCACCACCGCAGTTCATAGGACACCGGGCCGGTCGGCGCGGGCAGGCGCAGCGCGCCGGTGTCCTCGTCGACCAGCAGCCGGGGACCGCTCACCGCCGCGGGCAGCGCCTGGCTCGGCACCCAGGGACCCGCCGCCCCCTCGATCCTGGCGGTGTGCGACGTGGTGGACACCGGGGGCGCCGCCAGCGCCTCGCCCAGCCACCGCTGCCTGCCGTCGGTCGTCCACGTCACGCCGTCGAACCTGTCCAGCGCCAGCAGCCGCCACCGGTCGACCGGAGCCGAGGTGGTGTAGGTGAACACCGGCTCGTCCGGGTGGCGCAGCCTGCTTGCCACCTCGCTGAGCGGGTTGACCACCCGGGTCGGCTGGGGCACGGCCTGCTCGTCGCGCAGCGAGTACGGGGTCCGCTCGGGTGGGACGGTCCCCGCGAGGATCGCGCCGACCAGGGCGACCGGCAGTATCGCGGCTATCAGCGGTCCCGGAGCCTCCGCCGGTCCGGTCGCCAGCAGCAGGACCGCCGCGACGCCCGCGTACGCCAGGCCCGCGGCGATCGCGGCGCCGCCGGTGGCCGCGCCGAACAGCTGGCTCAGGCCGAGCACCGCGGCACTGGGCAGCAGCGCGAGCAGCGGCCGCCGCCGGGCGCCGAGCAGCTCGACGCCCGCCACCGCGGCGGCGAGCACCGCCATCGGGACGAACAGCAGCAGATCCGGCTCCGGCCGGGCGGGCCAGGTCGACCGCAGCGTCACCAGCCAGGACTCCGACACCCCCGCGGCGATGGCGCGGGCGGTCGCCGCCGTGGGCACCCCGGCGACCGTGGTGTCCCGCAGGAGCAGTTCCACCAGGCCGAGCAGCCCGGCGCCGGTGGCCAGCACCGGCCGCCACGGCTGCGACCGGGGAAAGCGCGCGCACAGCTCGGTCACCGCGAAGCACGCCACGACCACGACGGCGATGGGGGCCAGCAACGCGCGGAACCCGAACACCGGCTGGAACAACAGGCCCGCCATGGCCGCCGCGACCAGGACCGCGCCCACCGCGATCCGCCCGCTCACCCCGTGCTCACCGGCCGTCGTCTCCGGGGTCATCCGGCGACCACGCTGTTCCAGCGGCGGACCGCGGCCTCGGCGTCGGCGGCGTGCAGCACGGTCGCCCCCGGCACCCTCGGCCTGCCGACCGGGCCCACGGCGAGGACGACCAGAGCCGAGTAGTGCGGCCGCAGCGCCGCCACCGCCCCGAGATCGGCCGGTGGCGCGGAGGTGACGACGGCCAGGCAGCCGCCGCGGCCCTCGGGCCTGCCCAGCGGCCTCGGCACGGTGTCGCCGCCGCCGTCCGGGCGCAGCAGGGTCAACTCGTCCAGCAGGCGCCGCACCGCGGCCGGGCCAGCGGCCACCGACACGTCCAACCCGGCCGAGGTCAGCAGCCTGCACCGGTGCCCGGCGGCGGCCGACGCCGTCAGCAGCGACGCGGTGAGGTCCACCGCGTCCTCGAACGCCGGGCCGGGGCGGGTGTCGAGCAGCGCGGTGAACCGCGGCTGCTCCGGGTCGACGTAGTCGCGGACCATGAGCCTGCCGGTGCGGGCGCTGGCCTTCCAGTGCAGGTGCCGCACCTCGTCGCCGACGACGTACTCCCGGATCTCCCGCAGATCCAGCGACCCGCGCGGCGAGGACTCCGTGGTGGCGCCCTCGTGGTGGTGGAGCGGGTGCCCGCCCGCGGGCGCGCGCGCCGGGTACCGGCGCGGGTACACCCACAGCGTGGTGGTGTCCCCGGTCCGGACGCGGCCGACCGCGAGGCCCAGCGGGTCGGGGCGTTCGAGGGTGAGCGGCCCGACCTGGTGCGCGCCGCGGACCCCGGTGGGCAGTTCGTAGTGCTGGACGACCTCGGCTCCGGGCGGGAGCGGCCGCACGCGCACCCCGCGCTGGCCCGAGCCGATCCGGTCGCTCGCGGTGAACCCGGGCTGGCTCCGCCCGCCCTCGTTGCGCACGCGGATTCGGGCGAACGCGGGTCGGTCGCGGGCGACCCGGTCCGGGTAGACCTCGCGCACCACCGTGACGCTCGGCTTGCGAGCGACGATCAGCACGGCCGTGAGCACCGCGCCCACGCCCGCGCCGCCCACCGCGCGCAGCACGGGATACCCGGCGAACCAGCCCGCGGCGACGGCCGCGGCCGCCAGGCCCGCGACGGCGGCGCCCCGGCCGGTCAACCGGACCATCAGGCCACCGTGGCGCTCGTCGCGGGCGCCGGGACGGCGGCCAGGACCTCGGCGAGGATCTCGTCGGTCCGCCGCTGGTCGAGTTCGGCGTCGGCGGTGAGGATCAGCCGGTGTTCGAGGACCGGCCCGGCGACCTCCTTGACGTCGTCGGGGGTCACGAAGGCGCGGCCGCGGGTGGCCGCGACGGCCTGGGCGGCGCGGACCAGGGCGATGCTGCCGCGCGGGCTCGCGCCGTGGCGCAGCGCGACGTGCGCGCGGGTCGCGGCCGCCAGCCGGGCCGCGTACTCCACGACCTGGGGGTCGAGGTGGCCAGAGCGGACCTGCGTGATCGCCGCCCGCAGCGTCGGGATGTCCACCACCGGGGACAGCTCGTCCGGGCCGACCCCGGCGCAGTGGCTCATGATCACCAGGACCTCGGTGCCGAGGTCGGGATAGCCGATCGACAGGCGCATCAGGAACCGGTCGAGCTGCGCCTCCGGCAGCCGGTAGGTGCCCGCCATCTCGATCGGGTTCTGCGTGGCGACCACCATGAACGGCGCCGGGACCTCGTGCCGCACGGAGTCGACGGTGACGGTGCGCTCGGCCATCACCTCCAGCAGCGCCGACTGGGTCTTCGGGGTGCCCCGATTGATCTCGTCGGCGAGCACGATGTTGGCGAAGATCCCGCCCCGGTGGAACTCGAACCGCTCGGCGTTCTGGTGGTAGACCTGCACGCCGGTGATGTCGCCGGGCAGGAGGTCCGGGGTGAACTGGATTCGGCTCCAGCTCCCGCCGATGCTGCGCGCCAGACACCGGGCCAGGGTGGTCTTGCCCAGGCCGGGCACGTCCTCGATCAGCAGGTGCCCCTCGGCCAGCAGCGCCGCGACGGCAAGCCGGACGAGGTCCGGCTTGCCCCGCAGCACCCGCGCGACATTGGTCGAGATCGCGTCGTAGACCTCGCTCGCGGCGGTCATCAATTCTCCGTCCACTTTAGACGATTGGAAGTGAAGGTCGTCCCGTTCGGCAGCTCCACCGTCACCCACACGGTGTGGCCGATCCCGTGGTAGTCGAAGGCGTGGAAGCTGGCCGCGCCATCGCTGTCGGTGGTGGTCGAATGGCCTTCGTTCGAGTAGCCCGCCGCGGTCGAGTGGGGAAACGCCTTGACGCGAGTCTTCGGCGGGAAACCGGTCAGGGTGATCCGCATCGGCGCGCAGCCGGGTTCCGAGGCGTAGTCCGCGTCCGGGTCGCAAGGGCGGTCGGCCTTGGCGATGCGGACCTGCGGCGTCGAGACCGGCGTCACCGGGTTGGCCGAGGCGGCGGGCCCCGAGCCGACGGCGTTGGCGGCGCGGACGCTGATGGCGTAGGACACGCCGTTGGCCAGGCCGGTCACCTCGAATCTGGTCGCGCCGCCGCCGAGTTGGCGCGACCCGGACCGGCCGCCGCCGGACCAGGCCACCGTGTACCCGGTGATCGGGGACCCGTTGGCCGCCGCAGGCGACCAGGTCACCGTCGCCGAGCCGGGGCCGGGGGTCGCCGCGACGCCGCCCGGCGCGCCCGGCGGGCTCGCCTCGATCGTCGGCGGGGGAGCCGCGGGCGGGGCGGGCGGCGTCGTCCGGGTCCGCTGGGGCTTGGCCGCGGGCGGCTTGGCGTCCGTGGGCCGCGCGGGCGGCCGAGCGGTGGCGACGGTGGAGGTCGTCCCGGTCGAGGTGGTCGAGGCGGTGTCGGTCGGGGGCGGCGGCGCGACCGGCGGCGGCACCGGGCCGCGCGTCGGGGTGACCTTGCCGTTGACCGGGACGTCGGTGATCCGGCCCTCGCGGTCGAGGACGAGCACGTGGCCGCCCTTGTCGCCCTCGACGTAGACCTTCTGGTCCTCGCCCTTGGTCAGCCTCGGCTGGCCGGTCTCGGCCGGAATCGGCCGGGCGTGCTGGGGGCGGCCGTCGGCGTCGTAGGTCAGCAGTTTCCGGCTGCTCCGGTCGATCAGCGCGACCACCGAGCCGGAGGACACCGGCTCGGTGTACTCGCCCTTGGGCACGTTCACCGCGATGGGCGCGGCCGGGCTGGCGGCGTCGACAGCGGGGGAGACCAGGTGCAGCACGCTCTTCGCCGGGTCGAAGATCGCCACCCGCCCGGCGACGTCGCTCGCGGCAACCGTCGCGGTGTCGGGGATGTCGAGCCCGAGGGGCACGCCCGGGCCGAGACCGCTGTCGGCGACGGTGTGGGCGGTGTTGGTCGCGCTGTCGATGAACAGCGGCGTGTCACCGACGACGGTGAGCGCCCCGGCGTCGTTGCCCGGAATGGCCACCGGGCACCGCACTTCGGTCGCGCCGGGGACGACGTCGCACAGCTGACCGGTGTCCACGCGCCGCAGCCACACCGTTCCCCTGGGGGTGGCCGCGAAATCGGTGACCGGGCCGCCGACGTTCAGCGAGAGCATCGGGTCGCCCAGGCGGGACAGCCTGCCCGCCTTCGGGTAGAGGACATAGGGCCCGCCCTCGGCGCGAATCGAGATGCCGGGGACCTCTTTCGTTTCCGGGTCCAGCGTCTTCTCCACGGTCTGGCTGGGCAGGTCGACCACATGGACCTGCTGGCTGATGACGTAGCCCTTGGTGTCGCCCTGGACCACCTCGCTGCCCGGGTCGGCCGTGACGCCATCGACCTTGGCGTCGACGTTGCCGGTGCCGCCGTCGATGTGGAAGATCGCGCCCAGCGCCGCGTTGTAGACCCAGTGGCCCGGCGGGAGGAACGCCGCGCCCGGGGTGGTCGTCGCCGCGCCGGACACCGCGACCACCACGCCGCTGAGACACCCCACCGCGAGCAGCGCCGTGGGCAGCCGCTTGCGCAGCGGGCCGCTGAGTGCCAGTCGAGATCGTCTCCCCAGATTCACGCGACCAGGGTAGGTCACCGAATACAGAAACGATCCACGCCGGTCTATCCCTGTCGTTTTAGGGCCTGTGCCGGTACTTCGATACAGGCCCTAACGCCGATCTGGCGCCACTGGCAGCTCAAGCTCGAAGATCGCCCCGCCCTCGTCGGCGTTGTAGAGGTTGAGCCTGCCCCCGTGCGCCTGGGCGACCCACCGCACGATCGACAGCCCCAGCCCCGACGACCCGCTGCCGGTGCGGAACCGGTCGAACATCCCCTCCGCGGCCTCGGCGTCGATTCCCGGACCGTGGTCGGCCACGGTGACCCGGCCGTTGGCCACCGTGATGTGCACGATCGCCTGCTCGCCGGGCTTTCGCCCGTACCGCACCGCGTTGTCGAGCAGGTTGCCGACCGCGCGCTGCACCAGGCCCGGGTCGGCCAGCACCGCGGACGCGGCGGCGGTGAGCGTCACCCGCGCGTTCTCGGCCGGGGTCGACTCCACCACGTCGGCCACCAGCTGGTCGAGCCACACCGGCTGCACGGCCAGCCGGTCCACGCCCGCGGCGAGCCGGGCGCGCACGAGGAGGCTGTCGATGATGCCGCCCATCCGCGCGGCGAGCTCCACCGTGCGCGGCAGCAAATCGGCGCGCTCGCCGGGATTGCGCAGCGCGGTCTCGGCGAGCGCCCGCAGCGCCGCGACCGGCGTCCGCAGGTCGTGCGCGGTCTCGGCGAGCAACTGCTCCTGCTGCTCCAGCGCCGAGGCCGCGGGCCGGATCGCCCGCCCGGCCAGGGTGTGGCCCGCGACGGCGACGAGTCCGGTCAGCAGCAGGCAGCCGCCGACGATCCGCCACGCCAGGGTGTTGTGCGCGCGCTGCTCGTCGGCCGCGTCGGCCAGCGCGATCACCGCGCCGACGTACCGCCCGGTCGACCCGCGGATCGGGTCGACCCGAATCCGCACCGGTCTGCCATCGGTCGCCCGAATCCGGCCGTAGCGCAGCCGTTGCTCGCGGACGGCGTCCCGCGCTTCCTGAGCCAACGCGTTCCGGTCCACCGCAACGCATTCGACTCTGCTGAACTTCGCCGGGAACGTCCCGCCGCCCGCGGGGAGCACGGCGAACTGCGGGCACGTGTCGTTGAGCTCGTCGCGGTCGATGCCCTCGGTGCTGACCGCGCCGTCGGCGTCGGTCCTGAGCAGCCTGCTGACCGTCGCGGTGACCCCTTGCAATTGGGCGTCGAGCCGCTGGTCCCGCTGCTCCTGGTCGCTGTCGATCACCAGCCAGGACACGATGACCAGCCCGATGGCGTTCATCGTGGTGAACAGCGCCGTCAGCACCAGCCGCAGCCTGCGGAGGCGGTCCGCGGACGCCCCGGTCACCGGTTCGGCTCCTCGGCGAGCCGGTAGCCGACCCCGCGCACGGTGTGGATCAGCGCGGGCGCGCGCAGCTTCGCCCGCAGCCGCTTGATCACCGCGTCCACCACGTTGGCGACCGGGTCGGCCGAGCCGTCCCAGCAGTGCTCCATCAGCTCGTCGCGGCCGACCGCCTGGCCGACCCGGACGAGCAGCACCTCCAGCACGGCGAACTCCTTGTCGGACAAGGTGAGCAGCACCCCGCCGCGGCGCACCTCCCGCCGCGCGCAGTCGACCACGAGGTCGGCGTGGCGCAGCACCGAAGGCCGTCCCGTGCCCGCGCGCCTGCACAACGCGAACACCCGCGCGGTCATCTCGCCCACGGAGAACGGTTTGACGAGGTAGTCGTCGCCGCCGTGGGCGAACCCGGCGAGCCGGTCGGCGACGCTGTCGCGCGCGGTGAGGAACAGCACCGGCGTCGCCCAGCCACGCTCGCGCAGCCGGTGCACGTAGGAGATCGAGTCGCCGTCGGGCAGCATCCGGTCGAACACCACGCACTGGTACTCGCCGTCGCGCAGCGCGGCGTCGGCGCCCGCGATGTCGGCGGCGGCGGTGACCCCCAGACCCGCCGCGGTGAGTTCGGCGGCAACCGCGACCCGCAGGTCCTCGTCGTCCTCGACCACCAGCACCCGTCCGCCGCGTGTCATCGAATCCTCATGTCCACTGGTCGACCCTGGTGCCCGCGGCGCGCGAGCGCGCCGATCCGCTCGATCGACAGGAGTAAGGGCAATGCGATTTTCGGGGCCATCTTCGCATCTATCTCCGCAGCCGTCTTCGAGGCTGTCTCCGCCGTTGTTCTCCGTGCTCGGCCCGGTCGAGGTGCACGGCGCGGCGGCCGTGCTCAAGGCGCCGAAACCGCGCACCGTGCTGACCACGCTGCTGGTACACGCTAACGCCTGGGTCGACAACGACACGCTGATCGCGGTCACTTGGCCGGAACAGGCCGCCCCCGCGTCGGCGAACGCCAACCTCAAGACCTATGTGTGGCAGCTTCGCCGGGCGCTGCCCCCGGGCCGCGTCGAGCAGCGGCCGGGCGCCTACCGGCTGCGGGTCGAGCCCGGCGAACTCGACATCGATGTCGCCGAGCGCCTCGCCGCCCAGGGCCGCCGCGCCCGCGCGGACGGCGACCTGGAGACCGCGGCCGACCTGTTCGCCGAGGCGCTCGGCCTGTGGCGGGGCAAGCCGTTCGGCGGCCTGAGCCTGGACACCGCGGTCGGCACCCGCGCCTGGCTCGACGCCCTGCACCGGGAACTGCGGTCGGCGCTGGCCGACATCCACGTCGAGCAGGGGCGGGTGAACGAGGCGATCACGGTGTTGCGCGGCCTGGTGGACGAGGACCCGATCTCCGAGAGCGCGTGGGCGCGGTGGGCGGCGGCGCTGGCCAAGGCGGGCAGGCACGGGGAGGCGCTGACGGTGTGCCACCGGGCCCGCGCGGTGCTGGCCAAGGAACTCGGCGTGCCGCCGGGCGTCGAGTTGGCCGCGGCCCACCGTCTCGCCCTGGGGAACCGGGTCGAGGTCCGGACCGTCCCGAACCCCCGAATCGACCTGCCGCGGGCGGGAGTGCGCTGTGGCCGTCCCTGAACACGGCCTCGCCCCGCGGACCAGGACCGTGTGTGTCCACAGAGGACTTTCCGGTGGGTGGGCGGAGAGTGGGTGGGGTGTGACCGCACTGCTGGCGGACGCCGCTCGCGAGGTGCTGGTGATGAGCACCCGCCCCACCGCGGCAGACGGTCCGGTCGAGGCGATTCGCCGCGTCGAGCACCGGAACCCGCGGCGGGCGGTGCGCTACCGGCTGCTGGTGCCCGACGCCGCCCGCACGGCGTCGGGTCTGGTTCCCCGACCCGGCGCGTCCGCCCTGGCCCGCGTGGACGCGCGGACCGTCCGGCACGTGCCCGCGGACGCGCTCGTCGTCGACGGCCGGGTGGCCGTCCTGGCGGGCGCGCCGGGCGAGGTCGCCGCGTTCCGGCTCCCCGGTGTGGTCACCACCGCGGTCGCGTTGTTCGAGCGGGTGTGGCGCACCGCGATTCCGCTGCCCCCAGCCGATTCGCCCCCAGTCGATCCGATCCCGGCCGAGCTGACCGCTCGGCAGCGCGAGTTGCTGACCCTGCTCACCTCGGGCAGCACCGACGAGGCCGCCGCGGCGGGTCTGGGCGTGTCGGTGCGGACGATCCGCCGCATGGTCGCCGACCTGATGAACCGGCTCGACGCCCGCAGCCGGTTCCAGGCCGGGGCCAAGGCCGCCGACCGCGGCTGGCTGCTGACCGACGCGGGCTGAGGACCGTTCGGCTCGCGTGACGCGCCCGCGGGCCGCGGTGACTGCCTGCTACCGTCGATGGCTGTGCGCGTGTTGGTTCTTGAGGACGACGAGAACATGCGACTGGCCGTCAGCGGCTCGCTGCGCGGCGCGGGCTTCGCCGTCGACCTCGCCGCCGACCTCGCGGTCGCCGACGAGGCCCTGTGGGTCAACCGCTACGACTGCGCGGTCTTCGATCGCAGGCTGCCCTCCGGCGACTCCCTGGGCTTCGTCCGCGCCAAACGCGCCGAGGGCCTGACCACACCGGTCCTGTTCCTCACCGCCCTCGACTCGGTCGACGACCGCATCGCGGGTCTCGCCGATGGCGACGACTACCTGGTCAAACCCTTTGACATGGCCGAGTTGGTCGCCCGCGTCCGCAGCCTGTGCAGGCGTTCGGCCACCGGCCGCCCCCCGGTGCTGCGCTGCGGCGACCTCCACCTCGACCCGGCCACCCGCCAGGTCCGCCGCGGCGGAATCCTGCTCACCCTGACGCCGCGCGAGTTCGCCGTCCTGGAACTGCTCATGGCCAACGCGTCCACGCCGGTCCGCCGCGACACCCTGATCGCGGGCGCCTGGGACGAGATGGCCGACCCCACCAGCAACATCCTGGACGTGGTGATCAGGCAGCTACGCCGCAAACTCCGCGAACCCCCGATGATCCACACGGTGCACCGGGTGGGCTACCGCATCGATCCCTGACGATTCCCGCGCTCAGGCACGGCATACCGCGCTGCGGATGGGCGCTGGCTCGCTCTCGTAGACCCGGTCGACGTCGCTGCCCCTGACCGCGAAGCAGTACTTGCGGCCCGGGTCGACCGGGACGGTGAAGCTGGTGCTGGTGCCGACGTATTCCACGCGGGCGCGCTGGTCGTCCTCGGCGTCGATCACCACGGCGTAGTGCAGGCGCTTGCTGCTGTGCCAGGTCAGCTCCACCGTGTCGGCCACTTCCCTGGGCGCGGCCAGAACGAGGTCGACCGGGGGCTCGGACGTCGCGGTCGGCGGCGCGGTCGGCGTCGGCCGCGGCTGGTCGGCGGCGGGCGGCTGCTCGGACTCGGCGTTGAGGGCGACGACGAGCGCGATGGCGGCGAGGGCGGCCACGCCTGCCCCGACCAGCGGTCGGCGCGGCGGCGCGGGAACTCGCGCGTTCGAGTCGGGCGCGTTCGGGCCCACAGCCGGTTCGCGGCCGAAGTCGGGTTCGCCGCTATCGGCGGCGAACCCGAGGCCGATGTCGAACGGGACCGAGGACTCGGTGAGCGGCGGCGGCGCGGTGCCGGTGAACGCCCGTGAGCCAGGCGTCCGCAGGGCGGCCAGGCGGGCCGCGGCCGTCGCGGCGTCGGTGGACCGGCGGGCCGGGTCGGGGGCCAGCAGGCCGGTGATGACGGCGGACAGCGCGGCGGGGACGTGTTTGCCGTCGATGGCCGGAACCGGCTCGCGGAGCACGCGCAGGACGCGCTCCCCGGGCTTCTCGCCCAGCCTGGCCGGGTGCGGAGACTCGCCGGTGAGGGCGAAGTACAAGACGGCGCCGAGGCCGTAGCAGTCGGCGCGTTCGGTGAACTCGCCCGTGCGCAGCGCCTCCGGCGGGCGGTACTCGATCGCGTGCAGCGGGTCCCGGGGGAAAGCGTGCCGCAGGGCGACGCCGAAATCGGCCAGCACCGGCTCGCCCCGCGGGCCGAAAAGCACGTTGAACGGGGTCACCCCGCCATGCACCACGCCCGCGGCGTGCGCGGCGGCCAGCGCCGTCGCGATCTCGTGGCCGAGCGCGACGACATCCGCCACCGGCAGGGCCCCGACGCGGCCGACCACCGCGGCGAGCGACTCCGCGCACAGCGGCATCCGCAGCGCCTGCCTGCCATCGGCGAGGCGGTCGACCGACTCGACCGACAGGATCGACGCCACGGCGGGCAGGGCGGCCCGCTCGCGCGCGAACGCCGCGGCCGTCCGCTTGTCGAAGCCGCGCGGGAAAACCTTGTACACGACCGGTTTTCCCGCGTGCAGCCCGGAGCAGACGGTGGCGACCGGCCCCGCGGTCAGTTCGTACAGCGCGTCGCCGGACATCGGCATGCCCCCTCCCTCGCCCTGGTCGTGAAGACCAGCCTAGGGACGCCGGTACAGCGGCGATACAGCCGCGCGCACCGCGGGCGGGCGGTGTCCGCTGTCATCGAATCCTCATATCTCCTGGGCGATGGTAGGAGCCACATCGCGTATTCGATCGCGTATTTGGAGGTGCACAGTGGACAGCAAAGCGCTCACCCCGGCCCAGCCGGACGAGCCGACGGTGGCCACATCGGCGCGGGTGTGGCGGCCCTCGCTCACCGCGCCCCTGTCGGAGAGCGGCACGGTGCCGCTGCCCGCGTCGGCGGTCCTGGCCCTGGCCGAGCTTCCGCGCGTGCCTCGGGCGAACCTGGTGCGCGGGCCGCGACTGGGCGAGCGGACGCGGCGGGCCACGGCGTTCGCGTTCCGTGGGCGGCGCCACGCGTTGCCCGGCGACAGCCGCAGGGCGCAGGCGCTGCTCACCCGGTTGCGGCCGGGCGCGATGCTGGTTCCCACCCCGGCTGGGGTGGTCATCGGGCACCGGACAGGCGTGACGGCGGTCGTGCGGTCGGGGCGGGTGAGCGTGGACCGGCTGCCCAATCCAGTGGAGTTGCTTTCCTGCGGCCCGAATGTGACGGCGCAGGCGCTGTTCCACTGCTTTCCGGGCAGGCCCCTGCGCGGCTGGCTGACTGTCCACTCAGGACTTACCGCTGTCGACGACCCGCAGCGGGTCCACCACCACATCCTGAGCCAGGCGCGGTCACTGCTCCGCGACGGGGAAACGACCGCGGTCGCGGAGGCCGACCCGGCCATGCTCACCGAACTGGCGCACGTCACCGGCGGCTACCTGGAAACCCGCGAGAGTTGGCGGTTCTGGCAGGCGGGCGCGGTCAGCCAGGCGTGCTTCCGGGTGGAGGGCACACCGCACCCCCACCTCGTCGCCACCCTGCTCACCCGCGCCCCGGGCGTCGCGGCCACCGTGGCGTGGAACGCCCACCCGCGCGGGCAAGGCATTGTCGTGCGACTGGCCGCCACCACCGAAGCCGCGGTCGACAGCGCCGCGCACACCCTCGCGGCCCTGCTGGCCCCGATCCGGCTCGTCCGCCTCGACGGGGCGCACATGGCCGGACTCGCCGCGACGCTGCCGATCGGATATGTGCCCCGCTGACCGTTGCCCCGCTTCCGGTTTCGGCGGCCCGCCAGTTTTCGCGGGCGGGCCGCCAAAGCGCACCGGGTAGCCCTATCCCCGTCGGCGCTGGAGCCCCTAGCGTGTTTCTCAGGCGCGAGTCACTGGAGGCGAGCATGGGCGGTCGCACCAAGTTTCTGCTTGACGAGTCGGACCTGCCGAGCCAGTGGTACAACATCGTCCCCGATTTGCCCGCGCCGCCACCGCCGCCGCTGCACCCGGGAACCAAGGAGCCGGTCGGGCCCGACGACCTGGCGCCGCTTTTCGCGCAAGCGTTGATAGCGCAGGAGATGTCGGGGGAGCGGCACATCGACATCCCCGGCGAGGTCCTCGACGTCTACCGGCTGTGGCGCCCGTCGCCGCTGTTCCGGGCGCACCGCCTTGAGCGCGCGCTGGACACCCCCGCGCGGATTTACTACAAGTACGAGGGCGTCAGCCCGGTCGGCTCGCATAAGGCGAACACCGCTGTCCCACAGGCGTTCTACAACGCGCGGGAGGGCGTGGCCAAGCTGACGACCGAGACCGGCGCTGGCCAGTGGGGCAGCGCCCTCGCGTTCGCCAGCGCCGTTTTCGGTGTGGAGTGCGAGGTCTGGCAGGCCCGCGCGTCCTTCGACCAGAAGCCCTACCGCAAAATGATGATGGAGACCTACGGGGCGACCGTGCACCCAAGCCCGTCCGACCGCACCGCTTTCGGCCGCGCGATCCTCGCCGAACACCCCGACTCCACCGGCAGCCTAGGCATAGCGAGCAGCGAAGCCGTAGCGGCGGCCGTCACCGACCCCGGCGCCCACTACGCGGTGGGCAGCGTGCTCAATCACGTGCTGCTGCACCAAACCGTGATCGGCGAAGAAACCCTCAAGCAGTTCGCGATGGCGGACGACACCCCGGACGTGATCGTCGGCTGCACCGGCGGCGGATCGAACTTCGCAGGCCTGGCCTTCCCCTTCCTCCGAGAAAAACTCGCAGGCCGTATCTCCCCCACGATCCGCGCCGTGGAACCCGCAGCCTGTCCGTCCCTAACCCGAGGCACCTACGCCTACGACTTCGGCGACACAGCGGGCCTGACACCGCTACTCAAGATGCACACCCTGGGCCACAACTTCATCCCCGCCCCCATCCACGCGGGCGGCCTGCGCTACCACGGCATGGCCCCCCTGCTGTCCCACATCCACGACCTGGGCCTGATAGAGGCGGTGGCCATAGGCCAACAGGAATGCTTCGCAGCAGGCATCCGTTTCGCCAGGGCGGAAGGCATCATCCCCGCCCCCGAACCAACCCACGCCCTAGCCGAATGCGTCCGAGAAGCCTTACGCTGCAAGGAAACCGGCGAGGAAAAGGCAATCCTGACCGCACTGTCCGGCCACGCCCACCTGGACCTCCCCGCCTACAGCGCTTACCTCGCAGGCGAAATGCCAGACCACACCCTGCCCAAAGCCGAGATCGACCACACCCTGTCCGACCTACCCGCGCTTTAGCCAGGGCCCATAAGCGGCACTCCCTCCCTCTCTCCACCCACCCTCTCTCCCACCCCGGCGGGTCGGAGGGAAGGCAGTTGGGAGGAGGAAGGGGGCGGGAAGGAAGCCAGCCAGGCAGCGAAAGGAAGCCCAAACAGGCAGCGGAAGGAAGCCGAACCAGGCAGCCGAGTGGGCGGGAGAGCAGGTGGGTGGGCAAGGGCTGCTCCAGGCTCGTGCGGTGGTCCCTCTCACCCCCAGGCTCGTGCGGTCGTCCCCCTCACCCCCAGGCTCGTGCAGTGCTCCCTCTCACCCCCCCAAGCTGCCCGGCCCCTGCCCAGCGCTTGATTGGGTGGAGTGGTTTCTTTGGGGGTGAAGGAAGATCCCTAAACTTGCCGTGGTCGTGGGGCCGAAGGCTCCCCACCCGTCTTTCCCACGACGGGATCTTCCTTCGTAGGGGCCCCAAAGAAACCACTCCACCCAATCAAGCACCCCCCAGAAGCAACCCGCCAGAAGCACCCCCACAAGCCCGTACCACAGCACCCCACTCCAAAGCCGCCAGGCTCAGATTCTGGAACGACTTGGCCCCACCAGTCGCCCCGACACAAGGTGGACCACAGCCGGAGGGACACCCCCATCCGGCAGGTTCCACCGAGAGGGCGCCATGCCAGACCAGAACCCGGCCGAGAACGACCTAGGGCTACCACCCCGCCCACCCAAAAAGAAGACCATCCCGATCGCCATAGCGGTCGTACTGGTCGCAGCAGCCGCAGTCCTCTTCGCCGTCACCAGAAAAGACGACACCGCCGCGAACCGAGTCACCGTCCGCATCGGCACCACAGAAGCGGCAGCCACCTACTGGACCACCTTCAAGCAACTCGCCGACGCGGAAGGAATCACCCTGGAGGTAGTCAACTTCAGCGACTACACCCAGGCCAACCCCGCCCTGTCGCAGCGCCAGATCGACCTCAACCTGTTCCAGCACTTGCTGTTCCTGGCGAACTACAACGTGTCCAACAACGACACCCTCACCCCGATCACCTCGACCTACGTGGTGCCCCTGTCGCTCTACTCCCGCAAGCACACCACCCTGGCCGACATCCCACTCGGCGGCACTGTCGCGATCCCCAACGACCCCACCAACCAGGCGCGCGCGTTGTTGGTGCTGCAACAGGCCGGGCTGGTCAAGCTGACCGGCGGCGGCACGGTCCTGTCCACCCCGGCCGAGGTCGACACCGCGGCGTCGAAGGTCACCGTGACCCCGGTCGACGCCGCGCAGACCGTCGCGGCGCTGCCCTCGGTGGACGCGGCTATCGTGAACAACAACTTCGCGCTCAATGGCGGGCTCGACCCGTCGAAGGCCCTCTTCGGCGACGACCCGGCCAGTCCCGCCGCCGAGCCCTACATCAACGCGATCGTCGCGCGGGCAGCGGACAAGGACAACCCGGCGTATCGCACGGTCGCCCGCCTCTACAAGGACAAGCGGGTCGCGGACCTGGTGCGCGCCGAGTCGAAGGGCACCTCCGTTCTGGTCGACCGGCCGGAGAGCGACCTGACCGCGATCCTGGGCAGGCTCTCCGACACGATCCGCGCCACCCGGCAGTGAGCGGCCCGTGTCCCTGATCGAGTTCAAGAGCGTCACCAAGACCTTCGACGGCGGCGGCCGGGGCGCGGTGCACGCGCTGCGAGAGATCGACCTAGCCATCGACGCGGGCGAGGTTTACGCCATCATCGGCCACTCGGGGGCGGGCAAGAGCACCCTGGTTCGGCTGATCAACGCGCTGGAACGGGTCACCTCGGGCAGTGTGCTGGTTGACGGCACCGATATCAGCACGCTCGGTGAGCGGCGGCTGCGCGAGGTGCGCCTGGGCATCGGGATGATCTTCCAGCAGTTCAACCTGCTGCGCTCGCGCACGGTGTTCGGCAACGTCGCCTACCCGCTGCGGATCGCCCGCTGGCCCAAGAAGGACAGGGAGCGCCGGGTGGCCGAGCTGCTGCGCTTCGTCGGCCTCGCGGACAAGGCGTGGCACTACCCCGACCAGCTCTCCGGCGGGCAGAAGCAGCGGGTCGGCATCGCCCGCGCGCTGGCGACCAACCCGAAGATCCTGCTCGCCGACGAGTCCACCAGCGCGCTGGACCCGGAGACCACCGCCGAGGTGCTGCGCCTGCTCAAGCGGGTGAACACCGAGTTCGGCGTGACCATCGTGGTCATCACCCACGAGATGGAGGTCGTGCGGGAGATCGCGGACCGGGTCGCGGTGCTCGAAGGCGGGCGGGTGATCGAGCACGGCCCCGTCCGGGACGTGTTCGCCGAGCCGAAGCAGCCGACGACGAAGAAGTTCGTGGAGACGGTGGTGCGGGCCCGGCCCGCCGCCGACGACCTGGCCCGGATCCGAGCCAGGCATCCGGGCCGCCTGGTGATCGCGCGGGTGCGCGACGACCAGCGGATCGGGGCCGCGCTGGGGGCCGCGCAAGGCCGCCACGGGGTGCGGTTCGAGATCGTGCACGGCGGCGTCAAGGAACTCGGCGGCGCGTCCTTCGGCAGCCTCACCCTGGAGCTGGTCGGCCCGGACGCGGCCGTGGACGCCCTGATCGCCGACCTGCGCGCGGCCACCGACGTCGAGGAGCTGAGCTGAGTGAAGACCGACTGGGACGTGCTCGGGCCGGTGCTGCTCGACGCCATCGGCCAGACCCTGTGGATGGTGACCGCGACCATCGTCGTCGGCGGCTTCCTCGGCCTGGGCCTCGGCGTCGCGCTCTACACCACCCGACCGGGCGGCCTCCTCGCCAACCGGCCGGTGTTCACCGTGCTCAACGTGCTGGTGAACATCATCCGGCCGATCCCGTTCATCATCTTCGTGACCGCGATCGGCCCGGTGACCATCGCCGTGGTCGGCACCCAGTTGGGCACGGCCGCGGCGACCTTCGCGCTGATCGCCGCCGCCACCTTCGGCATCTCCCGCATTGTCGAGCAGAACCTGGTCACCATCGACCCCGGCGTCATCGAGGCCGCCCGCGCCATGGGCGCCGGGCCGCTGCGGATCATCACCACCCTGCTGGTCCCCGAGGCGCTGGGTCCGCTGATCCTGGGTTACACGTTCGTGTTCGTCGCCGTGGTGGACATGTCGGCGGTGGCGGGCGCGATCGGCGGCGGCGGCCTCGGCGACTTCGCCATCGCCTACGGCTACCAGCGGTTCAACTGGACGGTGACTGCGGTGGCGGTCGCGATCATCATCGTGCTGGTGCAACTCGCCCAGTTCGCGGGCAACCGCCTCGCCCAGCGCGTGCTGCGCCGCTGACCCGACCAGCCCTGTTCCGCCGTTGCCCGTGGTCAGGGACGGGTGGACCGAGCGCAGCCGGTCGCGTGGACCGAGGGCCAGTCCGGGGATATGTCCACGAAGAACTCGGCGTCGGCGCAGTACCACGTCCAGCCGCCCCAGTTGCCGATGTTCTCCAGGGTGAGGTATGCCGGGCCCCGGTAGGGGACCGGCGCGTCGTCGCAGTAGACGGCGGTGATGGTGTCGCCGGTGTAATGGGTGGCCGAGCAGAGCGCGGACGGAACGGCCTCGGCCGTGGCGGCGCCCGCGGGCAGCGCCGAGGCCGCGATCGTCAGCGTCGCGATGACCAGCGCTCTCATGCGTCCTCCAGGTGGTGTCGGTGAGCGGGCTCCCCCGATGCGGGCCCGCACCGATCCTGGGCGCGGCCAGTCTGCCCGCGTGGGGGAACCGGGTTTCTTCACCCGTTCGCGACGAGGCGAGTTCCCACCGTTGCCATGCCGGTTCGCCCGATCGGAGGTCGGGGCGGCTGATGGTGACCAAGCGTAGGGGCGGCGCCGGGAAGGTGTCGGTCCGCTGTGGCACCATCCGGAGGGTGAGCAGCAGACCCGCCGCCGCCCAGCGCCTGAGCGACCTCGCGCGGCTGCGCCGCGTCCGCGACCGGATCGACCGGGAGTACGCGCGGCCGCTGGATGTCGAGGCGCTGGCCCGGGGCGTGAACATGTCCGCAGGGCATCTCAGCCGTCAGTTCCGGCTCGCCTACGGTGAGTCACCGTACGGGTACCTGATGACCCGGCGCATCGAGCGGGCGATGGCGCTGCTGCGGCGCGGCGACCGCAGCGTCACCGAGGTCTGCTTCGAGGTCGGCTGCTCGTCGCTGGGCACCTTCAGCACGCGGTTCACCGAACTGGTCGGCATGCCGCCCAGCGTGTACCGGCGGGAGGCGGCGAGCGCGACCGCCGGGATGCCGTCCTGTGTGTCCAGACAGGTCACCAGACCGGTCAGGAATCGAGAAGCGCCCGCTCCGAGCCGCACATAGCCTGGCCGCCATGGACATCACCATTCACGCGAGCTTCCTCCCGCACGACGACCCGGACGCGGCCCTGGCCTTCTACCGCGACACGCTCGGCTTCGAGGTCCGCAACGACGTCGGCTACGCCGGGATGCGCTGGCTCACCGTCGGCCCGGTCGGCCAGCCCGGCACCTCCATCGTGCTGCACCCGCCCGCCGCGGACCCCGGCGTCACCGAAGACGAGCGCCGCACCATCACCGAGATGATGGCCAAGGGCACCTACGCGGGCATCCTGCTGGCCACCCCCGATCTGGACGACACCTTCGCGCGGCTCCAGGCGAGCACCGCCGAGGTCGTCCAGGAGCCGACCGAGCAGCCCTACGGCGTGCGCGACTGCGCCGTCCGCGACCCCGCGGGCAACCTGATCCGCATCCAGGAACGGCGCTGAGCCCGGTCTGAGAGGGACACACCCGATGAGCAAGGCCACACGGCACGCGGCGGACAGCCATGACCTGATCCGCGTGCGGGGCGCCCGCGAGAACAACCTCAAAGACGTCAGCGTCGAGATCCCCAAGCGCAGGCTGACGGTGTTCACCGGCGTCTCCGGCTCCGGCAAGAGCTCGCTGGTGTTCGGCACGATCGCCGCCGAGTCGCAGCGGATGATCAACGAGACCTACAGCGCGTTCGTGCAGGGGTTCATGCCGACGCTGGCGCGGCCGGAGGTCGACGTGCTCGACGGCCTGACGACCGCGATCATCGTGGACCAGGAGCGGATCGGCGCCAACGCCCGCTCCACCGTCGGCACGGTCACCGACGCCAACGCGATGCTGCGCATCCTGTTCAGCAGGCTCGGGCAGCCGCACATCGGCCCGCCCAACGCGTACTCGTTCAACGTCCCCTCGGTCAAGGCCAGCGGCGCGATCACCGTCGAGCGCGGCGCGGGCAAGACCAAGACCGAGAAGGCGACCTTCACCCGCCTCGGCGGCATGTGCCCGCGCTGCGAGGGCATGGGCAACGTGACCGACTTCGACCTGTCCCAGCTCTATGACGACGGCAAGTCGCTCAACGAGGGCGCGCTCACCGTCCCCGGCTACAGCATGGACGGCTGGTACGGCCGCATCTTCCGCGGCTGCGGCTTCTTCGACCCGGACAAGCCGATCCGCAAGTACACCAAGCGGGAACTGCACGACCTGCTCCACAAGGACCCGACGAAGATCAAGGTCGACGGGATCAACCTGACCTACGAGGGACTGATCCCCAAGATCCAGAAGTCGTTCCTGGCCAAGGACGTCGACGCGCTGCAGCCGCACATCCGGGCGTTCGTGGAGCGGGCCGTCACCTTCACGGTCTGCCCCGACTGCGCCGGGACCCGGCTCAGCGCGGAGGCCCGGTCGTCCAAGGTCGCGGGCATCAACATCGCCGACGCGTGCGCGATGCAGATCAGCGACCTGGCCGACTGGGTGCGCGGCCTTGACGAGCCGTCGGTGGCGCCGCTGCTCGCCGCGCTCGGGCACAGCCTCGACTCGTTCGTGGAGATCGGGCTGGGCTACCTGTCGCTCGACCGCCCTTCGGGCACCCTGTCCGGCGGCGAGGCGCAGCGCACCAAGATGATCCGCCACCTCGGCTCGTCGCTCACCGACGTCACCTATGTCTTCGATGAGCCAACCATCGGCCTGCACCCGCACGACATCGCGCGGATGAACGACCTGCTGCTGGCGTTGCGGGACAAGGGGAACACGGTGCTCATGGTGGAGCACAAGCCGGAGGCGATCGCCATCGCCGACCACGTGGTCGACCTCGGCCCCGGCGCTGGCTCGGCGGGCGGCGAGGTGTGCTTCGAGGGCACCGTCGCCGGGCTGCGGGCCAGCGGCACGATCACCGGCCGCCACCTGGACGACCGCGCCGCTCTCAAGGAGACGGTGCGCGAACCCCAGGGGGCGCTGGAGATCCGCGGCGCCAGCGCCAACAACCTGCGCGACGTCGATGTGGACATTCCGCTGGGCGTGCTGGTGGTGGTGACCGGGGTGGCTGGGTCGGGCAAGAGTTCGCTGATTCACGGTTCGGTCGCCGGGCGCGAGGGCGTGGTGTCGGTCGACCAGACCCAGATCCGCGGCTCGCGCAGGAGCAACCCGGCCACCTACACCGGCCTGCTTGAGCCGATCCGCAAGGCGTTCGCCAAGGCCAACGGCGTGAAGCCCGCGCTGTTCAGCGCCAACTCGGCGGGCGCCTGCCCCACCTGCAACGGCGCGGGCGTCATCTACACCGACCTGGCGATGATGGCGGGTGTGGCGACCGTCTGCGACGAGTGCGAGGGCAAGCGGTTCCAGGCGTCGGTGCTGGAGTACCGCCTCGGCGGTCGGGACATCAGCGAGGTGCTGGCCATGTCGGTCGCCGAGGCAGAGGAGTTCTTCGGCGCGGGCGAGGCGCGCACACCGGCCGCGCACGCCATCCTCGACCGGCTCGCCGACGTCGGCCTCGGCTATCTGCGCCTTGGCCAGCCCCTCACCACCCTTTCCGGCGGCGAGCGGCAGCGGCTCAAGCTGGCCACCCGCATGGGCGAGAAGGGCGGCGTCTACATCCTCGACGAGCCCACCACCGGCCTGCACCTCGCCGACGTCGAGCAGTTGCTCGGCTTGCTCGACCGCTTGGTCGACTCCGGCAAGTCGGTCATCGTCATCGAGCACCACCAGGCCGTCATGGCCCACGCCGACTGGATCATCGACCTCGGCCCCGGCGCGGGCCACGACGGCGGCAGCGTCGTCTTCGAGGGAGTCCCCGCCGACCTCGTCGCCGCCCGCTCCACCCTCACCGGCGAACACCTCGCGGACTACGTCGGCGCGATAAAGCGCGCTGGTTGACGCGGTCCCTCAGGCCCGCCGCGCGGCGGGCTAACCTGCCGGACATGGACGACACGGCAGCGGACCCGCCTGGGCTGGCCGCGCGGTGGGACGACGCGTACGGCCACGGCGACGTCACGCGCAGTTGGTATCAGGCCGAGCCCAGCGGGTCGCTGCGGATGTTCGAGCGCTGCGGGGTCGAGCCAGCCGACAGCGTGGTCGACGTCGGCGCCGGGGCGTCCACCCTGGTCGACGCGCTGCTCGCCCGCGGGCACGGCGACGTGACGGTGCTCGACATCTCGGCGGTCGGGCTGGACACCGCGCGGCGGCGGCTCGGCGCGGCCGCCGACGGGGTCCACTGGCTCGTGCGCGACCTGCTCGCGTGGCGGCCGGAGCGCGCCTACCGGGTGTGGCACGACCGTGCGGTGTTCCACTTCCTCACCACCGACGAGGCGCGCGGCCAGTACCTCCGGGTTCTGCGCGCGGCGACCGCGCCCGGCTCGGTCACGGTGTTCGCCACGTTCGCGCCGGACGGCCCACAACGCTGCTCGGGGCTTCCCGTCGCCCGGTACAGCGCGGCGGAATTGGCCGCGGTGCTCGGCGAGCGCTGGCTGCCCGTCGCCGATGACCGCGAACGGCACAGCACCCCGTCCGGCGCGGTGCAGCCCTTCACCTGGGCCGCGTTCCGCCGCGCCTGAACCGGTTTTCCGCTCTGTCGCTTGTGGACGGTCAGGTGCGCTGTTCCCGGCGCAGGAACTCCCGGAGCCTGCGCCCCTGCCGGGTGCGCACGGTCAGCGGCTCCTCGTGCCGGGGCGGGGGAATGTCGCGGGGGACCGGCGGCAGCGTCTCCATGATCTCGCGGGCGCGGTCCCGGGCGGCGTCGGAGGCGGTGGTGGGCGATCCCGCGTGGAACGGCGGCTGCGGGTCGTACTGGACGATGAGTTGGATCGCCTCCGCGGTGACCTGGTCGGTGACGCGGGCGACGAGGGCCAGGGCCATGTCGATGCCCGCGGAGACACCCGCCGAGGTGATGATCCGGTGCCGTTCCTGGAAAACCACCCGGTCGGGGAGGTAGCGGACGCCGTATTTCTGCAACTGCTGGGCCGCGACCCAGTGGGTGGTGGCGTCAAGGCCCTCGTACAGAATGTCCGCGGCGCACAGGATCAGGGCGCCGGTGCAGACCGACGTCGTCCAGAGGGTCGTGGGGTGGACCGCGGCGAGCCAGCGCACCAGGCCCTCTTCCGGGTTGCGCGCGTCCGGGCCGCCGGGGACGACGAGGATGTCGCAGGAATCGATGTCGTCCAGCGCGGCGTCCGCGGTGATCGCCAGAACCTGGCTGTCCGCGCGGACCGGCCCCGGTCGGGCCGCGGCGAAAACCACCTCGGCTCCGGGCATGAGGCGCAGCACCTCGTAGGGGCCGACGGCGTCGAGCGCGGTGAAACCGGGATAAAGCGGGATCACGATACGCATGTGAGTCCTTCCCTGGCCTCGCGGCACGCCGCGGCTTTTCGGCCGCGGGCAGAACTGAACGCTGGGACAAGACAACGACACCACGATCCGCCGCGGACCGTCCATGCCACGATGCGGTGATAGTGAGGTTCACGCGATGGGAGGAGGTTGATCCGTAATTCTGGTGCGGGTGTCCGCGGTGGTCTAGGCAGGAAATGAGGACGGACGAGTTTCTCGCACTGCCGGAGGAGGACTGACATGACCGCGGGCACCACGACGCAAGCCGCGACCGTCGACGGGGCGAAACAGGCCACGAGGACACGCAAGTCCATCGATGCGATGACCCAGACCGAGTTGGACAAACTGGTCCGCGCGTGGCGGGGGATTGCGAAACTGGACCCGGAGAACGACAAGTCCTTCTTCACACTGAGCGGCTATCACGGCGAGCCCTTCCGCGGCGCGGGATGGGGCGACAGCGCCTATTGGGGCGGCTACTGCAACCACGGCAACGTCCTTTTCCCCACCTGGCACCGGGTGTACCTGCTGAAACTGGAGGAGGCGCTGCGCGCCGTCGAGGGCTGCGCGGACGTGACGCTTCCCTACTGGGACGAGACCAGCAAGCGCTCCCGCGAACACGGGATTCCGAAGGTGCTCACCGACAAGAAATACAAGTTCTCCGACACCGGCGAGACCGTGGACAACCCGCTGTATTCCTACGTCTTGCAGAAGAACATCGTCGACCACCGCAGCATGAAGCCCGACGCGAACTACAGCAAACCGGCTGGATACGAGACCGTGCGCTATCCGCTTTCCGGTCTGGTGGGCACCCCGGAAGATCGGGAGAAGACCGAACAGCACAACAAGAAATACGAGAAAGACGCCGTCAACCTGTTGAACAAGAACATCGTGACCTGGCTGACCGCGGTGCCCATGGCCGACGGCAAACCCATCCACTCCGGCCTGGTGTACGAGAAATACCGCAAATGCCTGAAAGCGCCCAACTACACGGTCTTCTCCAACACCACCTCCGCCGCGGCCTGGAATGACAACAACGATCCCGTCGTCCCCCTGGAAAGCCCGCACAACGCCATCCACCTCGCGGTCGGCGGGTTCGACGTGCCGAAACAGAAGAACTTCTCACCGATCCGCGGCGCCAACGGCGACATGGGCGAGAACGAGACGGCGAGCTTCGACCCGATTTTCTACCTGCACCACTGCTTCATCGACCTGGTGTTCTGGCTGTGGCAGGAGAAGCACAAGGCCACCGACAAGCTGGAGATCATCCCCGGCTTTCCGGGCACCAACTCCGTGGACGAACAGGGCCCCACCCCCGGCACACCGCCCAACTCCTGGCTCAACGACACCTCGCCGCTGGACCCGTTCAAGAAGCCCAACGGCGAGTGGTACACCGCCAAGGACTGCGTCCACATCGAGAAACAGCTCGGGTACAAGTACGACTACAAGGGCGAGCTGCTGGATCCCGACGTCGCCACCGCCACCCCCTCGGGCCAGGCCATCTACGTCACCGGCATCGACCGGACCAAGATCAGGGGCTCCTTCCTCATCTCGGCCTTCGCCGAACTCGACGGCGAACAGCAGCTCATCGACACCGAGCCGGTCCTGAGCCGCTGGCACGTCGAAGGATGCGCGAACTGCCAGACCCACCTGCGCTCGTCGGCCACCTTCCCCCTCCCCGCTGAACTGGTCGGCGCGGACGGCGCCCGAGCACTGACCGCGGACGCCGACGTCACGCTGAAAGTCCACATCACCACCCACACCTCTACCGACGCCGAAGCCCCCCAGACTCTGACCCCCGCCTTGGGCGCCCTCGCCACCCCGCTCACCTACACCGCCGACAGCGGAGCGGAAACCGAGGCCCCGTTCTTCGCCGAAGTCCGCGCTGTTCCTCCAGCGGGCGGGTGAGCCCAGGTTCTTGGCGCGGCCCCGACCGGACGTTCCTGGTCGGGGCCCGCGGACGTGTCCCCACCGCAGCGGAGAAGGCCGAACCCGGCGAGAGTCCCGGTCGTTCTCGGCTGAACGTCCTTTGTGCCCCCTCGCCGTCGAGCGAACAGTCGGTGCTCTCCCGTATAACCGGCGCATGACACTGCACTGGAAACTCGTGATCGACACCTCGGACGCGCCGGTCCTCGCCGACTTCTGGGCCGCCGCGCTCGGCTACGAGGTGGAAGACCCCAGCGCCCTGATCGCCAACCTCCTCGCCGCGGGCCACCTCGACAAGACCGCCGTCGCCGAACACCGCGGCCGCCAGACCTTCCGCGGCTTCGCCGCCATCCGCCACCCAGACGACCCCTTCGACCCGGTCACCGGCGTCGGCCAGGGCCGCAGGCTCCTGTTCCAGGACGTCCCGGAGCCCAAGACGACCAAGAACCGCCTGCACATCGACATCCACAGCGATCCCGAAGCCCTCCCCGCCCTCGTAGACCGCCTTGAGTCACTCGGCGCGACCCGAGTCCAGGAAATCGACAAGGGCCCAGCAGGCCACTGGTGGGTAATGCGCGACCCGGAAGGCAACGAGTTCTGCGCCGCCTAGCCGCCGTTCGGTCAACCCCCTCAGACGCGCGTTCTGCCGCTGTTCACGGATGTGCTCGTCACGGGCTAGGAACAGCTCGCATGCCGAGGCAAGCCTGACCGCGGTCAAGCGCCCGCTCCGCGAAGTCCTTGTCCCGCGACCATGCCGGACAGCCTGGCGAGGCGAGCTACCCGCGCGCGGTGTCGCAGGCCAAACACCGGTCCTCGGTGAGCGGTATGACGGTTTCCACCTCGACTACGCGGACGTCGATCTCGCCGATCTGGCGTGGGACACGTCGGTGTGCTCTGGCAACACCTTGTGCCACAAGGAGAACTACCCGAGGCCGCGGTAGATGAAAGGCACGTGGGACGGTGGCGGCGTGCTGTCGGTGTGGTCGGCCAGGCCACCGGCGGGTCGGGTAGCGGGCATCAACCCGCCCGCCATCCCAGCTCCGGGCTCCGGTGGTCGCTGGGCCGGGTGCCACGCAGCCGCTTGAACGCCACGCTCAGCGCGAAAGCGTTGGCGTAGCCCACCTTTCGCGCGATCGTGCCCACTGTGTGGTCGGTTGTGCGCAGCAGGTCCGCGGCCAGGGTGATCCGCCAGTCCGCGAGATAGGACATCGGCGGTTCGCCGACCAGCGCGGTGAACCGCCGGGCGAGCGCGGCCCGGGACACCCCCACCTTGGCCGCCAGGTCCGCCACGGTCCACGGGTGAGCTGGGGTGTCGTGCAGCAGCCGCAGCGCGGTGCCCGCGATCGGGTCGTCCAGCGCGCGGCACCACGCCGGGGCGTCGGCCTCCGGGTTGTCGAACCAATTGCGCAGCGCGGAAACCAGCATCAGGTCCAGCAGCCGGTCCAGCACTAGTTGCTGTCCCGGCCGGTCCCTGGCTACCTCCTCGGCCACCGCCTCCACCGACGGATAGGGACTGCCTGCGGCGGGGACCACCAGCACGGCGGGCAGGGCCCGCAGGAGCCGCTCGCTGAGCTCGCCCCGGCGCTCGAAGGCTCCACTGACCAGCACGGCCGCTTCGTCGGCCGGTGTTCCACACGTCCTGGCGGGCTCGACGCCCTCGGCCCCCGGGCAGTAGTCGGCGCTGGTCACCACCAGCGAAGGGGTGGTCGCGGGGTCGTCGGCCACCGTGTAGGGCGCGTCACCGCGCACGACGGCGATGTCGCCGACACCGATGGGCACCGGCTCGTGCTCGTCCGGGACGATCCAGGCCCGGCCGCGCAGCATCGTGGCCAGGGTCAGCGGGGCTCCGCTGGCCATCCGCAGCGCCCACGGCGGCCGCACGACCGCCTGCCGGAAGACCGCGCCGCGCGCCCGTACCTCCGCCAACAGTTCCGACACGGCATCCACGTCACCATCATAGACGTCCGGACATCAATCGGAGTGCCCTAGCCATGGAACGTCTCGGTTCGCGCGGGTTGACTGGAACCATGTCTGAAAACCCCATCCTCGTCACCGGGGCGACCGGCAAGTCCGGCCGCCGCGTCGTCAGCCAACTGCGGGCCAAGGGGCTGCCGGTTCGCGCGGCCGCCCGCCACGGTGAGCACGTCTTCGACTGGACCGACAGCGACACCTGGGACGCCGCGCTGGAGGGCGCGAGTTCCGCCTACATCGTGCAACTGGACGGCACGAATCTGGTGCGATCGTTTGTCGAGCGGGCGGTGAAGCACGGGTTGCGGCGTCTCGTCCTGGCCTCCGGCCGCGGAATCGACAATCCGGACTACGCGACGGACAGCAACGGCATCCTCGACGGCATCCTCGACGCCGAGGCCGCCGTCCGGGAGAGCGGTCTGGAGTGGACGATCAGCAGGCCGGGCTGGTTCGCGCAGAACTTCAGCGAGGGCTTCTTCGCCGACGCCATCCGCGCGGGCGAGCTGCGGCTGCCCGCGGGCGAGGGCGCCGCCAGCTTCATCGACGCCTATGACATCGCCGCGGTGGTGGTCGCCGCGCTCACCGAGGACAAGCACTCGGGCCAGATCTACGAGCTGTCCGGCCCTCGCGCGGTGCCGCTGGCCGAGGCGGTCGCCACGATCTCCGGGGCCGCGGGCCGCGAGATCCGCTACGTGCCCCTGTCGGTCGAGGAGTACGTCGCGGAACTCGTCGCGCAGGGATTGTCGCCAGAAGACGCCAACGCCTTCGCCGACATGGTCGAGCCCCTGCGGAAGGGCACGGACGAGTACCTCTCCGACGGCGTGCAGCGCGCCCTCGGCCGCCCGCCGCGGACCTTCGCCGAGTTCGCCAAGGCCACGGCGGAAGAAGGCGGTTGGGCTGTGTGACCGCGTCGTGGTTCCCGACCGGGTGATCGCAGGCGGCTCTGGCGCCTCCCGTGCCGGGAGGCGCCACGCCGTCGGCTTCGCCGACCACGCCTCGCGGCCCTTGCCGCCCATGTGTCTGTCGCAGTCCTGCACGTAAGCCAGCACGACACCGGGCAGCACGGCGTGCCGCGTCCCCATCAGAGACCAGCCGATGAGCACGAGCCAGCAGGACAGCACCGCGCACACGGCGGCGGCGATGACCGTGGCGGCCAGGGCGCGGACCATGAACCCTTAGACCGCATCTCATTTGGGGTTGTTGGGGGTCAAAAGATCCAGTTTGACGGCTCGGCGGTAGCAGATCACCGCGCAGGCCAGTTGGGCGAAGCCCAGGAAGTGGGCGGCCTTGCGCTCGTAGCGACGCGCCAGGCGACGGAAGCGGGAAACCCACTCCAGGGTCCGTTCGATGACGTACCGGTGGCGTCCCAGCCGCTTGGCCGACTCGATGCCCCGGCGGGCGATCCGGGCGATGATGCCCCGTCGGCGCAGCGCCTTTCGGCAGGTCGCATAGTCGTAGCCCTTGTCCGCGTGCAGCTTGCGCGGCCGACGCCGAGGCCGTCCGACCGACCCGGCGACCGGCGCGACCTCATCGACCACCGCCTCGAACGTCAAGTGGTCGCCTGCGGTTGGCCCCGGAGACGACCACGGACAGCGGGAGACCACCGCGCTCGCTCATCGCGTGAATCTTCGAGCCCGGCTTGCCTCGGTCGACCGGGCTGGGACCGGTCAGGTCCCCCCTTTTACCGCCCTGACCTGCATGGCGTCCACCGACGCCCGTGACCAGTCGATCGCACCGGCACAACCGAGCAGATCCAGCATCATCTGGTGCAGCCGGGTGAACACTTCCGCCTCGACCCACTCGGTGAACCGGCGATGCGCGGTCGCGGCACTGACCCCGAACGAGGCAGGCAGCGCAGACCAGGCACAACCGGTTTGCAGCACGTACAGGACCGCGGCCAGCACCGCACGGTCGTCCAACCGGCGTCGACCTCCGCCCTGGTGGCGTTGCGGCGCATCGGGCAACAGCGAGTACGCCAGCAGCCACAACGGCTCCGGGCACCACTTCTCCACATCCGTCATCGTTGATCAACGATATCGCCCACCCAGCAACACACCCAAATGAGATGCGGTCTTAGGTCAGCGGCTCGACAAGCAGCTCGTACCCGTTCACACCGACTCCTCGTCGCGGGCGGCGGCCACGTCGAGCCCGAACGCGCGGAGCAGGTGCTCCGGCCGCAGCACCTCCTGCGGCGGGCCGTGCGCCAGGACGCGGCGCATCAGCAGCACCGCGTCGTCGGCGAGGCCGGGCAGCGCGTGCAGGTCGTGGGTGGACACCAGCACCGTGGCGCCGTTCGCGGCCAGTTCCCGCAGCAGCCGGGTGATCGTGGCCTCCGACCGCTTGTCCACGCTCGCGAACGGCTCGTCCAGCAGCAGCACACGAGCCTCCTGCGCGATGCCCCGCGCGACGAACGCGCGTTTGCGCTGCCCGCCGGAGAGCCTGCCGATCTGCCGGTCGGTGAGGCCGACTTTGTCCAGCGCCCGGTCGAAGGCCTCGTGGTCCGCGCGGCGCGGGCGGCGGGTGAAGCCGCACCGGCCGTGCCGCCCCGTCATGACCACGTCCCGCACCGACACGGGGAACGCCCAGTCCACCGCTTCGCTCTGCGGCACGTAGCCGATCACGCCCGCCCGCCGGGCCGCCCACGGCGACCCGCCCGCGACGCGCACGTCACCCCGGTCCGGCCGCACCAGCCCGATGATCGCCTTGAACAGGGTCGACTTCCCCGATCCGTTCACGCCCACGAGCCCGCACACCCGGCCGGGCGCCAACGCCAGGGTGACGCCGTCGAGCGCGAGCACGTCGCCGTAGTGGACGGTCACGTCCAGCATCTCGACCGCGCTCACCCGAGGTTCCCCGTCAGGGCCGCGGCGATGGTCCGCGCGTCGTGCCGGATCAGGTCGAGGTAGGTGGGCACGGGACCACCCGGCTCGGACAGCGAGTCCACGTAGAGCACGCCGCCGAACGCGGCCCCGGTCGCCGCGGCGACCTGTCGCATCGCCGCGTCGGAGACGGTGGACTCGCAGAACACCGCGGGCACCGCGGCGGCCCGCACAAAGTCGATCACCCGCGTTTGCCCGCAGGCACCGCTTTCAGCGCCGCGACCAACCCTCCCACAGGCGGTGGCCAACACCGCACACAAGATAACCGCGTAGGCGACGCGGAGGAGTTTCGGCAGGATCGGACCATAAAGTGCGACGCGAGCGCCATCTCGGTCGTCTCGGTGGCCCACGTGCTCCAGCTGACGTTGTCGGGTCAGTGCCCGCAGGTGGCGGTGCGGTGCGCGCAGGAGCCGATGAAGGTTCGGGCGGCCATCCGGATCGCCGTCGATTTCACTCTCGGATTGCCGCGGTAAACATCACTCGACGCTGGGTGGAGTAGGCTGCATGGTTCTTGCCCGGTCGCCAAGCCACCCTCTCAAGTATCGAGTGACGCACGAAGTCGACGGATGGTCCGCAGAACCTCCTCGCGGTGCTTCGCGGACTTTATCCACGCAGGCAAACGCGCCAGCATGCTCATACTGCCGGGACACGCGCGACGCTCACGCAGCCGCGCGGCAATGTAACCCTCCAGTAGATCCAGATGGGACTCGTTGAAAGCCCACAGCGTGTGATGACCGCAGCACTCCGCCTGCAACCACAACGGCACACCGAAATACGGATCGACCGGCCCTCCCCACATCGAGGAACCAGGCGCCCACGCCGCCGAGTAGCTACAGCCCGCACACACCAGACGGCGCGGCCACGACTTGACGTACTGGGATTTCCCGGGCCGCGGCGCGTCCACCGCGCGAGCTTCACAACGTGGGCACACAACGTGAATATCCTGTGCTGTCAAGAAATACAGCCGGATCAACGGGTCTTCAAACCGCCCTTGATCATTTTCCCGTCGCGTGCTCACCTCGCCATCCTCCCAGAAGACGACACCGAGTTCACCCGGATATCACGTCGGCTCCTCGCCGCCAGCACATGGCTCAAGATGAGGCATCACGGTTGCGACGAACCCAACGCAAACCGCCGGTCGCACGGCAGGCCGCGCACGCGCAGAGGAAAGCCATCCCCGAGCGGCTCGGCTTAATGCTCGACGGCGGTTTCCTACCTCAACTGCCTCTACACCCAGGCGACCTGGCACACCGAACCGCGCGCGCCTGGATGGGTGACCCTCACCGAACCACGGGCAAGCTGCGGGAATGCAGAATCCGCGGACAAACTCGGCCGGAGATGTCGCGCATTGAGTGAGCACCTCGACTTCCATCTCGGTGCCGGGCCGTGAGTTCGCTGGTTCGGTGGGGTGACCGGGGTCGGCCACCCCTGCCGAGTTCGCCCGTTTTGCCCGCCGCCAGGTGCTGTCCGCGGGCACCCGGGACACCTTAAGAAGCGGCCGTCGCCGAACTGCTGACTTAGTGGCGCGGTCGGGGAACCGGGTTCGTGGCGCTGCCCGGCCCCCGGCGGAAACAGGTTGGCCCTGGCGGGAGCCCACCAGCCGCCGGTTGGTGGGCTACATCTTCACCGGCGGGCATCCCGCGCATGGCGGGCGTCGCAGGGTGGCGCTGGCGGCGTTGGCGCCGCCGCCGATCATCGCGCCGATGCCGAACGGGACCACCCGGCCGAGCACGATGATTCCCTGCCTGGTGCCGTACCTGGTGACGAAGTTCCTGCCCAGGACGCTGTTGATCTGGCGCAGCGTCGCCGTGGGCACCTTGCCGATGATGGTCTCGGAGCCGGACTAACCGAGCAGGACCCCCATGACGAGCGTCCGCCTGCGTTCGATCTCATCAATCCGCACCCGGTGGACCTCGGCGATCGAGAGCACGAACAGGGTGCTCAGTTGGAGCGAGGAAAGAACTCGCCCGCTGACAGCGCCAGCGCGACCTCGATGCCGACAGCGGGCGTGGCCGCCGCAGCCCCGGTGCCCGCCAAGGCGCTGACGTATGTATCGAACTTCTGGACGTTGGCTCAGCAGGTTGCCCCATGCTTCAACGGCGACGGCAAGCTGGACCAGATGCTTGACCACCGCTACCCATGACCCTGTCGACCGCCGCGGAGCAAAACTCGCCTCGGCAGTGGCTGAGTAACCACTGACTCGGCGGGCCCCTGACGCCGATGCCGTTTGCCAGATTGGCAAGTTAATTTGACGATCGGTCGAGGTTGGTTAGTGTCGAATCATGATCGAAGAACGCGTGGAAGTGGACTATGAGGCGTGGCGGCGCAGCCGCTGGGACGAGATCGCCGGACAGTTGGGGAAGGCCGGGGTGGTCCGGCTCGCGACGATCACCGGGCAGGCCCAGACGGTCGAGGGCGTGCCCGGGCGGTGGGACGCGAGCGGCCCGGCTGGGTTGACGTTCACCGCGGCCGGCGCGGACGGGGTGTCGGTGGACGGTCGTCCGGTGGACGGCACCGTCACGGTGGCCGGGGGTACCAGTCTGCGGTTGTCAGGTGGGCGCACCCTGGCCGTCTCCGGGGGTGGGGGGATGTACGGGTTGGTCGTATGGGATCCCGCCGTCGCCTCACTGGCGAGGTTGCGGGAGATCGCGGTGTATCCGGTGAATCCGGCCTATGTGGTCGATGCGGAGTACCGGAGGACGCCAGGGCGGGAAGTGGAGATCGAGCGACTGACCGATCCGCCCAGCAAGCACGTCCTGCAGGCACCTGCCGATCTGGTGTTCGACCTGGCGGGGCGGCAGCGCTCTCTGACGGTGATCGAAACGTTCCCCGGCAACCTGCTGGTGGTGTTCACCGATTCCACCAGTGGCGCCGAGACTCCGGAGATCGGCAGGTGGCTGGTGTTGCCGCCGGTGGAGGGCGACACCGTCCGAATCGATTTCAACCAGGCCGTGCTTCCCCTGCACGTCTTCTCCCGCGCTTTCCCGTGCCCGCTGGCGCCGGAAGGCAACCACTTGCCCGTGCCCGTGCCCGCGGGTGAGCGCGGACCTGTTTACGGAGAACCGAAAGGAACACGCGAAGCTATGAGCACCGATATCAAAGACACCGCTATCCGCTACCTGCGACGGCTGGAAGCGAGTGACTACGCCGGGATGCGCGCACTGTGCACGGACGCCGCGACCGTCTGGCACAACGACGGCAAGGGGGAGCAGACCATTGACGAGAACCTAGCGATGCTCAAGGACGGCCCTGGAGCGGGAACGTCGCTGCGTTACTACATCACCCGCCAGTTCGCCGAGTCGGACGAGGTGCTCCAGCAGCACATCCTGCGCATCACCAACGCCGACGGGCCGGTCGGCGAGGTGCAGGCGGCGATGTACTTCCGCTTCAAGGACGGACTCATCGACCGCATCGAGGAGTACGCCAACTTCATTCCGGCCGCCAGCTGACGCCGAGGTGGAATGTCAGCGGCCACCCGCTTGCGCAGAATAGACGAGAACGCCGAGATCGTCGTGTTGGAGAAAGGTGAGTACGTTTCGTTCGCCAACCGCGGGCTGCCCTAGTGCATCGGTGAACGGTCGGCGCTGCCGCCGCAGAGTCCGGACGGGCTGAGGGAGAGGTTCGCGCTCGACGTGCGAGTACGCCAGGAAATGCTGGCGATCGACCGAACAGCCCGCACGGTCACGGTGCGAGATCACCGGTCCGGTGTGGACTACCTTCAAGGCTGGGATTACCTCGTCCCCAGCATGGGGGCGGAGGCGGCGGCGCCTTCCGTGCCTGGAACGGGCGCATGTACTGCGGGATGTCGCCGACGCCGATGCCATCGCTCGGGCAGCCGAGCAAGCCCGCACCTTCGCGGTGATCGGCGCCGGGTTCATCGGGCTGGAGATGGCCGAGAACCCTCACACCAAAGACCTGTCGGTCGCACTGGTCGAGCAGGCAGGACAGGTGCTTCCCCCGCTGGATCCGGAGATGGCGCGGCCAGTGGCGGCACACCTGCGTGCCCGCGGTGTCGCGGCTGGCACGACGGTTCTCGACGTCCGGACACCGGGACGGCTCGTGCCGAGGCTATGAGCTATCCGATTTCCTGGGGCGAGCCCGGATATGGGCACGCTCGCCCTGTTTGCCGAACAGGCTGAGGAACTCGACGGACTCGGTGCAGGCGGCGCCGAACCAGTGGGAGTGTGCGTGTCGAACTCGGCCACTTCGCCGGGAGCCAGTACGAGATCGTGCTCACCGAGCACCAACCGCAGGTGTCCGTTGAGGACATACAGCCACTCGTAGCCTTCGTGGGTCTGCGGGGCGGGTTCTTTCGGGCGGGCCGTGGCCGAGAGGACGAACTTGCACGCCTGGATCCCACCGGGGCGCCGGGTGAGGGGCAGGACTGTCATCCCGCCGTGGCACCTGATCGGCCGCAGGTGCAGGCGTGGGTCGCCAGTGGGTGGGGCACGGACCAGCTCGTCGAGCGTGACGCCAGGTGCGTTGGCCAGCGGCGGCAACTGTTCCCGGGTCGGGCGGCGGCTGCCCGACTCCAGCCGGGACAGAGTGCTCACCGAATTGCCGGTGGCCGCGGGCAGCTCGACCAGTGTCGTACCCCAATCTCGGCGCAGCGCGCGTAGCTGGAGTCCCACGGCGGCGAGTGCTTTCTCGAAGTCGACCATAGCGGGTGAGATTGCCATTTCAGCAAGTGAAATTGCATGCGAGGGCGTGGGGTGCGATGGTGGCCGTGGAGGTGGTCCACAGTGACCGAAGAGCTGGAAGACAGCTACGACGTGGTGGTCGTTGGCGGGGGTGCCGCGGGCCTGGGTGCGGCGTTGACGCTGGCCCGGGTGCGGCGGTCGGTGGTGGTGATCGACGGGGGCGCGCCACGTAACGCTCCGGCGACCGGGGTGCATGGGCTGCTGGCGCTGGACGGGCTACCGCCCGCCCAGCTGCTGGCACGGGGCCGCGAGGAGGTGCGCGGCTACGGGGGCGAGGTGGTGTCCGGTGTGGTCGACACCGTGACCCGGCGGGGCGAGGTATTCGTGGCGACGCTCGCCGACGGCAGGGCCGTCCGCGGACGGCGGTTGCTGGCGGCCACGGGGCTGACCGACAAACTGCCGGACATCCCGGGACTGTGGCAGCGATGGGGGCGCGATGTGCTGCACTGCCCGTACTGCCACGGTTGGGAGGTCCGCGACCAGGCGATCGGCGTGCTGGCTACGGGGCCGATGTCCGTGCACCAGGCGCTGCTGTTCCGCCAGCTCAGCGACGATGTCATGTTCTTCGCTCGTGGCAGTGCGCCGACCGGGGAACAGGCGGGCCAACTGGTCGCGCGGGGCATCCACGTGGTGGAAGGCGACGTAGCCGCTCTGGAGGTCGCCGACGACCGCCTGGTCGGTGTCCGGTTGGCCGACGGCACGGTTGTCGAACGCGAGGTGGTCGCCGTCTCGCCGAGGATGGTGGCACGCGCAGGCTTCCTCGCCGACCTTGGGCTGCACCCGACGGCGCATCCCATGGGCGAGTACGTCGAAGTGGACGCTGCCGGGCGGACCAAGATTCCCGGCGTGTGGGCAGCGGGCAACATCACCGACCTGGCCGCCCAGGTCGGCGCCGCCGCTGCGGCCGGGGCGGCCGCGGCCACACAGATCAACGCCGACCTGGTGGCCGAGGACACCCGCCTCGCGGCTGGCGCCCTAGAGAGGATCCAGTACTGAGGAGTACCACTTCGAACTCGACATCACTGCACTCCACCCTGCTCAAGGTCGTTCCGCCGCGCGCTGACCTGGGGAGATTCGTGTCTACCCAGGTCAGCGCGACGCGTTGGAGCGAGCTTAAGCGTGTTACACCTCGTTTCAGCGAGTTCCGATCGCCACGAAATCGCCATTTGATCTTGCGTCCACCCGTGCGCGCGTGGCTGGCGTCGCTAGGCGGGGCATTACGCTGAGTTGATGTTGGGTGAAGTGTGTCCGGGTGCGTTCGAACGTTTGCGTGCTGCTCACGCGGGGCTCTCGGAGTTGGCCGCAGTGTGGTCGGGCGTGTTGGAGGATGGTCTCACCGACATCATGGTGACGTGCGGCCAGAATGGACGTGGTGTCATCTCGGCGTATGCGTCGTGGCCGGACGGAGCGCGAGAATCATTGACGGCGTGCTTCGGGTCGGTGGTCGAGGATTTGTGGGGATGCCTGGACTCGCTGGTGGAGGAGTCGGTCGAGATGTTCTCGGTGCGGCGTCGGCGTCGGGATCCTGGTCGGGAGAGGTTCTTTCCGCTGGCCGATTCGGCGGAGGGTTTGGCGGCGTTGTTGGAGGAGTCGTGTCTAGATGGTGTGTTGGCGACTCAGCATCAGCTTGTTCTGGCGTGTCAGCCGTATCTTGGGGATAGTCCCGACTTACGTATCCGGCACTTGAGGGATGGTCTGCGGCAGTTGCTGGCGTGGACTGACTCACTCGCCCGAGGCGAGTCCGCGGGTGCCTGGCTGACTGTGGTGCGCCCGCAAGTGTTCGTCGATCCACCTGCGGTCGTGGTGTCGGTAGATTCTGAGCCTTCGGGTGTGTTGGACGATGAGCGAATCATCGCTCATTTCGAGGTGTCCGGCTACGGCGAAGACTCGACCCTTTCAGCCAATGCGGACAGCCACGTCGACCTGTGTTTCGCCGATAGGTTCGAGCCGACCGATCAAGCCGACACTTTGCACCGCCGCCTTCGGCGGGTGATGGACGCTGTCGCGCGCATCCTGATTATGTTCGAGTCGTACGCGGCGCAGGTTCCGGGCGCGCGGTCAGTCAGGCCGGGCCCAGGACCCGCGGATGTGTGGGCGCCCGCCGCCGAATCGCCGCGGTTGTGGACCGAGAAAGAGCTGGAGGGTTTGGCCGAGTCCGACTTCGGCGTCGGGGTGGTGACGCACAGCGATCATCTCGTGATGGTGGTCCGAACCGAGCACGGTGTTTTCGAGCGTCGTGTTCCGGCGGCGATCTCGCTTAACCCGCACGTGGCCCGCGGGACTGCCGCCGAGCGGGTGACCCAGGACGCGCCGACGACCTGGGGGCTGCCGGACTTCGTCCTGTCGCCCGCGGTGGAGCGCAAGGGTGCTGGTGTCCGTGAGATCAGCGATGGCCTCGTCGTGGTCGGGGACCGCGGTGTCGTGGTGCAGGTCAAGAGCCGCGACACCGAGCCGGGTGACGCCGCGAAGGAGATGTCGTGGTTGACGAAGAAGATCACGGGTGCGGCCCGCCAGGTCGATGGTTCGGTGCGGAGGCTGTCGACAAAGACGACCAGCATGATCAATGGGCGGGGGTGGACCGTCGTGGTCGAGGGTTCCGGCATCTCCTGGCTCGGCGTGGTCATCATCGACCACCCCTGTCCGCCGGTGGAGTACGAGGTTCCGGCGCTCAACTCACGAACTCCGACGGCGGTACTGCTTAGACGGGACTGGGAGTTCCTGTACAGCCAACTCAAGTCCTCACACGCGGTCATCGGCTATCTGGAACGCGTGGCCGGTGACCCGCCGACAACGCTGGGCAACACGCCGACGCGATACTACGAACTCGCCGCCGCCGACGCCCGAGCCGAAGCCAACCCGATCGACTCAAGCCTGCTCGGTGAGGGCACACCAGTGTCCGTACCTCTGCTTCCCGCGGCACCCGCGGGGAGCGACGACGAGACCGCGCACGGCATGGTGCGGATTATCTGCGAGGACATCGCCAACGCCGACATCGACCCAGCCAATGAAAGCCACGTACTCAACGTGCTCGCCGCCGTCGACGCGATCCCCATCGGCTACCGCACCGACCTCGGCCGGATGTTGCTGGATGCCCTGCGCCACAGTGATCCCGAGCGCACATTGTGGAGGGCACGCGTTTTCCGCCCCGAGCGGCCAAGCGCTCAACTCGGATTCGTCGTCTGCAGCGAGTCCAACGAGTTCACCCGCAACGCCTTCCATTCGTGGTTGCTGCTGCGTCACCACGAACACGGAACGTTCCGCGGTGACCTGGACACGCTCACCAGCATCGGCGTCCTGCTCACACCCCGCACCGATGGCCTCCGCGCTTGGGACACCACCACCCTCTCGATCACCGGCGACCCGGGACTCAGCCAGGACGAACTCGACGCGAGCCGTCAACTGTGGAACTCCTCCTCGACCCACCCGGGCGGTGCCTGAGGACTGTCGGTCCCATCCGTGATGATGGCGTGATGGTGAACTCCGGTGCGATCGGACTCCCCGCCGTCCAGGCGTTGATGGACGAACTTGACGCCGCCTCCAGTCTGCTGTGGCGGTCAGTGGACCTGCTCGCGAGCTACCGATCGGCCGCCCGCGACGCGGACCCTCTGTTGGCGTGCCTGTCCATCGGCGTGGAGAAGACCACGAAGCTGACTCTCGGGATGGCGTCGGTCGAGGACACCGGCCGATGGCCAGACAAGACCACGATGCAAAACACATTGCGCCACCGCGTTGTCCTGCTCGACCAGAAGTGCCGAGACCACATGACACAGCACGCCGACCGATCCTCCGTGTCGCCACTCTTCCGAAGGCTGCTGCACGAGGTCTCCCAAGACCACGTGCTGGCCGCGGTCATGCGGACGCTGGACCGGTACGGCAGCGAAGGCAGGTTCTACAACCTCGACGCGTTGGCAGAGAGTCCTCAAGCAAACGAGTCGCCGCGAGAACTCTGGAACGTCACCGACCTCCTCGTCTGGGAGAGCGATCCGGCTCTCTTGGCCGTCGTGGGCCAACCCGGATCCGACCAGGCCAGGACACGGGTCAACGAGATCATCCAAGCGTCGATCACGCGCTGGTGGGAACTGTACTTCCGCGCGTGGATCACCGGCGTCATCGGCGCCGATGCGCGACAGTGGTCGGCATACCTCGATCCCAAACGATGAACCGATGTGACGGGCCGGTCGCTGATGTGCGGCAGCAGGATCGAAGCGATATGGCTGTAGTTGTGGATCACCTCACCCTTGGTGAACCCACACGGGTACAACGGCTTGTCCAGGTTCGAGATCGTCAACCGGCGGGACTCGACTCGCACGGTCACCTGGCCCGCCGCCTCCACCGGTGTGTCCTCGTAGTCGGACCGAGGTCGCGGACTTCGGTGATGAGGTCCATGGCGTGTTGCGAACCCTCGTAGGGGCGATGAGGACTTGCCGCTCGGTCACCAGTGTCCGCGGAGGAACTTCGCACTGCGGACCAGTTGGGCGATCTGTTCCGGTTGTCTCCTCGAACTCTCCGGGATCTCGCCGCGGCCGGACTCATTCCCCATCACCGGATCGGCAAACATTACAGGTTCAGTCGCGATGACATCGCGGAGATTCTTCACATGACGAAGCAAACGTCGAGATCCCGGCGTTCAGGATCTCGCGCGGCGTGAACGAGACCTCAACCGTTCCGCCACAAAACCGCATCAAGAAGGAGAGTGAAAGACGATGGCGCACGCAGAACCGGCCAATGGAGGCTGGCGGGCTCGGTACAAACGGCCCGATGGGACGTGGGGCAGCAAGTCAGGGTTCACCTCGCCGAAGGCCGCGAAGGAGTGGGGTGACGACCAGGAGGCGCTGATCCGGCGGAACCTGTGGATAGATCCCAGGGACGCCGAGACGCTGTTCGGCGACTTCGCCGAGGAGTACCTCGCGGTGATCCGCACCCGACTCGGCGAGGGCACGGCGGCGAAGTATCGGGCGCATCTGGACAACCAGTTGCTGCCGCAGTGGTCCGCGTGGCCGTTGATCGGAATCTTCAACGGCTACGTCGAGATCGAGAAGTGGGTGTCGGAGTTGCACGAGGACTATGCCGAGTCCACCGTGGCGTCGATCTTCGCGACGTTCTCGACCTTCCTCAAGGCAGCCGTGAAGGCGCGGATCATCCCGGCCAGCCCTTGCAGCGGTGTCCGGGTCACCTCCGGTGAGTACGCGCCCGAGCGACTGGTGGCCTCACCGGTGCAGGCACTGCGGGCGGCGATGCGGTTGTACGAAGGCGGACTCGGCCTGAGTGGGTTCACCCTGTGCCTGGCCGACCTCTACACCGGAGCCCGGTGGAGCGAACTGGCCGGGCAGCAGCGACACGAGTACGACGAGTCGAAGAAGGCGATCTGCATCCAGGCGCCGCTGAAAGAGGTGGGCGGGATCCTCAAGAAGTACGGCACCCCGCTGACCGAGATAGAGGAAGCGCCGACGCGGCCCGCAGGACGCCGCCGAGGGACCGCGGCACGGAAAGGACGGACCAAGACACCCGCGGGGACTCGCTGGGTGCAGTTGCCGCCGAGCATCGCGGTGTTCTACGAGATGCTGATGAACAGCCACCGCCACGCGTTCATTTTCACCAGCCCGGAAGGACGACCGTGGCGCCGCGCGAACTTCCGCCAGCGGTTCTGGCGGACCGCGTGGGACGGGGTGAGTCCGGACACTCCCGAGGCCGAGGATCACCTCCCGGCGATCCTTCCCTGGTTCACCTTCCACGAAGGCCGCCACACCCACGCCACCTGGCTCACCGAGGACGGCATCCCCGAAGTCGCCCCGCAGAGCACGGCTCGGCTACAAGATGAAGGGCATCGCCCGGGTCTACGACCATGTGACCGACGTCATGCGCAAGCAGATCCTCGACGCACTGGAGGCCCGATGGGCGAACAGCCTGCTCGCCCTGACGGCTACCGAACGTGCCCGGCTGACCGAGTGGTTCCCGCACCTGGAACCGGTGACCATGAGGCTCATGATCGAGAAGGGGGACGGTAAGAATGACGCCGTCCCCAGTTTGACCCCATTCGATCACTGAAGCCCTGCCCCTCACGAGGAGGGACAGGGCTTCTGACCAGCACAAACTGGCTGGTGGGCGATACTGGGATTGAACCAGTGACCCCTACCGTGTCAAGGTTGATCCATACGCGGTGGACGTGCGGCGATGGAAACAAATACTGGTCAGCGAGCCTCGTTCTTCCTCGTTGAGACGGATTTAGACGCGTTCTGGCGGGTTCTGATCTCCCCAAGATCTCCCACGCGATCTTGGATTGAGGAGCTTACTTACTGCAAGCATTTTTGGAAGGGATGACTCTAAGTTGTCGTTGTCCGCCAGCGGCTATGCGCAGGTTCGAATCCCCGGGCCGAGTCGTTCAGCAATCACACCAGACGCTATGATTCGCGACCTGCTGATTCGCGCTGTTGTCCCGTTGGTGATGGAGCGACGGGCGAAGCGGGGTGCCAAGTAAAGCGGGGAGTCTGTTCGCGGGTTGCGGGTGAGATCTCACCGCGCGGTGAGGCAGAGGGCAAGCCGACGGCCCACGAGGTCATGTTGGAGTACTTCCAGCGCGAGCAGGCTCGCGGGCGGACCCGACCGGGCGCCGAGTTGGACCAGATCGCGGCACGAACAACTACGGCCGCACGGTGCTGCGACAGTGGCGCAACGACAGCTGCATCCCACCGTCGCCATCTCGCGAAGGAGATGGTGTTTGACCTGCTGTTGCCGGTTCATCTTGGAACACTGCGACGAATTCGGTGTCACTCAACGGTCCCATGTCCTCGGGCGTGTGTCTCCGGGTACTACGAGTGGCGCTGTAGCCCGCTCGGGTCAAGCTGGCGGAAAGGAGTACCAGCCGATCTCCGGGATCACGACGATTCGCGTCGTTCATTGCTGCTGGAACACTGATCTGGAAACCTTCTCAACGGTGCAGCCTGTTTACGGCGCCCACTTGTGCGGGGATGAAGATCAGGGGTTCAGGCGGGGCTGGCGAATTAAATCAAGGGTTCTCACGTCTTTGTAGGTGTGTGAATATCTCTTTCGCTTCTCGTGATGCGGCTTCGGCTTCTTGGTGTCGGTTGGCAGCGCGCAGTGGATGGGTCATTCGTTCGAGGGTGTTGGCGACGTGGCGGAGGTAGCCGTGGGCGCGGCGGAGGGTGAGGGCTCGCTGGTATTGGTCGATTGATTCTTCGTGGTGGTTGGCGTGGTATTCGATGTAGCCGAGGGTCTCTCTGGTCGATGCTTCGCCTTCGGGGTTGGGGTGTAGGGCGAGGGCGGTTTCGCAGAGGGAGCGGGCCTGGTCGAGGTGGCCGACTCGGGCGGTGAACCACGCGGCGGTGTTGAGGGCGTGGACGTGGCCAGTGGGGTCGTCGAGTTGTTGGTGCAGGCGTAGGTTTTCCCGGGCGTGGTGCAGAGCGGTGGTGTCCTCGCCTTGTCGTCCCCAGGTCCAGGCGAGGGCCCGGTGGGTGCGGGCGAGTTGGTGCGAGTCGCCGATGTGTTCGGCCAGTTCGGCGGCTTGCAGCAGGTGTATCAGGGCTTTGTCGTCTTGGTGGGCGCGGGCGAGTGCGTCGCCGAGGCGTCGGTGGGCGGTGACGAGGTCCGGGCCGTGGGTGGCCGCCCGTAGTGCGCGCTGCCAGGTGCGGATGTCGGCGTCGGTGTGGTCGCGTCGGTGGTGGTAGGTGGTCAGGGTCCGTGCCAGGTGCCAGACGATGTCGCCCCACCCGTGTTCGGCCGCGGCGTCGATGGCGGCGAGCAGACATTGGTGTTCCCCGTCGAACCAGGCCAGTGCCGCGGCCACGTCGGCGGGGGCTGTGGGCCCGCAACATTGGGAGAGTAGGGGCAGGGTCGCGGGTGGGCCTGTTGGGTGCAGACTCCGGTCGGCGGCGTGGGCGGTGTGCAGATAGTGGTCGATCACGCGGCGGGTGGCATCGGTGTCGTGGATGCGGACGTGCGAGCGGATCAGGTCGTGGATGCGGTAGCGCCCGGTGGGGTCTCGTTCCACCAGGGACACCTGTTCCAGGGCACGCAGTTCGGAGACCGTCCCGGTGAGGCTGAGCGCGGCGTCCAAGCCGATGTCCGGGCCGGGTGCGGCGGCGAGGAGGCCGAGGACGCGCACCTGGGTCTCGGTCAGTGCTCGCAGTGACCAGGACAGGACGGCGGGAAGACTGGTTGTGGGGTCCTCGTCGTCGAATTGGGCGAATTCGTCGACGATCCGGGCCAGTGGCATGTCGGGGTTCAGGTGGGCGCGACCGGCCACGATGGCCAGGGCGAGGGGCAGTCCGCCGCAGCGGTCCATGATCCGCCGCACGGCCACCGGGGCCGCGCCGACCCGGTCGGGCCCGAGTCGGGCGACGAGCAGTCGTTGGGATTCGCCGTCGTTGAGCGTGCCGAGTCGTAGGTGTCGGGCGTTGTGGAGGTTGACCAGCGCGGTGAGTTGACGGCGGCTGGTCACCAGGACAGTGCTGGTGGATCCCCCGGGCAGCAACGGTTCCACCTGCGCGGCGTTGGTGGCGTTGTCGAGGACCACCAGCAGTCGCTTGTCCGCGGTCAGACTTCGGTAGAGCGCGGCCTGGGCGTGCGGGTCGGCAGGCGGCGTGTCCGCGCCGAGCGCGTGGAGGAACCCGTGCACCGCGACCGCGGGGGACATCGGCGGGTCGGGGGAAAAGCCGCGCAAGTCGACGAACAGTTGGCCGTCGGGGAATCGGTGCCGGTTGGAGTGGGCCCAGTGCAACGCCAACCAGGTCTTGCCGATGCCACCGGGCCCGGCCAGCGCGTAAATCCCCTCAGCGTTGCCCAACGTGCCCAACTCTTCTGCCCGTCCGACAAAGCACGCTGGCGGCGCGGGCAACTCCCGTGGCGGTGGTCGTTCGCCCGCGACGACGACCGCACCGATCTGCACGACGGTCCCCGCCACATGGCCGGTGACAGTGTTGCTCACCCTGATCTCCTTGGGCATACCACCCAGAATGCACCAGCGAGCCGAGGAAACGGGTCTGTTTGCCTGTCACATCTTACCGAGCGATGCTCGTGGGGTGCGTGTGCCCTGACCTGCGGAACACGCCTCTGATTGGTCCCGTGGGTACGGTTGACCATCGTTGGGAGCCGTTGGGATGCGCCTGAGCTAATCCAACTGCTACATTTTGCTCCCCATAAGAGCTGCTCCCAGGTAGCTGATCGAGCGCGACAGTTGCCGTCCGCTCATGCCGATGTCGCATGCAGCTATCCGAGCGGTAGAGAACCGTGCCTCCAGGCTCACCCCCGTACGTTTCTGTCACGAGTCGGCAGACGGCCGGGATGATCGGTGCGTGGCATGGACCAACGAGGTATCCGGCTGGGTCGATGGTTCCGTGGTCCAAGTCGGGGTGCTGGTAGGAGACGTCCGCGTGAGCGCGGCGCGGTCGGTTCGGTCCGCCTACTTGTCGCAGGTGCAAGCACTCGCACCGGACAGGATCGAGGGCAGAAACTACGAGTTGGCAGTCCTGACCGCGTTCTGTTCCTCGGAGTCGACCGCGCAGGACTACGCGCAGGACTATTTGTGGTGGCAGGCGGAGGCATGGTCGGGCAAGTCCGCATTGTTGCCGTGGTTCGTCCTGCATCCACCGACGAACATCCGTGTGGTGTCGTTCTTCATCACCTCCCGGGTGTCCGGCCAGAACGATCGGCACGGCTTCGTGGACAATGTTCTGGACCAGCTCCACGACTTTGCCGAGCGCCCTCCTCACACCGATCTCACCGACGCCACCCGGGAGCCCTACCTGCAGACGGCGCCGCCAGGCTGGCGAGTGCTCAGCATCTTCGGGGAACGCCGTGACGTGGTGCCGATCGGAGCCTGGCTTTTGTAGGAGCGGCACCAGTACTTGAGCCAAGACAACACGGAAGTCTTCGTCACGCCGCGGTCCGATCTCCAAGCCAAGGTCGGTCCTGAGACCCGCGTGATACCGGGAATCTGCGTTGACGGCTGGGACTGGCAGGTTGATGCGATCGACCTTGAGGGCGGCTCCGAGATCTGGAGGGTCCTCGGGCCGGGCGAGCCAAATCCCTCCGACGACGAGTGGGCAGCCGAGATCGCGCGGCGTCAGGGCGATGGTTCGAGGTAGCCGATCAGCGGCACGGCTGCACACGGTGCGGCAAGGGACGCCTCAACCAGCGCGGCTGTCATACTGGTGGCGTGGCCGACACCGCGATCACCCTCCCGCTCGACGAGCTGGAGCGTGCGGCCCATCTGCTGTCCTGGCCGACTCCAAGACCGGACGCTGCGATCCTGGTACAGGAGCCCTACTTCCGTAGCATGGCTCCAATAGGAAGTGGCAAATCGCTTCTTTTCGCGCGAATCGTCAGGGAGCTAAGCCGTCAACGCTTTGCCTCGATCATCATGGCGGGCGACTACAACCTTCTTCATCTGGCGCATGATGCCAGCAAGCAATACCCGGCTTGGACAGCGCTTGCAGAGCGAGTCACATCTTGGCCCAACGGCCACTCGCAGGTTCCGCCCGCTTTCCTTCGTGCGCAACCGGCTACTCGGGCCGTTGACAATGGCGAGCTTCGACACTGGCTCTCGGCCGTGTCCGGCCAAACACAGGTGGAGCATCAGTTCGGCACAGTACCAACCGCTCCCCGCATTTCGATCTTCGTTAGGCGGACTTCCATTATCGGCGCTTGGTCGCCACCGCGAACGATCCGAGAGTTCGTTCTCAGCTACCTGATGCGCCTTAAGGACCTCCTGCTTGCGGCCGGTCTTGACATTCGGCTCCGACTGCTTTTTCGTGCAGTCCAGGTTCGAGTCTGGGCGAACGCCCGAAAGGCCTGTTCGCCCGGTAAACTGATCACTTCCGCGTGCCACCCTACGCGGGGTCCTAACTACGCAGATGACCTCAGTTCTGGTTATCCGCGGTAGCCACGCACTCGCGCAACTCGCTTGTCGGCTCCGCACGACGTGTAGGAGCCATCATGGAGACGGAAGTACTCAAGGCCTTGTTGGTACCGGGTACGTTCGGTGCCTCGCTCGCTGGGATCTTGGTCATACTCCTCAAGTTCGGGCCGCTTGCGCTGCGCACCGTATTGAGGGAGTACACCCGACGTACCCTCGTCCGCCGGGCACTCGACGGGAAGACTGAGAAAGAACGACAGCGAGCCCGCGACCTCTTGCTCCGCCTCGAAACGGATCAACTTGGCGAGGCACAACCATCTGGCGACAATGATGATAGATCGTCGCCTCAGATTGGACCGCCAGACAGCGGGCCATAGTGCTCGGCCGTGTCTGCAGTCTGCCCTGCGAATCCAGTGGCGCGCTCGCGCCACACCAGCGCCTACCGCAGGCAGTTCGCGAACCCTTGACAGGGCTACATGCAGACGGTCCCGCGCGTGACCAGCAATTTTCGAGCGGCATGCTGGTGTGCGAGGGCAGCTTCCAGGTTGACGTCCCCGGCGGTGACGCCTAATGGCCACCGACGAGCACTGCTCTGCACCACAGTCACCGACGAAGCCGACGGCCATCATCCGGGCCATCACCGTAATCATGGGCACGGTCGTGAGCCTCACGTTCATGTTCGGCTTCGGTAACCTGCTCACCCTCGCCCTTCGACTCGGTGTACCTGTATAGGTCGCGTCGCTAATCGCACCCGCAGTCGACCTGTAGATCCTCGGGCTCCTTCTGGCCACGCGGCACTTGGCGCTCACCGGCGCACCCCGGGACGTGCTGCGACCGGCTCGCCGAGATCAGACCTGCCGCATCGCCGCTTGCGAGCCCGCCGGGTTGGGTTGCCGGTTCACGACCTGGAGCCTGGCCACAGTGGTCGACTACCTCGCCGAACGCGCATGGATCAGGCGGACACCGAGATCGGCTTCGCCGTCTTTGGCATCTTTGGCGTACCAGGACAGTGTGTTGCGGACGTGGTCGTCGCGTGCGCCGGGAGCGGCCCCCAAACAGGAGTGGCAACAGCGCTCGGCATTGGGGCGACCCTGGCCACATGCTCACGGTGCGACGTCGAGCTTCGCCAGTTCTTCCCTGAGCGCGGTCACGACCTCCGGAGAATCAATGAGCAAAGGGATGATCAGTTCCACGTGTCCGCGTCGCATCGCCTCTATGAGAAATGAATGCCGTTGTGACGAGGCGCAACGCTTCGCCATTGTCGTCAAGACCTGAACGCAACAGTAGGAATCTTCGATCCGTTTCGCGATTCTCATTGCTCGATCGGACAGTCCAAGCTCTTGGACGGCTTCGGCCAGAAGTGCGAGTACGCGTCCTTGACCCACCGGGCCATTGGCGAGATATGATGTTGTCTCGCACCTGCGGAGGTAGTGGGAGGCCCGATCGTGGTCACCCGATTTTGCCGAGGTACGCATGAGCGTGACCATGGCCTCACCTTGGACAAACGGGTCGCAAATAAGATCAGCAAGGCTTTCTCCATGGTTCAGATCGCCGACGGAACTCTCAAGATGGACGCCGCAAAGCAGGACATAGTCCCGGTCGATGCGTTCCTCTGTAGTTTCAACGAGGCCGTACACCTCATTGAACAACTTCTCTCTATTATCTCCACCGCTCGAGTTGATTATTCGATCAGCAAAATGTTTCAAGGTATCCGCTCGGACTTGCATGGGGCGAATTAGTCGACTCGTTCGCAGCGCTTCATCGAAGTCGACCGGTTCAACATGTCTCGCGAGGTTTGCAACCGCCTTTGGTGGAACGCTATATCTAACGTCAGGGCCGAGACAGTCGCGTTGAACGGCAGCGAGAAATTCCCGCGCAAAGCGATCCGCATCTCCCGTATGCAACGATTCACGAAAGACGGTCGAGCAGACATTGACCCTCGACCAGGGTGTCATACTTTTCGTCAGCGTGTCGAACATCGTGCGGCACCGCCGCGCGGCAAGTTGGGAAGCGAGGCCCTCGAGATCCTCAAGATCACGGCCGTGGCGGACAGCCAGCGGAACAAGCTTATCCAATATGACAGCGGCATTTTCTTTCTTACCTTCATCCAGATTGCGAAGCAAGGTTTGCGCTAGTTCTTTCACCTGATTACGCTTGTAGGTATAGGAATGCACCCCTAATGCCGTCTCCCAATAATCCAGAAATCCGGAATCAGACGTGAAGTCATCGACGTCTATCTCATCAGTGACGGGCACCCCATCCCGGTAAGTAATGGCTTGACGCAAGGCTTTCACGACGTTTGACGCACGGGCAGGGGTACCCACTGTGGCCAGATGGATTTCTTCGACCAATTCAGTGGCTCGATCTACAGGACCGACCCGGCAGGCGACTCGAGCTGCAGCTACCAGCGCATCCATTCGTATTTCCTGTCGAACAGACGTCGCCAGAGTGCGCGCCATCTCGAACGAATCGACTTCAGCGACCAACTCGACCAGCGTGTCGTCGGGGGCAACTTCCAATATGAGGTTCGCTACTATGCCGCGCATCCATGCAAGGATTCCAGGATGGCTCGAGTCGTCCAGTACGGCAGCTAACTCAAGGAGGATTTCGACTACGAAGCGGGCGTGACTGGCTTCCTGTAGCAACACGGCCAGTTGCTCGACTAACACCTCCGCGTGATGCGGCTTAGCAAGGGATTGGGCGATCTTGATGCCACCTACCAAGACACGGGCGCGCGCCTCCGGCGTCAGATCCTGATCCGCGTTGTTGAAGGTTCTCAGAAGACTGTTTTCGGCGCGATCATTGAGTCCCGCACCCAGCAGTACCCTCGCCAACGCGAGGCCGGCCAGTGCGCGCGGATACGAGCGGAGGATCTGAGCACGCAGGGCCTCGGCGGCATCCGGGTCCTGCTGCGCCGTGAGGAGCGCTTCGGCGGCATTTCGGCCGTCGTCGTCCGGTAGGTCCTCAGCAAGCCGTCGCGCGAGAACGCGGTCGCCTGTCACCACTGCTCTTTCCACCACGCCAAGCACCACTGGCACCCGGCAGGCGTCGAGGCGGATCATCGACGCGATCTTCGCCGCCCGAGGTAGGGCCCCGGCTCTAACGGTCAGATCCACCAGTGACGAAAGCACGCGCGCCTGATCGTATGGGCTGACCGACCAAGCGCACAAGGAGATCATCTGATCGACGGCCGTCCTGGTCGGTTGGACGGCTATCATGCCGAGAAGAGCCTCCGCTCGGGCTAGCGGATCGTCAAAGTGCGACAACAGGCTGTTCGCACGTTCGGTTTCGCCTAACGCTGCCCACAATCCCGGCAACCCAGGGGGAACATCACGGACGCGTTCGACCAAGTGGTCGGCATGGAAGCTGAGTCGAGCCATGGTGACGATATCGGCTCGGCCCGCCGCGACCATCTCCTTGGCTTGGTGGGTCTGACCGATAGCGACTGCTATCGCTCCTGTCCGGCGCATCCACTCGTGGCGACGGTGGTCGGTGGCCAAGCCGACGAATCGGTCCAGGTCACCCGTTTGTTGAAGCAGCCGGGGGTAGCCTTCGAGAAGATAGTCAGGTGTGCCGTCGTGCCATCCGGCGAGTTGATATGCATCTGCCCACTGGTGCAAGCGTGCGACGTAGGAGGACAAGCCTACGGGACCGATGAAGTCCTCGGCGTTCGTCTGCAGTTTCTCGTGACCGAGTACGTATGCGGCCTCTTTCGCTCCCGGTCGGACGGACCTGGGGATGAAGGTCCGGCCAGCGACGCTTCCGAGCAGCCTCGCAGTGGTGCGCTTGGTCCAGCCTGTCAGCTCGGCGAGGTCTGACACCGTCAGACCACTGCGGGCGGCGGTCAGGAGTCCGAGGAGGTCTCGCTCCTGGTGTGTCCCACCGAGCAGTCTGTCGAGTTCACGCTGCATATCCCCACGTACAACATCTGCCCAGTGCGAGGGGTTCAGTTGGAGGTGGTCTTCGCGGTGCACGTTGAGTGGGTGGTGGTCAGGTACGTCTGGGGGATGTTCCGGATTGGGGCGAGTCGACACAACCAGCCGCAAGCCCTCCGGGGGCTCGGAGGGAAGGAGCGCCGCGATGCTGTGCGCCCCGGGGTCAGTTGTGACGCTGCGGTCCTCGTCGAGGCCATCCACCACCAACACAGCTCGTGTGCCGTTGTCAGCACACCGCTGCGCGGCGTCCCGCAGCAGCCCACGAAAGTGGGCCTCCTGCGTGTGCACAGACAGTGACTGCGGCAGAGGCCGTCCGAGAAACGCCGCGAACTGTTCGAGCAGCACATGGATGAATGCCTCGCGGTTGTCGTGTCCGGCGAACCGCGCGGTCACGAAGAACGAGAAGATCGTGACGTCACGTGGCGGATGCAAGACAAACCAGGCCAACAGAGCTGTCTTGCCAGCCCAGGCGGGCGCACGCCACACGAGGTAGGGCGACCGGCCAGGACTCTTGCAGTGCTCTTCGAGAAGAGCCAGTTCTGCCTCACGGTCACGCAGTCGACCTCGTGGAGCAATCTCTATCACCTGCTCGAGATAGCGCGAGCCAGCGATACTCCCGGCGTTGATGTGGACTCCGCCGTGCACGATCGATGCCTGGACTATGGAAGCGTTCGCGGTGCCCAACACGACCTGGTTCTCCGTCGAAGTCACGGTCCACTCACACCGATGCCGCAATTAGGATGAAGTCAGTCTCGGCCATGGACTGATTCTGCCAAATCTGGCGCTCCGGCTCGGCGTGCCCGCCTGGGTCGCACCGCTCGTGGCTCCTGCGGTTGATCTTTCAATCGTCGGCCTGCTGCTCGGCACGCGGCATCTGGCGCTTACCGGTGCTTCGCCGGAGGCGCTGCAGCCTGCTCGTCGGTTGCTGATCTTCGCAAGCGTGGTCACGCTCGTGCTGAACGTGGCAGAACCTCTGATCGCGGGCGAGTTTGGTAAGGCGGCGTTCGACGCTGTAGGGCCGCTCCTCCTGATCTGCTGGTCAGAGGTCGGCCCCGGCCTCTTGCAAGCAATTGGCGCCACGAGTCGTGTGCCAGTCGCACGCGAAGTCGGCCGGCCTGAGCCGGCTGCTCATGCGGGCTCGACATGGGTCGAGCTTTGGAGCGGTTCCGGAATCCGGCAAGAAACGAGCCGCGCTGGCGTGTAACCGCTGGTCAGTGATTGGGTTTGCTTGATCCGGCAGGGGCAGGTGGGCGTCAGGTCAGCGCCTCGTGTTGTCGTGCTGGAGTTGTGGGGGTACTGGGTGGGTGTGGGTGAGGGTGATGAGCAGGTTAGGATGTTCGGCTTCGGTGAAGTGGTACAGGACGCTGTATCGGGTGGTGCTGAGTTGCCAGTCGAGTCCGCCTTGGACCCAGTCCTGGAGCACTCGGACGTAATGGTCGGCGTTGGCGCGTTCCTGGTCGGTCAGTTCTAGCTCGACGTAGCGGGCGGGGAGTTCGGCTATCACTCGAGCCATGTCCGCCATGGTCTCGTCGAACATTCGTGCGAGCTCGTCCGCGGCCTGTTGCAGAGTGCCGCCGCGTTGGTAGAGCAGGGCGAGCACGGTGTTGTTAAGGATGCCGTTGATGAGGTCGGGTTCCAGGGCGATGATGTCGTTGGGGAAGTTGACGCCGTCGTTGGCCAGGTCCTCAAGCAAACGAGTCGCCGCGAGAACTCTGGAACGTCACCGACCTCCTCGTCTGGGAGAGCGATCCGGCTCTCTTGGCCGTCGTGGGCCAACCCGGATCCGACCAGGCCAGGACACGGGTCAACGAGATCATCCAAGCGTCGATCACGCGCTGGTGGGAACTGTACTTCCGCGCGTGGATCACCGGCGTCATCGGCGCCGATGCGCGACAGTGGTCGGCATACCTCGATCCCAAGCGATGAACCGATGTGACAAGCCGGTCGCTTGTGCGACAACAGGATCAGAGCGATACGGCTGTAGTAATGGATCACCTCGCCCTTGGTGAACCCACACGGCTACAACGGCTTGTCCAGGTTCGAGATCGTCAACCGGCGGGACTCGACTCGCACGGTCACCCGGCCCGCCGCCTCCACCGGTGTCCTCGTGGTCGACCGAGGTCGCGGACTTCGGTGATGAGGTCCATGGCGTGTTGCGAACCCTCGTAGGGGCGATGAGGACCTGTCGGAGGCTCGGGAGCGGGCTGAGTGTGGGTGCTCAGACTACCTTTCCCCGTGGTGCGGCCTGCCTCTCTCGGTCGATGTCGGAAATCCGCTGTGCTTCTTTGCGTCGTCGTCCGATGGGTACTGCTCTCTCATGAAGTCGCGAGATTGTCGGTGGGGGCCGTTATGGTCCTGTTCGCTCGGCGGGGGTGCGCGTGCCGCAGGTATTAGTCGTTGTTGGGCTGCTGGTCGTTGGATGGAGGGTGATGTGGTGTGAGGTTGCGGTTGGCTGTGTCGACGGCGGCGTCGGAGTTGCCGTGGGAGCGGGTGTTGGCACCTGGGCGGCCGGTGTTCTATACGGCGGTGACGCGGGGTGCGCCGGAGTTGGCGGCGCGGTTGCACGAGGGCGGGATGGGTGTTCACCGGATGGCGCCGTGGGGGCATTGCGCTCCGGTGTTCCCGTCTGCCCGTCGTCGGCCGGGGCGGTATGCGGCGGGTGGGCCGGGAGTGCTGGAGTTCGGCAGTCCGGTGCCTGAGGTGGTGGAGGCGTTGGCGCGGGGGTTGGCGGGGCAGTCGGTTCTGGATTGGGGCGGTGTCGCGTTTCAACTGCGGGGGGTTTCGGTAGTGGAGCAGCCGGATTTCTCATCTGGCCGTGCGGTGTTTCGGACGGTGACGCCGGTGGTGATGAAGGGGTCCGGGCGTGACGAGTCGGGCGTGCGAACGACGCGTCAGGATTGTGTGTTGCCGGGTGAGCCGCAGTGGGCGGGCTACTTTCAGGGGAACTTGCGGCGGAAGGCCGAGACGTTGGGGCTGGACCCGGGGGTGGGGTTGGAGTCCGTGCGGTGGATCGGGCCCAAGCGCTCTTTCTCGGTGGGCAAGGGGGTGAAGACCGGTGCGGCTGTGGAGGTCGAGTTGTCGGGGCCGCCGGAGACGTTGCGGGCGTTGTGGAGTTGGGGTTTGGGGCAGGCGAACTCGGCGGGCTTCGGTTGGGTGGCGGCGTGACCGACGCTGACTTGGCTGTGCAGTCGCGGTTGGTGTTGACGGCGCATCCGTTGCAGCGGGTGGGGGCGTTCGCGTTGGCGGCGTTGGGCTCTTCTGGCACACCGGTGATGCCGGAGGATCTGGACGCGGTGGCGTTCGAGGCCGCGGTGAAGGTGGTGACCGAGGACGCGGTCCGCGCGGCCAGGAAGGACAGCAAGGCCCCGGACGGGTTCTGGTTGAAGATGAGCTATTCGTTCTTCCCGAACTCGCCGATGAACCACCCGGGGAACGGGAAGCGGACTGACGACGCTGTGGCCTCCGCGGTCAGGGCGTGGCGTGGTCTGCCGGACCGAGACTCGTGGCCTGGTGTCGGTTGCGTGTTGTGTGGGCGTGCGGCTGTCGGGTTCTACGGCAAGTTGGATGTGGCGTTGGCGCAGAGCGAGTCGTATCGGAACACGACCGCGCGAGGTCATGCCGGTATGGCTCTGTGTTATCCGTGTCTGGCGTGCTTCCATGCGCTCCCGTACGGAAGTCGCTTGACCGGTGGGGCTTCCATCGCGGTACATAGTTGGGACGACCGGTTCATGAGTGCCGCGGTCGCGCGCCAGGCGGATCGCAACAGGCGGGTGGCCAGCGCGGGTGTGCGGGACGAGGACGTGCCCGGCGGTCGAGAGGCGACGGCGCTGTTCGCGTTGCGGTATTACGAGCATCGCGTGACCGCCGGTGTCGATGTTCTGGTGTTCAATAACAACAATCGAGGTCAGTCGCTCGACATCCACAGCGTGGAGCAAACGCTGGCGGAGTGGCTGCGCCAGCCGCAACTCCGGGTCGGTTTCGTCGAACTGCTGCGTGCACACGTCACCAAGAACGCCGGTGGTGTCACTGAATTGGCGCGTAACGTGTTCCGGGAACCCGGGCGGATTGTAGCCGCGGCGCTGCGGTTCATGGCGGTTCCTCCTCGTGACGACCAGGCCGCCGAGAGCAGGTCCCGACTGGCCGAGATCCTGTATTCCTTCGTTGTCGAGGTGATGCTGATGAACGAGAAAGACCTGTCCGAGATCAGGGCCTGCGCGCGGCGTGTCGCCGAACTGCTCTTCGCTGAGGAGTCCGGTGGAAAACTGCGTGGGATGAATACGTGGCTGTCGGACCCGACAAGGCTGCGTGGTCTTCTGACGAGAATGAGTGTCCAGTGGACGATCAAACGCCCTGACGAGGCCAAGGAGCCGTTGGTCGGCGAGCGGGCTTTCGTGTTGTTGTTCGACCCTGGGTCGGACAACGCGGGGTGGTTCCACCGGAACGTGTTGTTGATCGCTGTCTTGGAAGAGTTGGTGCGTCTGGGATGGCGGTCCAAGGACAAGAAGGAGACGGCTGGTGATTTGCCGGATCTCCGTGTTGAAGACGTGCGGTATGTCGATGGCGAGGCGGAGGTCGAGCAGTGAGTTTCCTGGTGGGCAAGATCGTTCTTGATGTGGTCGCGGGTGCCCCGAACAACGGCGAGGGTGACGACAACCGTGGTCGGGTCAAGCAGTTGCGGGTCGGCAGGGACATCTACCCCTACGTGTCCGCGCAGGCGTTTCGCCGGTGGTTGCGTGACTCGTTGCCCCGGGAGGAGGCGCGGTCGACGGTGACAAGGACCGGCAGCGGGACCAAGCAGCAGGCGTACACCGCGGGGCGCCCGGATCTGTATCTCGATGACGACGTGTTCGGGTACATGGTCGCGGTCAAGAAGGAGAACTTCCAGCGGGACACCGTGCTGGCGACCGGCACCTTCGTCTCGCTCGTGGCGCAGCGGCCGACCATGGATTTCGGCACGATGAGCCGCGGTTTCCCCGCGGGCGAGCATCCGGTCATCCACCAGCACGAGCTCTACAGCGCGACCTTGGCCGGGGATGTGCTGCTCGACCTGCCCCGGGTGGGTGTGTTCGAGACCGACGGGAACGGGCTTCGAGTGCCCATCAGCGCCGCGGTCGCCAAAGAGGCCAAGGCTTCCGGTGCGCAGGACACCGTGCTGCGCGGTGTCGCAGGCGTCCGACTGTCCCTTGAGGAACGACGCCGTCGGGTCGCGACGTTGCTGCGGACGTTGGCGGCGGTGCGTGGCGGGGCGAAGCAGTCGATGCACTACGGGGACAGGACGCCGAGCCTGATCGTGCTGGCTCCGCTCAAGGGCGGTGTCAACCCGTTCACCCGGGTCATGGGCGCACGCGATGGCACCGCGGTGTTCCGGTCGGAGGTGTTGCGCGAGGAGTTGGATGCCTGGCGCGACGAGGTCGACGGCCCTGTCCTGCTGGGCTGGGCCCCGGGGTTCCTCGATGACCAACTCGAACGCGCCCGCCAGGCGCTTTCCGATCTGGTGGACGAGGGTCGGGTGTTGATCGACCACCCGCGCGTGTTGCTGCACAAGTTGGCGGGGCAGGTGGAAAGCGGTGAGCGGGACCGGTGGTTCACGGACGCCGACGCATGACCGTCGCAGACCGGGCGGCATTGGAGGTGACGATCACCGCGCCCGTCGTCTCGTTCCGCAACCCCTTGTACGCGGGTGTGCAGGTGGGACTGCCCTGCCCGCCTCCGTCGACGGTCGGTGGGCTGCTCGCGGCCGCTGCGGGCGGTTGGCACCATGTCGAAGCCGATACGCGGTTCGCCATGGCATTCCACGCCGAGGGCTCCGGGGTGGATCTGGAGACTTATCACCCGTTGGACGCCTCCGGCGCCAAGAAGAGCCCGGCCCCCAGCAACCGGGAGTTCCTCGCCCATGTCACGTTGACGATCTGGCTGCTTGCCGACCTTGAGCGATGGTATCGGCGTTTCCGCAGGCCGGTGTGGCCTTTGCGGTTGGGCCGCAGCCAGGACCTCGTGGGCGTCAGGCTGTCCATGGTGACCTTGTCGCCTGAGCCCGGAGCCCAGCGGCACGCCCTCGTTGCCGATGGCCAAGGGGCGACCGGGACATTGCTGCGGTTGCCCACCTCGGTCACCCTGTGGCGCGACCGCACGCGATGGGATACACGCTCACCCGCGAGGCCGTCCCGCTGGTGGTGTTCCTGATCGTCGCCGTCCCGATCGGGGTGACCGCGGCGTTCCTCGCGCTGGGGCAGCGCGACGGCATCACCCTCGACCGGTTGGTGCTGGCGGCGCTGCGGCAGCGGATGAGCCCACGGCACCGGGTGGCCGCGCCGGAGGGCATCCG
>NZ_JBVJIN010000036.1:0-63638 GCF_055586285.1 Actinokineospora sp. NPDC051303
ACCACCTCAAACGCCTCCGCATACACCGGATACGCCCCATGAAGCTCACGCCCCATCCCCACCCGCTGCGCACCCTGACCAGTAAACAAAAACCCGACTTTGCCGCGCATCGAGGTGCCTGAGGCGCCACTCGCCAACGCGCGCAGGCCCGTCACCAAGGCGTCGCGGTCGGCGCCGACCACCGCGGCCCGGTGCTCGAACGACGCCCGAGCGGTGGCCAGCGTGAAACCGATGTCCACCGGATTCTCCGTGACCACAGTGGACAGCAGCCGATCGGCGTTTGCGGCGAGCGCGGCGGCCGATTTCGCCGACAGCAGCAACGGGACCGCGGGCACGGCGGCGGCCTCGGGCACGGGCCGCGCGGTCGGCCGCTCGATGATGACGTGCGCATTGGTGCCGCTGATGCCGAAGGACGACACCCCGGCACGACGCGGGCGGTCCCGCTCCGGCCACTCGCGCTCCTCGGTGAGCAGCGAAACCGCGCCCGTGCTCCAGTCCACGTGCGGGGTCGGCTCGTCGACGTGCAGAGTGCGGGGCAGCACGCCGTGCCGCATGGCCTCGATCATCTTGATCACACCGCCGACACCCGCGGCTGCCTGCGCGTGCCCGATATTGGACTTCAACGACCCCAACCACAACGGCTCAGACCGGTCCTGACCATAGGTCGCCAACAACGCCTGCGCCTCGATCGGATCGCCCAACGTCGTGCCCGTCCCATGCGCCTCCACAACATCCACATCGGACGAAACCAAACCCGCGTTCGCCAGCGCCTGACGAATCACCCGCTCCTGCGACGGACCATTCGGGGCAGTCAAACCATTCGACGCGCCGTCCTGGTTCACCGCGGAACCACGCAGCACCGCGAGCACCGTGTGCCCGTTGCGCTCGGCGTCGGACAGCCGCTCCAGCATGAGCAGCCCGGCGCCCTCACCCCAGCCCGCGCCGTCCGCCGCGGCGGAGAAGGACTTGCACCGCCCGTCGGGCGACAGCGCGCGCTGGCGGGAGAACTCGACGAACGTCGTCGGGGTGGACATGACCGTGGCGCCGCCCGCGAGCGCGTAGTCGCACTCCCCCGACCGCAGTGCGTTCGCCGCGAGGTGGACCGCGACGAGCGAGGACGAGCACGCCGTGTCGACGGTGACCGCGGGCCCCTCGAAACCGAAGGCGTAGGACAGCCGTCCGGATGCGACGCTGCCCGCGCTCCCGTTGAACAGGTAGCCCTCGAAGCCGTCGCCAGGCAGGTCCGGGCGCGAGCCGTAGTCGTTGTACATGACTCCGACGAACACGCCGGTGCGGCTGCCGCGCAGCGCGGCGGGCACGATCCCGGCGCGTTCGACGGCCTCCCACGCGGTCTCCAGCAGCAACCGCTGCTGCGGGTCCGCGGCCAACGCCTCCCTCGGCGACATGCCGAAGAAGGCCGCGTCGAACTCGCCCGCGTCGTGCAGGAAGCCACCTCCGGTCGAGTAGGACTTGCCCACCTGGTCGGGGTCCGGGTCAAACAGATCCTCGGCCCAGCCCCGGTCGGTCGGGAACGGCGTCACCGCGTCGACCCCCTCGGCGACCAGCCGCCACAGGTCCTCCGGGCCGCGCACGCCCCCGGGATAGCGGCAGCCGACGCCGACGATCGCGATCGGCTCGGTGGTCGCGATCGCCGCGACGGCCGCGGCCGGATCGGTCCCACCGCCGGGCAACCGTGCGGACAGGTAGGCCGCGACGGCGGCCGGGGTCGGGTGATCGAAGACCAGCGTGGTGGGCAGCCGCAGCCCGGTCGCGGCGGCGACGCGGTTGCGCAACTCGACCGCGGTCAGCGAGTCGAGGCCGAGGTCCTGGAACGCGCGCTCGACCACGATGCCCGTGTGGTCGGGGTGTCCGAGCACGGCGGCCACCTGCGCGGCCACCAGGTCGAGCAGGGCGCGCTCACGATCCTGCGGGGCCAATCCGGCCAGCCGGGCGGCAGGCGAGTCGACCGGGGCGGTGCGACGGGTGGCGGGCCGCACCAGCCCGCGCAGCAGCACGGGGATGTCCTCGGCCCGCGCTCGCAGCGTGGCGGTGTCCAGGCCGGTGACCGCGAGGGCCGGTTCACCGGAGGCGACCGCCTGGTCGAACGAGACCATCGCCTCGGCCGGATCCAGCGGGAGCAGCCCGGTTCTGGCCATCCGCCTGCGGTCGATCTCGCTCATCGCGCCGGTCATGCCGCCGGTCTGCTCCCACACACCCCACGCCAGCGAGGTGGCGGGCAGCCCGTTCGCCCTGCGGTGCTGGGCGAGGGCGTCGAGGTAGACGTTGCCCGCCGCGTAGTTGCCCTGTCCCGCCGCGCCGATCAGACCGGTGATCGAGGAGTACAGCACGAACGCCTCAAGGTCGGCGGTGAGCTCGTGCAGGTGCCAGGCGGCGTCCATCTTGGGCCGCAGCACCCGGTCGACCTGGTCCGCGGTCAGTGCGTCGATCACGCCGTCGTCCAGCACCCCAGCGGTGTGCACGACCGCCGTCACGGGGTGCTCCGCCAACAGCGCGGCCACCGCGGCGCGATCGGACACATCGCACGCGACGAGCCGTGCCCGCGCCCCCATGCCCGCCAGGTCGTCGAGCAGCGCCGCCGCGGCGGGAGCCGCCGCTCCGCGCCTGCTGACCAGCACCAGGTCCGTCGCGCCGTGCTCGACGACCAGGTGCCTGGCGACCAAGCCGCCAAGTTCCCCGGTGGCCCCGGTGATCAGCACCGGCCCACCGGCCCAGTCCGGGGCGGGGGCGTCGACGGCCGCGCCGTGGCGGACCAAGCGGGGCGCGAACGCCTCGCCGCCGCGCACGGCGAGCTGCGGCTCGCCCGTGCCAAGGAGATCGGCCACCAATTCGTCAGGCAGGTCGGCATCGGTGTCCAGGAGGGTGAACCGCCCGGGGTTCTCCGTCTGCGCGGAGCGCAGCAGACCCCACACGCCCGCGTGCGTCAGCCCCGGCACGTCCTCATCGCCGACCGCGACGGCCCGTCGGGTGACCACGACCAAGCGGGACTCCGCCAACCGCTCGTCGGCGAGGAACTCTTGCGCCAGCCCGAGAACGCGGTGCGTCACCGCACGCGCCGACCCTCCACCCGCGTGCGCCAGCACCACCGGGCCCCGAGCGTCACCGAGGCGGAGATCGTCGCCGTCGAGCACGTCCCACCCGCCTGCCGACGTGCGGGCAGGCCGCACCGGGTCCCACCGCACCCGGTACAGGCGGTCGCCCTCGGTTCGGCCCGCCTCGCGCAGCGCCGCCCTCGACACCGCGCGCAGCGCCAGCGACGAGACGGCCGCGACCGGCGTGCCGGTCTCATCGGCGACCAACAGCGACGCGGTCCTCGGGTCGCCGCGCGACACCCGGACCCGCAGCGCGGTCGCGCCGGAGGCGAGCACCCGCACGCCGGACCAGGCGAACGGCAGGAGCAGGTCGTCGCCGTCCTGGGCGACACCGGGCAGCAGCGCGTGCAACGCGGCGTCGAGCAGAGCCGGGTGCAGCAGGAACCCGTCCTGGTCCGCGATGTCCGCGGCGACCTCGGCGAAAATCGAGTCGCCGTCCCGCCAGACCCGCCGCAGGCCGCGGAACAACGGCCCGTAGCCGTATCCGAGGTCGAGCAACCGGTCGTAGACGTCGCCGAGGTCCGCTTCGGACCCCGCAGGGGGCCACTCGGTCAGGCTGTCCATCGGGCTGCCCAGGTCCGCGGTGAGGACGCCGCCCGCGTGCCGCAGCCAGGGCCACTCGCCGGACCCGTCAGGTCGCGAGTGGACGTCGAAGGCACGCCTGCCGAACTCGTCGGCCGCGCCGACGACCACCCGTAGCGCCACGCCGCCCCGCTCCGGCAGCACCATCGGGGTGGCGATCGTCAACTCGTCGACGAGGTCGGCGCCGACCTGCCCGCCCGCCCACGCCGCAAGTTCGACGTACGCGGTGCCGGGGAGCAGCACGGTCCCCAGCACGGCATGGTCTGCCAGCCAGGGATGGGTCTCCAGCGACAGCCTGCCGGTGTAGACCACGGCGCCGCCCTCCAAATCGACCGCCGCGCTCACCAACGGGTGCCCCGCGGCGCGCTGGCCGAACCCGGTCGCGTCCGCGGCGCCGGGGGTGGGCGCCTGCCAGTAGGTCTCGCGCTGGAAGGCATAGGTCGGCGCGTCGACGAGCCGCGCGCCGGTCCCGCGCAGCGGGACAGTCCAGTCGACCGGCAGCCCCCGCGTGTACGCCTCGGCGGCCGAGCCCAGAAATCGGTCCAGGCCACCCTGGTCGCGACGCAGCGAGCCGGTGACCACCGCGTCGACGCCCGCGGCCTCCACGGTCTCCTGGACGCCGACGGTCAGCACCGGGTGCGGGCTCGACTCAAGGAAGAACCGGAACCCCTGCTCGGCGAGCGCGCGCACCGCCGGTGCGAACCGCACGGTCTCGCGCAGGTTGCGGTACCAGTAGCCCGCGTCGAGCGCGGTGGTGTCCAGCCAGTCGCCGGTGACCGTGGAGAAGAACGGCACCGCGGCCGCCACCGGCTCGATTCCCGCCAGCGCCTCGGTGATCCGGTCCGCCAGCGGTTCCACGTGCGCCGAGTGTGAGGCGTAGTCGACCGGGACACGACGCGCCCGGATCCGCTTGGCCGCGCACTCGGCGACCAGCGCGTCGAGCGCCTCGGTGTCGCCCGCGACCACAGTGGCCGAGGGCCCGTTGACCGCAGCCACGGAGATCCGGTCCGCCCAGGGCGCCAGCAGCGCCTCGACGTCGTCGGCCGGGAGCATCACGGAGACCATGCCGCCGAGGTCCGTGATCGCCGAGATCGCCCGCGAGCGCAGCACGACCACCTTGGCCGCGTCGCGCAGGGTCAGCGCGCCCGCCACACAGGCCGCCGCGATCTCGCCCTGGGAGTGTCCCAGCACCGCGGCGGGCTCGACACCGTGCGACCGCCACAGGTCCGCGAGCGCGACCATCACCGCGAACAGCGCGGGCTGCACCACGTCGACGCGCTCCATCGACGGCGATCCCGGCGCCCCGAGCAGCACGTCGGTCAGCGACCAGTCCACGAACTCCGACAGCGCTAGCTCGCACTCGGCGATCCTGGCGGCGAACACCGGCGCGGACGTGAGCAAGGCCGCGGCCATCTCCGGCCACTGCGAGCCCTGCCCCGGGAAGACGAACACCACGTCGCCGCCGTCGGCCATCGCGGACCCGCTGACCGTGTCCGGCCAGGTGTCGTCGTCGCCCGCGACCGCGCCGAGCCCGGCCACTGGGTCCTCCCCGAGCACGACGGCCCGATGCGGAAGCGATGACCGACCCGCCGCCAGGGTCCACGCGAGGTCGAGCGGGCGCACACTCCCCGCGGCGAGCAGGTCGCGCGCTCTGGCGGCCTGCGCGCGCAGCGCCTCGGCGCTGTGCGCGGACACCACGAACGGCAGCGCGGCAGGCTCCTGTCCCTCCTCGACGAGTGGAGCCGCGACCTGCTCGACGATGACGTGGGCGTTGGTGCCGCTGATGCCGAACGACGACACCGCCGCCCGCCGGGGCCGGTCCACCGACGGCCAGTCCCGCGCCTCGGTCAGCAGCCGCACCGAACCGCTGTCCCAGTCGACATGTCGGGTCGGCTCGTCGACGTGCAGGGTCTTCGGCAGCACCCCGTGCCGCATGGCCTCGATCATCTTGATCACGCCGCCGACGCCCGCGGCGGCCTGGGCGTGCCCGATGTTGGATTTGAGGGAGCCGAGCCACAGCGGCTCGCAGCGGTCCTGGCCGTAGGTCGCCAGCAGCGCCCGCGCCTCGATCGGGTCGCCCAGAGTCGTGCCGGTGCCGTGCGCCTCGACAGCGTCCACATCGGACGGTGTGAGACCGGCGTCGGCCAACGCCTGATTGATGACCCGTTCCTGCGACGGTCCGTGGGGCGCCGACAGGCCGTTCGAGGCGCCGTCCTGGTTGATCGCCGAACCTCGGATCACCGCCAGCACCCGGTGGCCGTGGCGCTCGGCGTCGGACAGCCGCTCCAGCAGGAGCAGGCCGACGCCCTCCGCCCAGCCGGTCCCGTCGGCCGCGTCAGCGAACGCTTTGGACCGCCCGTCCGGCGCGAGCCCGCGCTGCCGGGAGAACTCGACGAACATGCCAGGGGTCGCCATGACCGTCGCCCCGCCCGCGAGCGCCAGCGTCGTCTCGCCCTGCCGCAGCGACCGCACGGCGAGGTGCAGCGCGACCAGCGACGACGAGCACGCGGTGTCGACCGTGACGGCAGGGCCGACCAGACCGAGTTGGTAGGCCACGCGCCCGGAAAGCACGCTCGGGGTCCCGCCGGTCAGCAGGTGCCCCGCGCTGTCGCTGGCCTCGTGCATCCTCGGCCCGTAATCCTGCGCGGTGGCGCCGACGAACACCCCCGCGCGGGCGCCGCGGAAGTCCTCGGGGGCCAGCCCCGCGTGCTCGAAGGACTCCCACGCGGTCTCCAGCAGCAGCCGCTGCTGCGGGTCCATCGCCAGTGCCTCTCGCGGCGAGATGCCGAAGAACTCCGCGTCGAACTCCCCCGCATCATGCAGGAAGCCGCCCTCGCGGACATAGGTCTTCCCCACGCTGTCCGGGTCGGGGTCGAACAGGTCCTCCGCCCAGCCGCGCCCGGTCGGGAACGCCGACACCGCGTCGCCGCCCTCGGCGACCAGCCGCCACAGGTCCGCGGGTGTGGCTACTCCGCCGGGGTAGCGGCACGCCATGCCCACAACCGCGATCGGCTCGCCCGGCGCGGCCTCCCGCGCGATCTCGGCGGCGGCTTCCGTCGTGCCGGTCGTCCGCGCGCGCAGATACTCGATCAGCGCGGCGGGCGTCGGGTGGTCGAACAGCAGGCCGCTCGGCAGCGCCAGTCCGGTCGCGGCGGCCAGGCTGTCGCGCAATTCGACCGCGAGCAGGGAGTCGAAGCCGAGGTCGCGGAACGGCTTGTGCCGCTCCAAGGCCGTGCCGGGCGGGTACTCCAGGACGGCCGCGATGTGGGTGCGGACCAGGTCGTCGGCGGAGCGCTCCCTGGCTGGGGCAACAGGCGGGGCGGCCGAGGGGGGCGAGGTCAGAGCCAGGGGCGTCGCGGGACCGTCCACCCAATGGCGCCGCCGCTGGAAGGCGTAGGGGGGCAGGTCGATCAGGCGCGCGCCGGAGTCGGCATAGGCGTGGGTCCAGTCGACCGGAACGCCGCGGACGAACAGCCTGCCCAACGCGGACAGCGCGGTGCGGGGCTCCGGGCGGCCCGCGCGCAGCAGCGGCACGGTGGCCACCGCCGCCGGTTCGAGGACGGACTCCGCGGCCATCGCGGCGCAGACACCGTCGGGCCCGAGTTCGACGAAGGTCCGCACGCCGTCGGCTTCCATGGCGCGGACGGCGTCGAGGAACCGGACCGGGCGCCGCACCTGGTCCACCCAGTACTCCGGGTCGCCGAGGTCGGCGACGCCACCGGTCACGGTGGACACGACGGGAACGCGGGGCGCGTGGAAGGCCAATCCCGACACCACAGCGCGGAAGTCGTCGAGCATCGGCTCCATGAGCGGCGAGTGGAACGCGTGGCTCACCGTGAGCCGCTTGGTCTTCGCACCCCGCGCGGCGATTCGCGCGGCCACCTCGAGCACCGCGTCCTCCGCGCCGGAGACGACCACCGACGTCGGGCCGTTGACCGCGGCGATGGCAGCCCCCGCGCTCAGCAGCGGCGCCACGTCGGCCTCCGCCGCCTGCACGGCCACCATCGCGCCGCCCTCCGGCAGCGCCTGCATCAGCCTGCCGCGCGCCACGACCAGGGCCGCGGCGTCGGCGAGGGAGAGCACCCCCGCCACGTGCGCGGCGGCGATCTCGCCGACCGAGTGCCCGGCGAGCAGGTCCGGTCGCACGCCCCAGGAGGTCAGCCAGCCGAACAGCGCCACCTCGACGGCGAACAGCGCGGGCTGCGCCCACCCGGTCCGGCGCAGGTCGACGCCCTCGGCGATCACCTCGCGGAGCGGGCGATCCAGCAGGGGGTCGAGGTGCGCGCACACCTCGTCGAACTCCACGGCGAACACCGGCGAGGACTGGTAGAGGTCCAGTCCCATCGCGATCCGCTGCGCGCCCTGGCCGGTGAACAGGAACCCGACGCCGCCAGGGGTCACGCTGCCGGAGACGACCGAGGCGGCCGGGCTCGCGTCAGCGACGGCGGCGAGGCCGTCGACGAGTTCGTCCGTTGTCTCGGCGAAGACCACGGCACGGTGCTCGAACACCGATCTGGTCGTCAGCGCCGACCAGCCAAGGTCCAGCACGCCGGACTGGGCGGCGGTTTCGCGCAGCCGGTCCGCCTGCGCGCGCAGGGCCTCGGCGTTCCGGCCGGAGACCACCACCGGAACCAGGTCGCGCACGGCCGCAGTCTCGGCGGAGTCCGACCGCGGGACGGGCGCAGCGGCGACCACGACGTGGCAGTTCGTGCCGCCCATGCCGAAGGAGCTGACACCCGCGACGAGCGGCCGATCGGGTCGCGGCCACGGACCGAGCTCGGTCCGCACCGCCAATCCCAGCTCCGACAACGGGATGCGGGGATTGGCGGTCTCGAAGTTCAGGCTGGCGGGCAGTTCCCGGTGCGCGATGGCGAGCAGCGTCTTGATCAGTCCGACGATCCCCGCAGCGCCCTCGAGGTGGCCGACGTTGGTCTTGGCCGATCCGACCGGCACCGGGGCGTCCGGCCTGCCGAGCACCGCGCCGAGGGCCGCCGCCTCGATCGGGTCGCCCACCGGGGTGCCGGTGCCGTGCAGTTCGACGTACTGGACTTCGGCCGGGTTGACACCGGCGCGGCGGTAGGCCAGCCGCAGCACCTGCTCCTGGGTGTCCTGGCCCGGCACGGTCAGGCCGGGGGTCGCTCCGTCGTTGTTCACCGCGCTGCCCAGGAGCACGCCGTGGATCCGGTCGCCGTCCGCCTCGGCCTGCCGCAACGGCTTGAGCACGACCACGCCGCCGCCCTCGCCACGCACGAATCCGTTCGCCCTGCTGTCGAAGGTGTGGCTGCGTCCGTCCGGGGATAGCCCGCCGAAGCGCTCAGCTGTCAACGCGCTCTGCGCCGACAGGTTCAGGTTGACACCGGCCACCAGCGCCGCCGACGACTCGCCACGGCGCAGGCTCTCGCAGGCAAGGTGCACCGCGACCAGCGACGAGGACTGCGCCGTGTCGACGGTCAGGCTGGGGCCGCGAAGCCCGAGCGCGTAGGACACCCGGTTGGCGATGACACCCCGGTTGGTGCCGGTGATCGTGTGCTGGGTGATGGCCGACTCGCCGTGCAGGTGGAGCAGGGACGCGTAGTCGTCGCGCAGGGCGCCGACGAACACGGCGGTGTCGGTGCCCGCGAGGCGTTCCGGCACGATCCTGGCGTCCTCCAACGCCTCCCACGCCAGTTCCAGCACCAGCCGCTGCTGGGGGTCCATGGTGACCGCCTCACGCGGGGACACCCCGAAGAAGGCGGCGTCGAAGTCCTCGACTCCGTCGAGGAAACCGCCCCAGCGGGCTCCTGGACCGAGCGAGGCGGGCCACCGGTCCGCAGGCGCCTCCCTGATCGCGTGGCGGCCCTCGGCGAGCAGCCGCCAGAACCGCGCAGGCGACGCGGCGCCAGGCAGGCGACAGGAGATCCCGACGACCGCGATGGCATTCTCCGAATCGTCGTCGCTCGAATAGGCGGTCGCGGAACCGTGCTCACTCGTCATCGCGCTCGATTGCCTTTCCTGATGAGGAAATCGCGGAAACCACCCGCCCGGCCACGTTGTGCGCGGCCACCGAGAGAAACGGCGGAGGTCGACTTCCCGCAACCTACTGAGCGCGCGGTAACCAATCGCTCTCCGACCGGTGATGAGCGCCGAATTACTTCTCAGTGAATGAGGGGTGGAGCGGGGCCCGATAGCGTGGCGGCACGTCGCGACTTCACGTTTCGTTCGGCGACGCGGCCACGCGGAGCACCGCCAAGCCCGACCTTTGGACAGAAAGTGGGACGGTTTCGCCATGACCAGCACGCTTGCCGATTTCGAACTCACCAGTGACGCAGAAAAACAGACCGAGCTCTATGTGCGCGCCTTCAACGCAGGCGACGCCGAGGCGGTCAACAGCATGTACACCGACGACGCGGTCTCGGTCTGGGAGCCGGGCAACCCGGTCTCCGGCGAGCAGCGCCGCACCGAGGTGGTCGAATTCCTGGCCCAGCGGCCGGTCATGACCGCCAAACTCAGGCACGTCTACGAGGCGGGCGACGCCACCCTGCTCGTCGTCGATTGGACTCTCGATGTCACCGGCGAGGACGGCGAGCAGCAGCACTTCGAGGGCGTCGGCCTCGACGTCCTGCGCCGGGGCGTCGACGGCAAGTGGCGCTACGCCATCGACGACCCCTTCGGCGACTCCCACTGACCGCGCCACGACGCCGAACCGATCAACGAGGAGAGACACATGGCCACGAACGAGGCTGAGGCAGTGCTGAAGGCGGTGCGCGAGGTCGTCCCCCGCCTGCGCGACAACGGGTTGGCAGCCGAGGACAACCGCTGGATCCCCGACGAGAACATCGAACTGCTCGACAAGGCCGGCCTGTTCCAGATCGCCGTGCCGCGCCGGTTCGGCGGCCTCGACCTGTCCCTGGCGGACCAGTTCGAGATCCTCACCGAGGTGGCCCGCGGCTGCGGGTCCACCGGCTGGGTCACGGTGGCCTGGGTGTCCACCGCCTGGATCGCCTCGCTGTACCCGGACCAGGCCCAAGCGGAGATCTTCGCGGGCGGGTCGGTCCGCATCTCCGGTGGCTTCGCGCCCACCGGCTCGGTCACGCCCACCGAGGGCGGCTACCTGCTCAACGGGACCTGGCGGTTCAATTCGGGCTGCCGAGGCGCGCATTGGGACCTGCTCGGCGTGGTCTTGGAGCAGCCCAATGGCGACCACCAGGAGCTCTACGCCATGGTGCCGATGTCCGAGCTGTCCATCGCCGACGACTGGCACGTCTCGTCCGCCGCGGCGACCGGCAGCTCCACCACCTCGGCCAAGGACGTGTTCGTGCCCGCGCACCGGATCATCGACGCGGGCGAGGCGCTGTTCGGCCTGACCGGGGACCGCTCGAACCAGGGCGCGAACGGCCGCAACTACGGCCTCATCGGGTTCGTCATGGCCGAGTCCGTCGCGGCCTACCTCGGCATGGCGAAGGCGGCCTTCGAGCTGTTCGTGGCGAAGGTGCCAGGCAAGCCGATCTCCTACACCGGCTGGACCGACCAGAGCCAGCACCCACACACCCAGATGCAGGTGGCGATCGCGGCGAACAAGATCACCGCGGCCGAGGCGCTGGCGCACAAGTGGATCACCGTCCTGCAGGAGCGCGCCGACGCGGGCGAGCAGCCCACGATCGAGGAGAAGGCCGTCGGCCGCGGTCAGTGCGGGTACGCCATCCAACTGGCCAAGGAGTCCGTCGACATGCTGCAGGCCATCAGCAGCGGCTCCGCGATCGCCAGGAACTCGCCGTTCCAGCGGTTCTTCCGCGACATGGCAGGCCTGTCGCTGCACGGGATGATGACGCCCAACGCGAACCTCGAGGTGCACGGCCGGGTCGCGCTCGGGCTGGACCCCGACACCATGCTGCTCTGATCGCGGCGTGAGAATGGCTGTCCCACCCGGCTCGTCGACCGGGTGGGACAGCCATTCTCACGCTCAGGCCAGCACTTGACGGGCGGCGCGGATGCCGGACTCGATGGCACCGTCGATGTAGCCGTTCCAGCCCTTGGCGACGTCGGCGGTGGCGAAACCCAGTCGCCCGGTCTGGCTCAGCAGCGCGGTCTGCAATCCGCTGAGCTGGCCGGGCCGCATGCAGGCCGCCGCGCCCTGGGAGAACTCCTCGGCTGCCCAGTCCTGCCCCTTGATCGCGACCACCTCCGCCCTCGGCTCGATGACCCGCACAGCGGCGCGGACCTGCGCGAGGTCGGTGAAGTCGAAGGTGTCGTGGAAGCTGAACCCGACGAACAGCCTGCCGTCGGCGAGGTCCGCGAACGGAATGAGGCTGGATATCTCGTCGCCTTCCGCGCCTTGGGCGAAGAACCGGCCCACGTCGCCGCGGATGTGCAACCAGGTCTTGGCCCCGTTCGGCACCCCGATTCCCTGGCTGGTGGCCGCGGTGTGCGCGGCGGGCAGTTCCGGGGTGAACCGGATTGTCCGCCACACGTTGACCGGGACGGCCACCACGGCCACCGGCGCCGAGAAGCGCTCCCCGGAGCGGGTGGTGACGTGCACGCCAGCGGCGTCCTCGGTGATCGCCGCGACCGGCGACCGCAGGCGGACCTGCGCGGCGGCGTCGCCGAGGATGGCGTTCAGCAGCGCCTTGGTCCCCGCCTCGATCCGGTACCGCCCGGTCGCGTTGCCCCAACTGCCGTAGTCCCAGCCCGCGAGCGACCACCAGCGGGCCATCTGCGTGTACGCCCCGCGTGCGCTGTCGCCGCCGGAATAGGCCGAGGTCAGACCATTGAGCCAGCTCTCGTCCTGCGGGGACAAAGCTAGCTGGTCGAGCCGGTCCCGCAGCGAGAACCGGTCTGCGGCGCGCACCGCGTCGGCGTGGAACAGCGGGTCGAACGGACGGTCGAACAAGGCTTCCGCACCGTCGAACAGCGAGGTGAACAACTCGCCGACGCGACCGAACGCCTCGGCGACCGGGAACGAGCGCGGCCCGTCCTGGGTGGGCATGATCGCCCGGTCCGGCCCGGCGTCCTCGACGATCCCGAGGCCGTAGCGCAGCAACTCGGCCCACACGTGCGGCTGACTCCAGTGCACCCAAGTTCCGCCGCGCTCGACGAGCCTGCCCTGGAAGGTGTCGGTCCAGGTCCGCCCGCCGAGCCGGTCGCGCGCCTCGAGCACCAGCGGGCGGCGCCCTCTTGCCCGCAGCTCGCGGGCTGCGGTGGCGCCCGCGAACCCGCCGCCGACCACGATCGCGTCGTAGCCGGTCTGACCGTCCACCGCCGCGGCCTGCCGGTGTCCGACGCCGACCGCTGCCACAGCCCCGGCGACCGCTCCCGCGGCCAGGACCCGCCTGCGGGGCATTCCATCCGATCCACTCACTGTCACGTCATCCACTCTTTCTCTGGTCGGCATTGTTGGTCCAAAATATCCAGTCTGCCCGGAAATACGGTCACTGTCCGCCCTTCGCCGGGGCCTAACCAGCCGATTACCCGACAATTACTGAATGGCCGCCACCATTCGATAGCATCGAAGTGTCACCCACCCGGCTAATCTGAGAAAGGGAGGCTGCTGACTCATGACCACCAACCTCGAAATCGAAGACCTGGATCTCACCGACGATCCGGTGGTTCAGAATGAAGTCTTCATGCTCGCCTTCAATTCCGGCGACGGGAACATCTTCAACCGACTCTACCGGGACGACGCGATCTCCAACCTGTCGGGCGCGCCCCTGCGTGGCGAGGAGCGCAAGCAGTTCATCGTGGACTTCATCGCGAAGAAGCCGCACCTGAAGTCCACTGTCCGCAACGCCTATATCGCTGGGGACACCTCCCTGATCGTGGTCGACTTCGATCTCGAGGTCACCGGCGAGGACGGCGAACGGGTGCTGCTGCACGGCTCGTGCACCGACGTGATGCGCCGTGGCGAGGACGGGAAGTGGATGATGGCCATCGACCGCCCGATCGCGGACTCGATGCCGCAGTAACCGCACGGTTGTCGGCCCCGGAACCAGCGTCGAGCACCGGTTCCGGGGCCGACACGCTTTGTCTGGTGTGGATGGCCATGGCGGTGGATGGCTATGGTGAAAGGGACCGCCGGGTAGGCGGTCCCTTTCACGTTTCGGGTGCGCGCGGTCAGACTCGGGCCGCACGCTCGTCGCCCGGCGCGGGCGCCGGGGCGGGCCGGGACCCCCGGGAGTTGCGCAGCACGCGCATCAGCATGCTCGGCCGCATCAGCGCCTCCGGCGGGTCGACCAGCCCGGTCACCCTCATGTACGCGCTGGCGACCTCGCCGTCGCGGGTCGCGGCCTCCAGCACACGGCCGACGTAGGCGTGCCCCACTTTGATCTTGAATGTTCGCTTGCCCTCGACCTGCGGAAAGCTCAGGTCGCCCGCGTTCATCAGCTCCCACGGCGGATCCAGCACATCCTTGGCCAATTCGCGCAGGAACACCCTCGGCCGTGCGTCGCCCTCGGCCAGGTGCTTGCGCAGCGCGAGGGCGCCGAGCGCGGCGATGGTCATGCCCTGGGCGTAGGTTGGGTTGAAGCTGCACACCGAGTCGCCCAGAACGATGAACCGCTCAGGGAACCGGTCCAACCGCTCGTACCTGCGTCGCAGGTTCGCCGGGAACTTGTAGGCGACCGGCTCGTCGAGCGGCTCGGATTCCTCGATGGCGTCGTGGATGTCGGGCACCGGCAGGGACCGGATGAACTCGTGGAACCCGGCCGCGTCCGCGGGCGGGTGCTCGCCCGCGAGGCCGTAGGCGGTGACCTCGATCTGGTCACCGTGCTTGCCGCAGATGGCCCCGCGCGGCCGGTCCGGCGAGGCGATGATGTTGATCGAGATGTCGCCCCGGTATGGGTCGGTCCGCAGCCGGTAGTGCCGGGTGGTGTACCCGATCCCGACGGCCAACCGCTCCTCCTCCACCCGGTCGTAGCCCAGTTCGGTGAGCCACACCGGAGTCCGCGTGCCCCGGCCCATGGCGTCGACGACGAGGTCCGCTCGCAACTCCTCCTCGGCCTGGTCGACCCCGTCGGTTCGGCGGATCCGCACGCCGGTGACCACGGCGTTGTCCGGCGTGGTGAGCAGGCCGAGGACATCGGTTCGCTCGATAAAGGTCACGTTGGGCAGGCGGCTGACCCGCTCGCGCACGTGGAACTCCAGCATCGGCCTGCTCACGGTCACCGCCACCAGGCCGGACCGGCCGCGGCTCAGCGGCTTGCCGTTGAAGAACCAGCGCAGGTGGCCTGCGGTGTCGCCAATGCCCGCGCCCGCGGCTGCCAACTCGGCGGTGAACCCGTCGAACAACTCCTCCAGCACCTGTTGACCGCGCGCGAGCAGGCCGTGGACCTGTCCGCCCTGGGGAACCCCGCGCCGAGGTCCGCGCACCCCGGTCAACTCGTCGCGATCGATCAGCAGGACCTCCGAGTGGGTCTCGGCGAGCACCCTGGCTGCGAACAGCCCGGTGATGCTGCCGCCGAGCACGACCGCACGGCCTCCGACGCGACCGCCCATCGCGGTCACCTCCTTCGTTGTTGTCGGACCGGTCCGAGAGCGGACCGGTCAGCGGACGGCGACAGGGGCGATCCAATGGAAGGCCCCGTCGTAGAACAGCAGCGCGGGCCCCTTGGCGCCCTCGCCGAGACCGAGCAGGGTCCCGACGAAAATCGAGTGGTCGCCGCTGGCGTAGGACTCGGTCAACTCGCATTCCAGCCAGGCCAACGCCCCGGAGATCAGCGGCGCCCCGGTGTGCTCGCCCGGCCGCCAGTCGAACCGCTCGAATTGGACCGCGCCCAGCGTTCTGCGCTTGTCGGCGAAGTGCCGCGCGACGTCTTCCTGGCCCGCCGCCAGGATCGACACCCCAAACCGGCCCGCCCCGGTGATCGCGCCGTGCATGACCGCGGTGTGCGCGACGCAAACCAGCACCCTCGGCGGGTCCAGCGAGACCGAATTGAACGCGTTGGCGGTCATTCCGTGTATTCGCTCGCCACCGACGGTGAGCACGGTGACCCCGGTGGCGAACCGGGACATCACCTGCCGCAGCGTGACGACCTGGTCGCCCAGCAGAGGAGAATTCACGATGTGCCCTTCTCGGTCATGACGTCGTTTCCGGCCGCATATCCCGTGTCGATACACCGAAAGCGACCTTACCGACGAACCGGTTGCACACGGTCACAGTGCGGTCATCGCCGCCGCTCAGCGCGACGATGAGCACGCGGTTACCCGATGATGACCAACCTCGGTACAGGATTCGCGCAGACGCCGCGCATATGCGCGGGACCATCCGCGCGTTTTCCGGCGATTCAGCCGCGCCGATAGCGTCGCCGCACCGGACGCCAAATGGCACGAATTTCCCGACAGTTTCCCGACACGACAGCGGAAAAGGGTAGGACATGACTGCGTCGAATACCGAACTCGAACTCGCCGAACCGAACATGCGCGGGCTGCTGGCCACGGTGGGGCTCGATGTCGAGTACGTCCGCGCGCGGGGGAACACCATGTTCGCCGCCGACGGCGACGGCGGCGAGTTCGCCGTGCTCGACCTCGTGGGCGGCTACGGCTCGCTGATCCTCGGCCACAACCACCCCGAGATCGTCGCGCACGCCCACGCGCTGCTCGCGGCGGACACCGCGGTGCACGCCCAGTTCTCCCGGCACGGGTCGGCGAACCGGCTCGCGGTCGCGCTGAACTCGATCATCGCACGGGAGCAGCCCGGTGACGAGCCGTACCACGCGATCTTCGCCAACACCGGGGCCGAGGCCATCGAGGCGGGAATCAAACACGCCGAACTCGACCGGGTGCTGCGGCTCACCGAACTCAACTCGCGGATCGAGGCGCACCTCGACCAGGCGAGCGCGGCCGTCCTCGACGGCACGGCGGTCGTGCCCGGCGGCGTCTACGAGCAGGTGGGAGTGTCTGACTTCGACGAGTTGGCCACCGAGGTGCGCAGGCGCAACGCCCGCCAGTCGGCCACGCCGCCGCTGTTTCTGGCATTGGAAGGCTCCTTCCACGGCAAACTCGCAAGCAGCGTGCAACTCACCCACAACCCGGAGTTCCGAAGGCCGTTCCAAGCGCTCGCCGCGCAGTGCCGGTTCGTCCCAGCCGACGAGCCCGGCGCGCTGGCGAAGATCATCGACGGTGAGCGGGCCACCCTGCTCGACCTGGTGCTCGTCGACGGCGAAGTGGCGATCGTGCCGGTCGACGCGCCGGTTTTCTCCGCGTTCCTCGTCGAGCCGGTGCAGGGCGAGGGCGGCATCAAGGTGCTCACCAGGGACTTCGCCGACGAGATCCAGCAGGCGTGTGCGGCGCTTGGCTGCCCGCTGATCGTCGACGAGATCCAGACCGGCATGGGCCGCTCCGGCTCGTTCCTGGCGAGTTCGGCCATCGGCCTGCGCGGCGACTACTACACCCTGTCCAAGAGCCTCGGCGGCGGGCTGGCCAAGGCCTCGGTGTTGCTCGTGCGCGCCTCCCGCTACCGCGGCGAGTTCGAGTTCGTGCACAGTTCGACCTTCGCCAAGGACGGCTTCTCCTGCGCAATCGCGCTCAAGGTGTTGGAACTGCTCGAGGCAGCAGACGGCCACGTCTACCGGCTCGCGGCGAGCAGGGGCGCCGCGCTGGCCGCGGCGCTGCGGGCCGTGCTTGCCGACTTCCCGGACGTCCTCACCGAGGTCCGGGGTGTCGGACTGATGCTCGGGCTGGAGTTCCACGACCAGTCGACGTCGCCGTCGGAGCCGGTGGCCGAGAGTGCCCGAGCCGGGCTGCTCGGCTACCTCATCGCCGGATATCTGCTGCGCGCGCACCGGATCAGGATCTTTCCGACCGCGAGCGCGGCGCGCACACTGCGGTTCGAGCCGTCGGTCCACCTCACCGACGCCGAGATCGCGCAGACCTGCGCGGCGCTGCGCGAGGTCTGCGCGATCCTGCGCGACGAGCCGGATCGGCTCGTCGCGGGCTGACCGGGAGGCGGTCGGACCGTGCCCTCGCTACCCGTGCGTGCGGGGCGAGGGCACGTTGCCGCTGAGATGAAGTTCCTCGTCCCGAGTGGAAACCCGCACGGGTTCCTGCCGCAGCAGCATTCGCACGTACTTGCGGCGGATGTCGGGCTCGTCACCTGCCTGGGCCAGCGAGGCCCCGCAGTACCCGCCTGCCAAGTGCTCCAACTCGCTGTCCATCGTCGCGGTGAGCGACTCGGCGACCCGGTCGAGGGCCGCGTCGGAGAGCGGCTCCAAGGTGATAGTGACCGAGTGGCGTCTGCCCACGTCCCAGTCGGGCCGCCGTTGGAGCAGTTCCCCTCTGGCAGTGGCGATCACCAGCAGCGGCGCCGACTCGGCACGGTCGGCCAGGTTCTTCACCGACTCGAGCAGGACGCTGTCGGCGTGGTGCAAGTCGTCGATCACGATCACCAGCGGGTGCTTCCTGGCGATGAGCAGCAGGCAGTGCCGCCAGGCGTCGAGCACCCGGCCGAGCTGCGCCCGCAGGTGCGCGGCGCCGTCCGGCTCGACCAGGGCCAGCAGGCAGGTGGCCAGCCGGGTGGCCTCCTCAGGACCGGTTAGGCCGCGCATCGCGGTGACTACCTTCTCGCGCACGGTGGCGGAGTTGTGGCCGCGCCGAACCCCGCAGTAGGCGGCGAAGATCTCGGCTTGCACCGCGAGTGGGTTCTCTCGCTCGTCCGGTCGGGCCTGCGCACGACCGATCAGGAAGCGCACCGGGTCCTGGCCCGCGGTCTCGATCCGCTCGAATTCCTTGACCAGCCTGGTCTTGCCGATACCCTGCTCACCCAGCACGGTCACCACGTGGCAGCGGCCGCGGTGGCGGACCCGGTTCAGCACGCCGTGCAGCACATCGAGTTCGCACTCGCGGTCGATCAGCGGCACCGCGGCATAGTCGGCGTAGTCCGGGGAGGACTGACCGATGCGCCAGCCGGAAGCCTCCTCGCCAACCCGCTGGTAGTCGATCGCGGCCTCGGTCGAGCGCCGGGTGTTGTCACAGACCCAGATCTCGCCCGCTGGCACCAGCGACAGCATCGACTGGCATCCGTCGAGCAGGGCGCCGCTGACCCGGGGCGGCCCGTCGGTCTGGTCGCCCCGGTAGCGCACACGTGCCTCGCCGGTGGCCACCGCGGCGTGGATGCTCAGGCCGCGCACCGCCGGCGTGGTCTGGGCGGCCAGCATCGCCGAGACGCCGAGCCGATCTCGGATCGAGCGGGCCGCGCCGACCGCGCGTTCGGAGTTCTCCCCCGGCACATTCGAACTGCTGAACACCGCCATCGACACCGATCCGAAGGACGCGGTGACCGCGCCGCCGAAGCACTCCACCGCCTCGCGGATGGTGGTGGCCATGCATTCGAAGGTTTCGTCGACGTCGTCGGCGTCCACCTCGTCGAAGTCGGGAGTGAGCTGGGTGCGCACCACCATCACGCTGACGTTCCTGCGCTCGGTCTCGCGGTCGGACTGCTGAGCGGGCTGGCCGACCCGCTCGGTCTCCGGGAAGTCCGACCCGGCGGGCACGATCTCCGGCGGCGCCGCGGCGTGGGGCGGGCCCTCGACAAGGGCGCGGTTGCCCCGCATCCCCTCGCCGAGGGCCACGTCGTGGACGGCGTCGTGAACGGCGTTGTGGCCGACCGCGACGGCGGCATGCGGCAGGACGAGCGCCGGATCATGGGTGAGGATCGCGTGCTGGAGCAGTTGCAGCTCACGACCCGGTTCGAGGCCGAGGTCGTCGACGAGTTTGGCGCGCACCCTGCTGTAGACGTTGAGCGCGTCGGCCTGCCTGCCGCAGCGGTAGAGCGCGAGCATGAGCTGGCGACAGGAGCGCTCGCGCAGCGCCTCGCTGTCGACCATCGCCTCCAAGTCGCCCAGAATGGCATGGTGGCGGCGACAGGCCAGCTCAGCCTCGAACCAGTCCTCCATGGCGTCGAGCCTGGAGTTCTGGACCGCGGTGAGTTCCGGCCACGCGGTGCCCGCCTCGACCAGGTCAGCCAGCGCCGGACCCCGCCACAGGCCGAGCGCGTCGCGCAGGACGGCGGCGGCGGGCTCGCCCGAGCCCGCGTCGAGTTCCGCCCTTCCCTTGGCCACCAAGTGGTGGAAGCGGTAGAGGTCGACCTGGTCGGGGTCGACGCAGAGCATGTATCCGGGCGCCTGGGTCAGCAGGGTGGGCGAGCCGGGGATACCGGATTCGACCAACATGCCGCGCAGCCCCCAGACCGCGTTCTGCAGGATCTTCCTGGCCGAGGTGGGTGTGTCGTCGGACCATAATGCTCTGAGTAACTGGCTGATCGCCACCACCCGATTCGCGTGCAGTAGCAGGAAACCCAGCGTGCCGCGCTGCTTGACTCCACCGAGCGCAACTTGTCCGCCGTCGACCAAGACCTCCAGCGGGCCCAACATCCGAAATTGCATAGCCCCCCCAGGGTTGTATTCGGAACTGAGCCACGATCCCAGTCCTAATGGATTCCGGCCCAGCGATACGAGTATTAAGTTTTGTCCCCGACCTGGTCCCGCCTCGATGCGTTGACCACACTGTGCCGTCAAAGTGCCGGCCAGCACTCTTCCGCGCCTTTACGCGCAAAGGAAGCATTTCCTCAAGGCTAGTGAGGACGCAAAGTCGCGTCAACACCGCGCGCGACGGCTACTTTCCGTGACTTGGTCACCCGGTGAGCCTACCTTGCGCACCGGGGATCGTGCCATGGATTCCGGCGTAGGTCATAGCTAAAGCGGATGACCAGGTAGCTTCTGTCCCTCGAAAGCATAGTCCGCAATGGAGTACGTCCGACCTGGGGAATCAGCCGCATAATGCCGTTCGCGTGCTTCGGGCGCCGCGCTGCCATTGGCCCAGTAGCAGCAGCCCGGTGACGCCGCATGCCGCCCGTTGTCGAGGAACGGATTGAAGCCGTCCGTGGTGCCGCGCAGGGCGTGCTACCAGCACCAGCGGCGGCCACGGCGCGCAATCGTTGCTGGTGGCGCGCACGAGGCTCTCGGCCTCCACCGCGTCAGGCACGGCGCCCAAGTCGGCGACCACGCAAGGCGGTGCGCAGGTCGGTGGCCTGGTGTCCGAGTACGAGGGCCAGATTATCGACGGGAACCACCACACCCGCCTCACCCGAGCAGGCCGGGCGGTCGGTGGTGGCAAGCGCGGCGAGCAGCAACGCCCGGACGGCAGCCGGGGCACCGGGGGCCGACCAGCCCGAGCCCACGCGCGGCGGCGAGGTCCAGGGCGTTCTCGCGACCGTCGCGCACCCCAGCCCCGGTGCCACCGCGGTGCGCGGTGCGTCCGAAAGATTGAAACAAGTCGCAGAAATGCGACCACGACGGCGGAGGCGATGGAACACACCTTCCTCACGGCGTCGGCGAGAACGTCGTCGTCTCCGTCGTTCCAGTGGGTGTCGAGGTCGTGGTCGAGGTCGGACTTGTCGTCGGCACGCAGATGCGCGAGGTGCTGCCAGGCCGGGGCGGTCGCCGCGACCTGCACCGTGCTGCCCGGCCGAGGACCATGGACCGGCCGGTGCGAGCGGTTGCCCAGGACGGACAGCAGGATCGCTCAGGCCACGAGAGCGAGCAGCGCCGTGGTGGCGATCAGGCCCCGCAGCACCCGTCCGGCGAGACGACCGCCGCTTGCCAGGGCTGATCGGGCGCGGCGGCCCGTGCTCGACCGCGCCGGTGTCCGACGTTCGGGTGTGCGATGGGGTGGTCACGACGCGCTTGATTCCTTGGCAGCACAGGGTTACACGTCGATCAGCACCCCGCCGGGCGACACCGGACAGGACGTCTCCTGGGCGCCGTGGTGGTGTCGTGCGACGTCGGCCGGGGCGCGCCGTCTCGTCCGCGCAGGTGGTGTGGCAGTCGGCCGCCGTGCTCGCCGCTGGCGCCGGTGCCCTGGTCCGCGCGGTTCGTCCGCTGCCGCTCTCGACTTCCTCGGCGGGCCGCTTGCGGGTGGGCCGGGTGAGCTCGCGGCGGGCGCGGGCATCACGCCAGCGGGTGAGATCGGCGGCCGGTAGGTCGATGAAGGCGGCCAGTTCATCGATGTCCATGACGTCCTGCACGACGGCGAGCACATCGCCGAGTTCACGCTCGATGTCGTCGAGCTGCTCGGCGAGTACCGCCCGAGCGCGTTTCGCGCTGCGGGCGGCATCAGCCTGTTGTACTCGGTGTTCGATGTCCTGGGTCGTCGCCATTCCGTTCCTCTTTCTTGTTGACAAGCTGGGGATCGGCGTTCGCGTGGCCAGGGATCGATTGTCTGAACTGTCGCGAGTTCGTTGATCGATCTCAGGCCCAGGTCGGTCCCTGCCCTGGTGGGTGTGGGTCCACTCGATCGCGTGCAGATTCAGATGGACGATATTCCCGACAAAATGCCGATGTTCATGGTGCATGTCGTCTCCTGATGAACAGAGATGCGCATAAGTCTCGTCCGTCCTGTGTGGACTGCGCGTCCGCAGGATCTCCTGGCTGATCAACGCAAGCGTGGCCGAGCAGCGTCCACTGTGAATAACAAGGCAGGGACGTTGGCCGCGTTCTTCGACTTCCTGGTGGTGCGATATCAGGGCAACATCCACGCCCTTACCGGACATGTACTCGAGCAGCCGGTGGACGAGTTCAACTGTCCGTCCAAACCGGACTACGCGGACCTGCGAGTGCCGCCGTCGCAGGACGAGGTCGAGACCTGTTCACGGCGTGGCGTGACGCGTTGCCGCATGCCCGGAAGTTCCTGCCGGCGGCACGGGACTACATGGTCGCCTCGTTGTGGCGCCGCGCTGGTTTGCGGATCAGCGAGTCGGTGATGCTGGACATCAGTGACTGGTGACCCGATCTGGGCGACCATGACAAGCCGCACGTCCGGGTACGGCCAGGGCAACCGGCGCCGCGGTCACAAACCCGTCTGGTGTCGGCGATCAACGATGTGGACGCATTGCTGGAGTGTGAGCCCACCGACCTGCTGATCCGCGAGCCCGAAAAAGTCGCGGAGCGCAAGCCACGGAAAACGGCGGAAGCCACCGGCGGCGCGAGCACGGTGGTAGCCCTGCGGTTCGGGCGGCATCGATCGGCACCTCCGGCGTGAGCGGTCGGCCGTGATCAAGGTTCTGCCGTGGGTGTGGCCAGCGGCCGGTCAAGCACCGTCAATCGGAGTACTGCTACACATACCAGCCCGGCGGCCCGGTGACCCCGCCGCCATGCCAACGCTGCGGCTCGAAGGAGAACTACTACAGCGCGGGCTTGTGCGTCCACTGCCACCGGTTCTCCCCGCTGAGGATCGACTCGTGCGAGGACTGCTACGCGTGGGGCGCGACCGCCGCCGCTTCTGGCTGCCCGTCGTGGCCGGGAACCTCGAACTCGGCTGGCCACCACTACAGGAAGGCATGCACTTTCATGACCTACGCCACACTCATCCAGACTTGGCTCATCGAAGAGGGGCGTCCCCCGCGTCCTGCGCCTGTTCCAGCTAGGGCACCGCCGCCGGGATGTCGATGACGACTACAGCCACGTCACAGACTCCATGGTCAAGCGCATGTTGATCAACCCGCGACACCGCTGGGAGCAGAATGCGAGCTGGACACGGGCCGAACACGACGCATACCAACGGAAGCGGCCTACCCCTTCCGGTTGGGTATCCGGGTCAGATCACACTGCTCCTCAACGGTCAACACCCCGCCAGCAAGATCCGCTAACAGGGTGTTGACCTGCATGTATAACCAGTGGGCGATACTGGGATCGAACCAGTGACCCCTTCGGTGTGAACGAAGTGCTCTCCCGCTGAGCTAATCGCCCGGCGCGGCTGGGCCGCGTCGACGTGGAAGAGAGTACAGGATCTCTCGGCTCAGGTGAAAAGCGGGGACCCCAGCCAGGGCCACTCGATGCCGAACCAGTCGCCGACCAGGGCGAATCCGTTCAGCAGCCAGATGGTGGCGACCACGATGACGCCGGTGAGCGCCAGGACGAGCAGGCGCACGGCGAGGCTCTGGCGCTTGAGCCAGTCGGTCCAGGCGTCGTACTTGCCGCGGGCGTAGGTGAGGACGCGGTGGGCCCAGCTGAACTCGACGGCGAGGATCGCCAGGCCCGCGAAGACGACGAGCCATCCCGGGCCGGGGTACGGGATCATCAGGATTCCGCCCGCGAGAACGAGTCCGCCGACCACGGCGACGCCCGTGCGCCATACGGCGCGGGTTGTCGGGTTCTTGTCCGCCCAGTCCGGGCGTGCCAGACCTTTCCGACGAGTCTCGCCTGCCACTAGATCACGCACCTTCCACCCATCTGGCCCATTGTGCTCTGGGAGTACCCAGATGGCAGCGGGAACGATCAGGCCTGGCCGTGACCTGCGGGAAGGTAACTCTGGCCACAACGAGGACCGGGCGGCCCAGGTCAGCGCGAGATTGGTGCGCCAGGCACATAAACGTCGGCGAATATTCGTGCTTGAGGCGCTACCAACTGGGAGAAAAACCAGCCAGTATGGGAAGCGCCTCGGAGCGGGTTTGTCACTTTGCGAAGCGGCACGGCTGCCCCGGGTGCGCGGCAGTGGCCCGGATGGGTGATGTCGGCTCGTTCGGCGTTCAGATCGGGGCGCTGGAGCGTCACATAGTAGGGGCTCAGTCGTTTGGGCTGGGAGGGGAGAAGAAGGGTAGCGACGATGCGAAACGATCACGTCACGCTGCGGTCCACCGCGGTGTTCGACCTCTTGGCGCCGAGGACCCCAGCGGTCCCGGTGAAGGTCGAACTGCGGTACGACACGCGTGATCCGTACGCGGTGGTTGCGGCGTTCCGCACCGGCCGCGCAGGCTGGGTCGAGTGGGTTTTCGCCCGCGACCTCCTCGCCGACGGCCTCATCGCCGAAGCGGGCGACGGCGATGTCCGGATCCGCCCCGCGGTGGACGACCCGGAGGTCGTCGTGATCGAACTCAGCTCGCCGTCGGGCCACGCCGTGTTCGAGGCGTCGGCCCAGGAACTCGCCGACTTCCTCGACCGCACCTACGACGTCGTCGTCCCTGGTAACGAGCACCTGTGGGTCGACGTCGACGAGGCGCTCACGCACCTGATCTCCACCGACCTCACCTGATCACCACCCCCCGATTTGGAGCGGCGAACCGGCGTCCGATAGAGTTCTGCTCGCACCACGGAGGAAGGGCCGGACGGGAAACCGCCCCGCAAGCCCCCAAACCGGTGGCTTGCGGACGTAGCGCAGCTGGTAGCGCATCACCTTGCCAAGGTGAGGGTCGCGGGTTCGAATCCCGTCGTCCGCTCGGAAGCGGTTCGGCCTCTGCGCCGGCCCCCCGGGGGCCAACCCTTCGGGATCCGGCGGAGTGGCCGAGTGGCTTAGGCAAGGGCCTGCAAAGCCCTGTACGCGGGTTCGATTCCCGCCTCCGCCTCGGGCGATTAGCTCAGTGGGAGAGCACTACCTTGACACGGTAGGGGTCACTGGTTCAATCCCAGTATCGCCCACCAGTTATATAGGCTGGTCAGAAGCCCCATTCCTCCTCGTGAGGGGTGGGGCTTCAGCCGTCTATGGGAGACGGATGGGAGACGGCGTCTTTCTTACCGTCCTGGGTGTCGATCATGAGCCTGGCGAGAACCGGTCCGAGGTGTGGGAACCACGTCACCAACTGTGACCGTTCCGCCGTCGTCAAGGCGAGCAGGCTCGATTCCCAGCGGACCTCCAGGGCATCGAGGATCTGCTTGCGCATGACGTCGGTCACATGGTCGTAGATCCGGGCGATGCCCTTCATCTTCTGTCCCAGCCTGGCTCGGCGGGCGACCTCGGGGACACCGTCCTCGGTAAGCCAGGTGGCGTGGGTGTGTCGTCCCTCGTGGAAGGTGAACCAGGGCAGGATCGCGGGCGCGTGGTCCTCGGCGTCGGGGTTGTCGGGGTGGACGCCGTCCCATGCGGGCCGCCAGTACCGTTGCCGGAAATTCGACCGTCGCCACGGTTTGCCTTCGGGCGTGACGAACGCCCAGGAGTGCCGGTGGCTGTCGAGCAGCATCTCGTAGAACGTGGCGATGCTCGGTGGAAGTTGGATCCAGCGCGTGCCTGCCGGGGTCTTCGTCCGGCCCTTGCGCGCCGCCGCACCGCGTCGTCGCCGTGACGGCGACGCGACCGAGGGTGCCTCGGTCTCGGTCATCGCCTCGCCGTACTTCTTGAGCACGCCGCCCACCTCCTTCAGCGGCGCCTGGATGCAGATCGCCTTCTTCGACTCGTCGTATTCGTGCCGCTGCTGTCCGGCCAGTTCGCTCCACCGGGCTCCGGTGTAGAAGTCGGCCAGGCACAGGGAGAACCCACTCAGGCCGAGTCCGCCTTCGTACAACCGCATCGCCGCCCGCAATGCCTGCACCGGAGAGGCCACCAAACGCTCGGGCGCGTACTCACCGGAGGTCACCCGGACACCGCTGCAAGGGCTGGCCGGAATGATCCGCGCCTTCACGGCTGCCTTGAGGAAGGTCGAGAACGTCGCGAAGATCGACGCCACAGTGGACTCGGCGTAGTCCTCGTGCAGCTCCGACACCCACTTCTCGATCTCGATGTAGCTGTTGAAGATTCCGATCATCGGCCATGCTGACCACTGTGGCAGCAGTTGGTTGTCCAGGTGGGACCTGTACTTCGCGGCTGTTCCTTCGCCGAGGCGAGGGCTGATCGCGGTCAGATACTCCTCGGCGAAATCCCTGAACGGGGTCTCGGCGTCCCGAGGGTCGATCCAGTTGTTCCGCCGAATCAATGACTCCTGATCGTTTCCCCAATTCTCCGCCGCGGTCTCCGAGGTGAAGCCCGCTTGGCTTCCCCAGGTCCCGTCGGGGCGCTTGTATCGCGCCCGCCATCCATTTCCTCTGCGTTCTGCGTGTGCCATTTTCTCCTACTCTTTCACTGGTTCACGCCACTCTCGGCCGGGAGCGGCGGGTTCGCATGGTCTGTCGTGTCATCTGGAGAATCTCCGCGATGTCCTCGCGGCTGAACCGGTAGTGTTTGCCGATTCGGTGGTGCGGAATATGACCGGCCGCCGCGAGATCGCGCAGGGTGCGTGGGGACATCCGGAACAGGTCGCCCAACTGTTCCGCGGTGAGCAGTTCCTCCGAGGACACGGGAGATCTCGCGACCAGTTGCCGGATCGCGCCGGTCAACTCCATCAGGCTCGTCACCAGGTGGTCATGCTGGTCGTCGGACCCATCTTGTCCTGGTCTGTGCAGCCCGTCGCCGTCGGACGAAACGGTCGGTTCGTTCAGGCTGGAGAAGTCGAAGGGGGAGTTCGTGACAGCGTCAGTCATCTCGCCCACCGCGCATTCGATGGGTAGGGAAGAGTCGCGGGAACACGGTTTGTGTCATCGCTTGTCGCCGGACACTCCGCTGGACGCGCACGTCACCCCTCCTGCCCGGAGCAACGAGCAGCCTGTCATCAAGCAAACTACTGGCTGACCTAGTCAGGTGCAACCTGACTAGGTCTAGTTTCACGCAAAGATCACCGGCTGTGTGCTGAACACGCCGGGAGTTGTCGACCATGTTGCGGCAACCGTCGGGGACACTGAGCCGTGTTCGACGTCGGCGCGAAGCGCTGATAGAAGGCGAGGACAGGGCGGCGTGAGGGTGCGGATCCGTTGGCGACTGCGGCAGGTGATGGCCTCGCGGGACGTGTGGACGGCCAAGGATCTGCGTGAACTGTTGGCCCGCCGCGGCGGTCTCGAACTGTCCAAGCAGTCGATCTCGGATCTGATCAACCACCAGCCGGTTCAGGTGAAGGTGAGAACGCTGGAAGCGTTGTGCACCACGCTGCGGTGCACACCGAACGAACTGTTCGGTATCGATGCGCCACGGGAGGTCTCGATCAGCGACGAGCCCGACGGCACCTGTCCGCAGGAAGATTGCTGACGACACACGCGGTTGGCGAGGAGCGGCGTTGGTTGTCATGCGGCTTTCGCCCTCCTGTCGCTTGTTTGCTCGGGGGCCGCGCCCAGCGTTACCTGGACTCGGCGGTGCCAGTTGAGCGCGAACCGGAGGCAGTTGGATTCGCTGCGGTGGCTGGCTGTGCAGCCGGGGATGTACCGGCCGCGCATGCTCCAGGACATCGAGTCCGAGCTGAATAGGGCCTCGGCGTATCGATTGAGGCCGGTGATCTTGATGCCGAAGCCGTGCAGGGTCAGGTCGCGCGTGGCGAACGCGCGCATGACGCGCTCGACTTCGACGCTGCTCTGGCGTCGGCAAACTGTGCCCACGCCGACCAGTGGCGCTGACTCCAGGTCGATGCCGGCGCGGCTGTAAAGCTCGGCGCAGCGCTCGTAGTCCGCCAAAGTCCAGCCCTGCAACACAGGCACGAAGGGAAGCTCAGGCACGAGCTCCCGCAGGCGAACGAAGTTGCGGACGGTGCGCCGTTGATGCTCGCGGACCGTCAGGCCGGTGCGCTTGAGGATGCTCTGTTCGCACATCCAGTCCTGGGGTGCGGCCCAGGCGAGGTTGCCGATCTCGTCGGCGTAGCGTCGGATCGCCCGGACGTAGTCCTTCTCGGTGGTTTGCCAGCGACCGTGGAGCTGCAGTTCGGTGAAGCCGCCGGAGTCGAGCGCCCATTCGGTGATGGATCTGGGCAGGGTGCGGCGGTGGCCGAGTCGACGGTGCGAGACCAGCAGCGGAATGTCGCGTACGCGCGTCAGCCAGATGGGTTGATGGATGCCCAGGTAAAACTTCACGCTGGCACCGCCCTCCGGCGAGCGCAGGCGCCCGCGAGCACGGCGACCGCAAGAACGGTGGTGGCGGTCTTTCCGGCGAGTTGGCCGGTGAGGTAGGTCAGTGAGCCGAAGGCCAAGGGCAGGAACAGGAGGCTGTCGATGAGCAGCCCGATCGCGTTCGACAGACCCACGGCGGCGAGGCGACTGCGCTGTCGTAGTGGGGTGTAGACGGCGAGGTCGACCAGTTCGGAGACGGCGAAGGCCGCCGCGCTGGCGAGCGCGATGCGCGGCTCGGCGACCAACCCGGACAACACCGCGCCGAGCGCGATCGCGAGCAGCGTTGTCCGGGTGCCGACAGCGTCCTGCAGGAGGTCCCGGACGGTGAACGCAAGCCCGGCGATGAGCGCGCCTGCGGGAACGTGCAGGCCCGCGACAGCGACCGCCGGCCAGAGCGTGGTGGCCCAGTTCGCCCCGGCGATCGTCGCCGCGTACGCGGCGAACAGGACCACGGCGGCGACGTTCCACCGGCAGGTAGTCATGCCGCACTCGGCCGGGTACTGGCCGAGTCCTCCACGTCGGGCGGACCTTCGGCGGGGCCGGGCTGGGCACGGTGGAAGGTGCGCTCGTCGACCAGTGGTTCGTGCATCTTTGGTGCCGAGGTGACCCACTGCTCGATGGGTGCCGGGCGGCCTGCGATGGTGCGGGCCCAGACCTGGCGCCCGGTGTATTTGGCGTTGGTGACGATTCGTCGGACGGTTTTGGCGGTCCAGCGCCCGTTGGGCACTGGTGCCGGGTACTGGCGCGGGGCGTTGTTGAGTCGCGTGGCGATCGTGGCGAACTTCAGGCCGTCTTCGGTGCGCCAGGTGAAGATCTGTTTGACGACCGCGGCGGTCTGCCAGTCCGGGACCAGGACTGTCCGCAGTTTGCTGTGTCCGTTGGTTTCGGTGACGCGGATGCGCAGGGCGCGGTAGCCGTAGGGCGGTGGGCCGATCTGGTAGCCAGCGCGGACGAGTTCAACCATGGCTTGGCGGGCGCGGCGGGTGGTCTCGGCATGGTGCGTGGCAAGGGCTGCCCACTGGATGCGGTTGCCGCGGGCATCGACGAGTGCGTCGTTACCGGTCTGCTCATTCGCTCGTGCTTCGGTGTCGACGGCGGAGGTATCCGACTGGCTTGTCCACAGGTTTGCCCACAGGCGGGACCACCACGATGGACAGGTCTCGACCATCGGTGTGCCGGTGCAACGGTGGCGTGCGCCGGCGCGCAATGCAGCGCGCTTGCGTCGGAACTCGGGGTGCCAGCCGCACTCGCGGCAGTACAGGCGGGTGGTCATGCCGCTCGCCCCCGGCCGGGGTGCTTGGCGCCGTTGACGGCGGGGCGGGTGACCTGGTCCTTGGTCGGCCACGGGATGCCAACTGCCGCAGCGGCGGCGAGTTCGGCGTCGTGGGCGAGCTGGAAGACAAACACCTCGTGGTGCGCGGTGAGCACGGTCGGCGTCCCGGCAGCGCGTGCTCGGGCGGCAGCGCGGCGTTCAGCGAGCGAGGTTCGGGTGACCAGTCGGCTGCCGCGCAGTCCGGCGGTCAGCGCGATGCACCGCTCGACGGGCGCCAGCCCGGCCGCAGTTGCGGTGGCGATGAGCGGGGTGGTCAGGTCGACCAGCGCACCGTCCGGGTTCCGGAGGGGTCGCGCGATGACGGCGACGTGTCCGCCGGGGCGCAGCAGCGGCTCGCAGTAGAGCAGTGTCGTGGCGAGGTCGGCGAGCGCGGACTCGATCGGGTCGTGGTCCGGACTGCTCTCTCGGTCCGTGGTGCGCGGGGTGGTCAGGACGAGTCCGACTCGCCCGATCAGCCCGGCGGCCTGGACGGTTGCGAGCACCTTGGGGCGGGCGTCGAGGACCGAGCCGTCGGGCCAAGCGCCTGCGGTTTTGGCGGCGGTGACGTTGGCGCGGGCGAGGGTCCACCACCGGTTGCGGGTGGTGAGTCCGAGCGCGTGACGGCCTATGCGCAGTGCCGCGGTCAGGACGGTGCCCGCGCCGCAGTCGGGGTCGAGGACGAGGTCGCCGGGGCGGGTGTAGGTGGCGATCGCGTGGGCGGCGAGGTCGGGCGGAATCCGGTCGGTGTCGGTCTCGGTGCCGGGCACACACCCGGCGTCGCGTAGCTGCGCGAGCGGGTCGCGCTGGCCGGTCGGCCAGACCGACAGAGGCGGGATCGGCGGCTCCCCCGGTGGCAGGGGGAGTGGCCAGGGCGACGTGGGGTGGTCAGTCACCGGAGGTCTCCTTCCTGTTGGCGGCGTCGGCCGGGGATGGTTGGTGGTTGGTGAACACGAAGAGGTCGTCGTGCACCTGCGTGTGCCGAGCTGGCGTCGCGGGCGCCTGCGGTCGGGCGTGCGGGGCCGGGGCCGCGACGGCCAGCGCGCCGTCTCGGACGGGCACGCGCAGCAGAGTGATGCGGTCGAGGTAGCGCAGCCCGGCGCGGCGCGCGGCGCGCACCAGCGAGCCGGCGGGGTCGGCGAGCCGACCGCGGGAGTGGTCACTGTTCGTGATGACGGCGAGGGTGCCGGTCGGGGTGAGTAGATCGGCCCAGTCGGTGGGGCGGAACCGGTCGAGGGTGCGTGGGTCGGCCGCGGTGATGACGAGGTCGTAGTGGTCCGGACCGACGCCGATCGTGTCCGAGTCCGGTCCAGGATGGCGGTGTGTCGACGGCCCGGCGGCCTGCTTGGTGGTCGGCGGGCCGGTGCGCGGTCGGGGGCCGGACTCGGACTCGGTCGAGGCGTCGCCGGGGTGTTCGCCGACCGGGTCGGGGTGCGCGATGGCGGTCTGGGTTTGGACGCCGCGGCCGAGCCGGACCACGGTCCAGCCCGCTTCGCGTAGTCCGGCGTACGGGCCGGGCCGTGACTGATTGCGGCCCCCGGTCGGTGACCACGACGCGGGCGGGGCAAGGTAGGGCGCGGGGGCGAGCAGCAGCACCCGCTGGCCGGGCTGGGTGTAGGTAGTGACGGTCTTGACGACCGCGGTCAGCAGCCAGGCGGCGAGCAGTCCGGCGCCCTCGTGGAGGTCGTCCTGGGCGCATGGCCACACGGTGCTCGGCCGGGCGGAACGCGAGTGGTGCCGCGTGGGGCGCAGGGTGCGCATGCGCGGTGTTCGCCGCCGCTGTGGTCGCTGGATCGGGATGGTCGGGTGGTCGGTCGGGCCGTGCTCCGGGGAACCGTCTCCCGGTGAGCCGTTGCCGTGTGTCGGGGTCATCGCGGGTCTCCTCCGACGACGTGGGTGCCGTGCGTTCTGCCCCCCCTTAACTCCGTATTTGGACACTGTTTTGGACACGTACCGTCAATCTCTTTACGTCGTGCCGACTCGGGCCAATCGTGACTCGAAGCGATTAACGGTTCCGCCGAAGCCGTGACCAAGGAACAGCTTTGTCGGTCGTCCCGCGCCGCCGTGAGCCGCTTCCCGGGTCAGTCGCAGCCAGATTTTCAAGATTTTTCCGATGATGCAGCGTGGATCTTGCCGCCGGGCCGCGTCGGGGGCCCGCAGTGACTACCAGGGCTGTACTAGCAAACGACTAGAACCGCAGCTCGGCGGCTACTAGGTTCGATCAACAATCGTAGGTCACAAGGCCAGATTTTGATCTTGACTCGACGCGCTGGTGGGGCGAAATAGTAGTTTTCTAGTAGCCTCGCCGCAGTTCGCTGGTTGGCGACTAGTGGTGGCGTGGTATTTCCGTGGTATCGGTTGTGACTTCCTGGTGTCGTTATTGTTCGCATCGACGCCGTGGGAGTCATGACATGGCAGTGCACTCTGTTTTTCGTCGCGGTGGCGACAACGTTGCCCCGAACTCATTGGATATCGCGCGGGACACGTTCACCTGGCTGGTGACCGGGCCGCATCCGATGTCGCTGAACGGCCGGGCGCTCCTTGCTGGGCGGCTTGGCCCGCGCCTACATCGCGGCGAAGACCTTCGGCATGGTCGCGGGCAAGACCGGCGCGATCGGCAAGTCCGGCGCCGCAGGCGCGACCAAGACCCGTGCAGGCGGCGGCAACGGTCGGGGCGGCGGTAACGGGTCCGCGGACCCGTCGTGGCCCACGCAGCCGCGCCTGGCGCCCACTCCGGACATGGTCGCCAAGCGGCTCAAGGCCGCCCATGACGCCGAGCGCGCCCGCGCGGCCCGCCGGTCGCGGCTGCCCTCGCAGGCACCCCGGTTCCTGCAACCCGGACCCCAGCAGAGCACCCACGACCCCGCCGTCACCCCGGCGAACCAGGGACCAGCCATGCCGCCTGAGTTCAGCTCCGCACCCGCCCCCGCGACCCCCACACCCCCGCAAGGGACACGGCCCGGACCGAAACCCCGGTTCCAAGCCCCTGGAGGACCGCGTCGACACGGCGCCACCCCGCCAAAGGCCCGCCCGATCCGCACCGCATCGGTGCCCCCGCAACTGCGGTTCCAACCGGCCAATCCGCCGCCACCGCCACCCCCTTCACCGCCGAAGTCGACCTCGGCGCCCGGCGTGCCGGTGTTTCGGCAACCGACGCCGGAGCCGCGTATCGGTGACGCCTACCGGCGCACCCAGTCCGTTCCACCGCCGGTGTTCCGCGCACCGAAACCCGCTCCAGGAGGTGAAGGGAAATGAGCCAGCCGGTAAGGATTCCCGCCGACGTCGACCGCGAGGACCGGGTGATTGGGCCGCTGACCGTGCGGCAGCTGTTCATCCTCGCTGTGACCGGGATCGTGCTGTACGGGGCATACCTACCGGTTCGACTCTTCCGGAAGGACACAGTCGATCATCACCGAGAGTATGTCCACCGACGAGGGGCAGGCCGTGCAACTGCTGCCGTTCACCCACCCGGATCACCTGGCCGAAGCCGAACGTCCGGTGATCATTGGTGGATGACGTCCTCGACGAGGTCTACGCGAAAAGCGCCCGATCCGGGCAGCCCGCGGAACTGCTCACCACCCACTTGGCGTTCACCCTGGCCTCGGGCAGGCGACTGCGCGAGCGCGTCGGCCGTCTGCAAGTCGCGGACGACGTCCTCGGCGGCGCCTACTGGGATGCCGTGCTCCTGGCCGCGTTGACCCACGATGCGGGCAAAGTGCCCGCGGGATTCCAGCAGATGCTCTCGGGCGCGGTGCGCGTGTGGGGCGAGCGGCACGAGGTCATGTCCCTCGGTTTCCTGCCCTCCTTGATCGACGACCCGGCACTGTTGGCGTGGGTCGCCGCCGGTGTCGCCACACACCATCGTCCCCTCACCGGACGCGCGGGGCACGACCTGCAGTTCCTTTATGGCTCCGCTCGAGTAGACCAACTTCTCGACCGGATGGGTCCCATCGAGGCCAGCGAGGTCTCGGCCCTGATCCGGTGGCTTCGCCTGCAAGCCGCCCAAGCCGGGCTACCGGTAACCAGTGACGAGTACCCGGCCAGCACCACCACGGTGATCGAGTTCGCGCACCAGCTGCTCGACAACCTGCTGGACAGGTGGGCCTACGGCGCCGAAACCGAGGAGGGGCTCGCGGCGGTGCTGTTGCAAGGCGCGGTCACCTTGTCCGACCATCTCTCCTCCGCGCACGGCCACCTGTCCCTCGACCAGCCGCTCGACGGCTCCTTCCCCCGACTCCTCCACGATGACTGGCAGGCGAAGGGAAAAACCCTCCGCGACCACCAACGCCGCGCGGCCGACGTCGACGGGCATCTGCTGCTGCGCGCACCGACCGGCAGCGGGAAGACCGAGGCGGCGCTGTTGTGGGCCGCGACCCAGGTGACCGCGATCGGCAAGGAAACCGGTGGTGTGCCGAGAGTGTTCTTCACACTGCCCTACCTGTCCTCGATCAATGCCATGGCCACCCGGTTGGAACAGACGCTGCGTTCCCCGGGGCCGTGGGTGTCGCGCACTCCCGTGCAGCGTCCTATCACCTCACAGCCGCGATCCGGGGCGAAGACGGCGCCGAGGAATCCGATGCCGGTGGACCTTGCCGGATCGACGCCGCGGCAAAGGCACTCTCACGCGCCGCCGCCACCCGCCTGTTCCAGGAGAGCGTCCGGGTCGGCACTCCCTACCAACTGCTGCGGGCCGCTCTCGCCGGTCCGGCGCACTCCGGAATCCTCGTCGACGGGGCGAACTCCGTGTTCATCCTGGACGAGCTGCACGCCTACGACACCCAACGCCTCGGATACATCCTTGCCACCGCGCGCCTCTGGGAACGCCTGGGCGGACGCGTGGCGGTTCTCTCGGCCACCCTCCCGGCCGTTCTCGCCGACCTGTTCACCCGCAGCCTGACCGCGGACCGACGACGGTGCAAGCACCCGCGACGGATCGGCCAGCGCGGCATCGTCTCCGAACCCGCGACCACCACCTCACCGACGATGACGCGATCACCGAGATCCGCGCACGCCTCGATCGCGACGAGTCGGTCCTCGTCGTGGCCAACAACGTGGCCCACACGATGAACCTGTTCCAGACCCTGGCCCCCGCCGTCCGCGCACGGCACGGGAAGGACGCGGCCGTTCTGCTGCACTCCCGGTTCCGCAGAGGCGACCGCTCGAAGATCGAACACAAGATCATCGACCGGTTCAATACCCGACCCTCGAACGAAATCTCCTCGCGTCGCCCGGGATTGCTTGTCGCCACCCAAGTGGTCGAGGTGAGCATGGACCTCGACTTCGATGTCCTGTTCACCGCGGCGGCGCCGCTGGAAGCCCTGCTCCAACGCTTCGGCAGAGTCAACCGGCTCGGTCTACGTCCCCATGCCGACGTGATCGTCCACCGACCCGATTGGACCACAAGGCGCGGCAGTGCGGGCGAGTACGCCGACGGCATCTACCCCCGCGACCCCGTGGAGCAGGCATGGCGGATTCTTCTGCGCCAGGACGGCGACCCCATCGACGAGTCCGACGCCACCGGCTGGCTCGACCAGATCTACACCTCGTCCTGGGGCGAGACGTGGCGAGCCGATGTGGAGCACCGCAGCCAGGCGTTCCACCAGGCGTTCCTGACCTTCCGGTACCCTTTCGACGACCGCGCCCACCTTGCCGACGAGTTCGACAAGATGTTCGACGGCACCGAGGCCGTGCTCGCCCAAGACCGCGACGACTACATCGCGGCGCTCACGCAAGCCGACGGCGCGGTCGGACGCCTGCTGGCCGCTGAATACCTCGTGCCCGTGCCGTACTGGGCCGGGCGCCTGACCCAGTGGGAGAAGCGGCTCAAAGTCAACGTCATCGACGGCGAATACGACCCTGAACTCGGACTACTCGCCATCAACAACCGCGATAACGAGACCTACAACCGGGGGATGGTCCTGTGATCGGCGAGGACGATGTCGGCGGTGTGCACGTCAAGTACCTGTACCACTGCCGCCGCCAACTCTGGCTCTATGTCAGGGGAATCCGCCCGGAGCACCTGAGCGCGGCGGTGCAGTTGGGTGAGGCCGTGCACGACACCAGCTACACCCGTCACTCCCCCGTGGACCTCGGGGCGGCCCGGTTGGACTTCCTCGACGGGCAACTGTGGGTCCACGAGGTGAAATCGTCCGCCCGGCCGAGTCCGGCGGATCAGGCGCAGGGCCGTCACACTGCCACCGCCTGCGTCAGGTCGGGGTCGACGCGCAGGGCGCGGTCCTGCACTACCCCAAGACCCGCCGCACCCACCGCGACCCCTACACCCCCGAAGCCGCCCGACAGGCCGAGACCGACATCGCCGACGTCCTCGCTGTCGTCGCCGCGCCGTCCTCACCACCCAAGCTGGCTCGAAGTTCCTGCCGCGGGTGCAGCTTCACCGACTACTGCTGGACGGAATGACCATGCCCGCCGCGTCGAGAACCTACTGGCTCACCACCGCCTGCCGAATCCGCCGCAAGGACGAGTCCCTCGTCATCGAACGACCCAGCGCCGACAAAGTCCACATCCCGATCACCGACGTCCGCGATATCGTCGCCTGCGCCGAAGTCGACATCAACACCGCCGTGGTCGCCCTGCTCAACAGACACCGCATCAACATCCACCTGCTCAGCCACTACGGCGACTACGCGGGCTCACTGCTGACCTCGGACACCAGCACCTCCGGCGAAACCGTGCTCGCCCAAGCCCGCACCGCAGGCAACCCCACCGCAAGCCTGGCCATCGCCCGCGCCCTCGTCGACTCCTGCGCCTTCAACGTCCGCCGCGTCATCGACCGCAAACTCCTCACCCGCCCCTACAACACCCTGCAGGCATCCATCGAAACAGCGCGGACTTCCGCGCAACTCATGGGCGCCGAAGGCACCTTCCGCAGATCCGCCTGGGAAGTCCTCGACACCAAACTCCCCGACTGGCTCCAACTCGCCGGACGCAGCCGCCGCCCGCCGAAGAACGCGGGCAACGCCTTCATCAGCTACGTCAACGGCATCGTCTACGCCCGCACCCTCACCGCCATCAAACTCACCCCGCTGCACAGCGGCATCGCTTTCCTGCACAGCAGCATGGAACGCCAACGCCACTCACTGGCCCTCGACCTCGCCGAGACCTTCAAACCACTGTTCGCCGAACGACTCCTGCTCCGCATGGCCAACCGCAACCAACTCAAACAACACCACTTCGACACCGACACCAACCACGCCATGCTCAGCGAGACCGGCTGCAAACTCCTCGTCCAAACAGTCCGCGACGAACTCGCCACCACCATCGCCCACCGCACCCTGGGCCGCCCCGTCGCCTACGACGAACTCCTCTACCTCGACGCACTGGCCCTCACCCGCCACTGCCTGGAGGGCACCCCCTACAAACCCTTCCGAATCTGGTGGTGACCCATCCACGTTATTGTCGTCTACGACACCGCCGCCCACCGCAACCCCAAAATCCTCCGAACCTGCCGCCAATACCTCCACCACATCCAACGCAGCGTCTTCGAAGGACAACTCACCCCAGCCCAACTCCACAAATTCCGCGCCGCAGTCGAAACCCACCTCGACCTCACCTACGACAACGTCATCGTCTACACCTACCCACCAGGAACCACCCCCCAACGCCACGAATGGGGACCCACAACCACCGCACCCCAAGACATCCTCTGACCCCACCCCGCACGCCGAAATTTCAGCGACACCCCGGGCTCCGCAACACGACCGGAGGTTCACTGCAAAACCCGCCCAAATCAACCACCCGACACCTTGCCTGACCTGCGCCTTTACCTTCGGGTCCTCATCGCCCCTACGAGGGTTCGCAACGCCTCGGTCAGGGGCCGCTCCAGCGCGGCCGCCGCGTCCTCATCGCCCCTACGAGGGTTCGCAACATCTCGATCGTGGGGTCGATCAGCCCCAGGTGGCGGGTCCTCATCGCCCCTACGAGGGTTCGCAACTCCTCGCGCCACTGCTGCGCCGCTGGATCTCAGCAGTCCTCATCGCCCCTACGAGGGATGACAACGTCCAGCACGCCAGGTAGTGCGGCGCAGCAACCGCTGAGGTTCTCATTGGCCCCACGAGGGTCGGCAACCGTGCGGCGCTGACCACTCTGGGCCGTATTGGTGCTAGGAGGGCGGCACCCGTGTCCTCGGGTCACCTGATGCGAGCGGCCTCACGTCGCTGGTGACCGGTGTCGGGCTTCCGCGCGGCGACCTGGTCATTGGTTGGCACCTGGGTTCCCGCTGGGGCAACTGCTGGGCTCGCACACCTAACCGTTGCGGCAGAACAGTCAGCCCACCCGATCAACTCGTCCGGCCTGCGCTCGCGGCGCGGTGGGATGCCGTAGCGTGCTTCCTGGCATTTCGCGTCTGTGCACGACCAAGGTCTCGGGTGCCATCGGGTGTAACGGATGGGGATCTCCGTCGATCCGGTCTGTAGGTGTTCTGCTGTCTGGGGGTTGCGTGCGGCTGGTGTTGGTGGCTTCGTCGGGGAATCAGGCATATGTGTTCGCCAGCAACCGGTTGCGGGAGGCGGTGGGGGCGTCCTACCTGATTTCCGAGGCGACCACGTCGGTGGTGCGCGAGCACTTGGGTTCCGGTCGGGTGGTGCAGGCGTCGTCGGGGTCGACGTTGGTGGTGGTCGACTCGGAGGCCGCGGCGGTTGCCTTGGTTCGGGCGGTGTCGGAGTTCGTGTTGCGGGAGGCGCCGGGGCTTTCGGTGCTGGGTGCGCATGTGTCGATCGCGGACGCGGAGCCGACGGCCGACGAGATCGCCGCGGTGCACCTGGAGTGGCGGCGGCACGTCGACCGGGTCGCCGGGGTGGGGGCGCGCTGGCCTCGGCTGCCCGCTGTGGCCGCCTGTGTGTCGACGGATTTGCCTGCGGCCGGATGGTTTTCGGACGGGGACAGGGTGAAGGGCCGGTTCCCGTCAGGGAAGGAGCCGTTGCCGCTGTCCGCATCGGTTCTCGCCAAGCGGCGGGCTCGGTGGGCCGCGCACCGGCGGATGGCGGAGGTGCTGGAGTCCACGGCAGAGGGTGCGGGTCTGCGGCTGGTGGATACCGGTGACCTGCTCGGCGAGGTGGACTGGGTGGGGGTGGTGCACGCCGACGCGAACCGGTTGGGTCGGGTGTTCCAGCGGGCGCCCGAGGCGCTCGCCGGGCTGACCGGGTTCGCCGGAGAGAGGTCCGTCGGCGCGTTGAGCGAGGCCGTGCAACGGTGCGCTGACGAGGCGTTCGGCGCCGCGGTGGCTGTGGTCGCCGGGCTGGTGGGCCGGACGCGGGACTTGCCGGTAGTGCCGTTGGTTGTCGGTGGGGACGACCTGACCGCGCTGGTGGACGGCCGTTACGCACTGGCGTTCGCGCGGCGCTACCTAACCGAGTTCGGGGCGCGGGCCGCCGCCGAGCCGCTGGTGGCCGCTGTCGCGGGCGGGCTGACGGTCTCGGCGGGGGTCGCGGTGACCAAGCCGAACTTTCCGTTCTCCACCGCGCACGAGTTGGCCGGTGATCTGTGCCGGAGCGCGAAGCGGGTCGCCGCGGACCACGACGGGTGCCACGGCCTCGATGTGCACGTGCTGTTGGACAGTTCGGTCGCCGACCTGGCCGCGATCAGGGACCGCTACCGGGTGTGGGACGGGCGGGACTGGACGTCGGCCACCCGGCGGCCGTTCCTGCTGCCCGCCAGCGACCGGGTGCGGGTGCCCGCGCAGCGGGACTGGCAGTGGCTGGTGGATCACGCGGCGCTGGTGCGGGACGCGCCCAGAGGCGACCGGGAGCGGGTGGTGACCAGGACCCAACTGCACGCGCTGCGCGGCGAACTGCGCACCGACCCGCGGCTCGCCGAACGGCGAGTCGCGGAATGGGATAGGCGTGCGCTGACGCAGGAGGACAAAGCGTTGGTCGAGGCGTTGTCCGGTCCGGGAACCGCGCCAGTGCTGGACCTGCTGGAACTGGCCGAGTTCGCGGTCGCGGAGGTGTCCAGGTGACCGGGATGCCCGCGGTGTTGGCGCAGCGGGAGCCGGTGCTGGTGCGCACCATGTCGGATTGGCGGGTGGGGACCGGGCACGGCGTGCCGGGCGATCTTGACGAGGTGGTGCGCCGCGACGGCGACGGAATGCCGTACCTGCCAGGAACGTCGCTGACCGGTGTGCTGCGGGAAGCCTGCCGAGTGGTCGCCGTCGCCTTGGACGACGGGGAGCAAGACGGAGTGTGGCAACGCTGGCACACCCGGGTGTTCGGCTCGACGCGGACGCCGCGCGGTGAGGGGCGGCGCCTGCTGCCCGCGTTGGTCGGCTTCGGCGCGGCCAGGGTCGAGCGGGACGTGCGCGCGGCCGTCCTCGGCGCGGGCGCGCAGGAGAGTCTGCTGACCAGGCGGGGCGGAGTCGCGATCGATCCGGCGACTGGGCGGGCACTCGACAAGGCGCTGCGGTTCGTGGAAGTCGCCCGTGCGGGCGTGGACCTGCACGGCGAGGTGACCCTGGACCCGTTGTCCGCCGACGCGGTGGTCCCGGTCACCGCGTTGCTGGTGCTGGGTGCGGCCTGGTGCGCCCAGGTCGGCGCGGACCGGCGGCGCGGCCTGGGCCGGGTGGAGATCGGGATCGGCGACCACGATCCGGCGGCGTGGGCGCGGTGGTTGGCCGAGTCCGGTTTCCGGCCACCCGAACCGAGTGGACCTGCCCGGCCGGAGACCGACGCGGTGGCCGGGGTTCCCTCCGGTGGGTGGGTCGTTGCGGACATCGTGGTCACGGTGGACACGCCGCTGCGGGTGACCGAGCAGGTCACGGGCAACATCATGCGCGGACTCGACCACATCCCGGGCACCATCCTGCTCGCCTGGCTGGCCGAGCGCTGGGGACAGGCGGCCGTGCGCGCGGGCGTCTGGCACCAGGCGCTGATCGTGCGCAACGCCCTGCCCGAGGTCGCCGGGGCGCGCGGTCTGCCCGCCCCGCTGACGCTGTTCGCGTCGCGGGAGGACAACACCCTCTTCCACGTCGCCGACATGTCCACAACGGAACCCGCGGCCGCTCCGCCGACGGGGAGCAGGCAGGTCCGCGGCCGGTACACCACCGGCTCCGTCACCGACGGCACGATCGACCTCGCCGCGGTCCCGATGGTCAGGGCCAGCCACAACGCCATCGACCCACATACCCAGCGGCCGACGTCGAGGGCAGGCCTCTACCAGGTGGAGGCGATCCCGGCGGGAACCCGGCTGCGCGCCCGGATACTGGTGCGGGAGTCGTTACTAGGGGAGATTTCCGGTGACCCGTGGGCGCTGCTGTCCGGCCCGGCACGCTGGGGCGCGCGCCGCCGGGGTGAGTACGGCGCGGTCACTGTCGCGGTCGAACCATCTGCCCTGGCCGAGCACCCGGCGCCGGACCGAGGGGTCACGCTGTGGGCGGTTTCCGACCTCGTGGTGCGCGACCGCTCCGGCAGGTTGACCGCAGATCCGCGGCGGGTTGTCGCGACCTTGGCCGACGGACTCGGTGTGGAGGTGGAACTGGTGTCCGCGATCGCCCGCACCCGGCGCAGGGACAGTTGGCACCGGCAGTGGCAACTCCCGCGGGAAAGCGTCATCGGCGTCGGGGCGGGCAGCGTGCTGCGCCTGCGTTTCCCCGCCGCGCTGCCAGATTCCAGGCGGTGGAGCGAATTGCTTACCACGGGAATCGGCACCAGGACCGCCGAGGGCTGTGGCGAAATCGTCGTGGGTCTGCCGCTCACGGACGCGGGCGACGTCCGCACCGCCGAAGTCGCCGCGGCTCCGCCCGTGCGGTCGGTTGCGCTGGGCGACCTGCCGGAGCGGGTGCGTGCCGTGGCTGTCGCCGACCGTGTCCGCACGGCTGTGCCCGAGACCCGGTCCACGACCGAGTACACGGAGTTGGAGACCTACCTCAAGCCGCTCTCCCGCAGCCAGCGCGGGGAGTGGCAGGCCGCGTGCGTCGCGGCGGCCGTCGCGGGCGGGCTGGGACCACTCATCGCGCGGATCGACGGCGTCACCCGCGGGAACCTGCCGAGGCGAAAGTCCGAACGGGACTTGGCCCGAGTGCTCGACGACCTGATCGGGCGCCGCGTGAATCCGGACCTGCGTTCCTGGTGGCAGGTGCTCGATGACCACGGTGTGCCGGTGACCGGCGAGCCGGACCGGGCGGCGGCGATCACCGCTCTCGTCTCGGACGTCGTCGACGGTCTGCGACGCGACGGAGGTGCGGTGTGAACGCGACCGTGAGTCCGGCTGTGAGTGACGCCATGTCCACACGGGTCCGCGAGGACTACCGCATCGAGTTCCGCGCCCGCACCCCACTGCACATCGGGGCGGCGGGCGCGGACGCCGTGGCCGACCTGCCCATCGCCACCGACGGACTCGGCCGGATGATCGTCCCCGGCACGTCCTGGGCCGGGGTGCTGCGCGGCGCGATGCGCGTGGTGGCCCCCGACCAGGAGGCCGCGGTGTTCGGCTTCGCCGAGGGCGACGAGGGGCAGGCGTCCAACCTGAGCGTGTTCGACACCGTCATCGCCGACGCCGAGGTCGCGCTGCGCACCGGCGTCGGCATCGACCGCCGCACCGGCAGCGCGGCGGAAAGGCTGCTCTACGACCGCGTCGTCATCGCGCCGGGCACCCTGCTCACCGTGGAACTGCGCTACGAAGGCCCCGCCAGTCCAGCGCTGCGCGCGCTGGTGGCCCACATCCGGGCCGAGGGACTGACGGTTGGCGCGGCGAGCACACGCGGACTGGGCAGGCTGGACTGTCTCGGCGCAACCGTGCAGCGGACGGACCTGCACTCCCGTGCGGCGGTGCTGTCCCTGCTCGCGGGCAACGCCGACACCGAAAAGATCACACCTTCCACGACGGTGCCCGCCACCGGCATCCGAATCGAGTGGCGGCCACGGGAACCCGTCGTGGTGGGAGCCTCCAGCGAGGGGACCACCGCCCAGTTGGTGCCGTTGATGACGACCGGCGCCGACGGCGGTCTCGTGCCGGTGCTGCCCGGGTCCACGATCAAGGGCATGCTGCGAGCCGAGGCGGAGCGCGTCGTGCGCACTCTGATAGGACCGGACGCCGACCCCGGAGACGACCCGGTCGCCGCGGCCGACGTCCTCGCCGCGCGCGTGCCCGCCCTCGCCGCGCTGTTCGGGTCCCGTGAGCGGGCTGGGGCCCTGCGCATCCCTGATGTCGCCGCGACGATGGAATCCGGCGTTCCGAAGGAGGAATGGGCGCGGCAGTTCACCGACAAGGAACCGCCGAACCCCGCCTGGGCGCACCCGCGTACCCGGGTCGCGCTGGACCGGTGGACCTCCGGCGCGGCCGACGCGCGCCTGTTCACCACGCTCGAACCCCGGGTGTGGACGTGGGAACCGATCACCCTCGACATCAACCCCGCCCGCGTCGCCGACGACCTGCGCACGGCGGTGATCGTGCTGCTCGGCGTGGCCGCCGCGCCGCTGGTCGAAGACGCCGCCCGGGTCGGTCGAGGCACCACCAGAGGCTTGGGGGGCATCGAGCCGCTCGGTGTCACCGTCACCGGACTCCCGGGTTACCGCGGGGACTGGTGGGCGTGGCTGCTCGATTTGGCCGACGGCACACCCCTGGACACCCTCCTCGGTATCGGAGACCCCCGGTGAACCTGCACGTGCGCACCGCACCGACCCCGCTCACCCTCGACCAAGCGCTCGACGTGGTCTACGGCCGGGACATGGTGGCGTTCCTCAGCTCGGCCACCGACCACAGCGTCGCCCGTTGGCGCGACGGGGAACTACGCACCCCGGACGGACCCCGCGGGCGGGACACGCTGTTCTCCGCGCGGCTGTTCGACGCCGAGGTCGACCTGCGCTGGCACCACGACCGCGCGGGCCTCGGCCTCGCCGCCCTGGTCACCGAACGGGCGGACTTGGCGCCGGACTGGATAGCCGACACCGTCACTGTGGAGTCCACAGTGGATGGACTGTACGCCCTGTGGGGCAGGCACTTCCAGCTCATCGACGGCCACCCGGACTGGTGTCGTGCGGTGGAGGGGCGACTCGGCTGGATCGATCTGCCCCACCCACCGCCTTCGGCCACCCCGGCCAGCCAGGACTGGCCCAGCGAATACTTGCGCCTGTCCTACCGCGAATACCTCGTCGTGGACGAGTACGGCAACTTGTCGGTGCTCGATGAAAGGCTCACCGGCATCACCAGTGCCGAACCCATCGACGGCTCACGACACTGACCGGAGAAGCCACGGTGCCCTTCCACAACCCGTACAACTTTCTGCCCGCCTTCCCCCGGACGGACATGCCCCCCGGCCTGGGTGACGCGGCGCCCGCAGGCCACCACCGGTACCACCCCGACCTGCTCAGCGGCACCATCGACGTCGAGATGACCGCCGTAACCCCGCTGCTGATCATGCGCGACGGCGACAAGGTCGACAATCACCAGCACTGGCGAGTCGCCACTATCGCCGACCAGGACGGCATCGACCGTGTCGACCTCGCCGCGAGTTCGGTCAAGGGCATGCTGCGCTCGGCCTACGAGGCCATCACCAACTCCCGCTTCACGGTCTTCGACCGCGACCGATCTACTGGCTACCGCACATCGGTCGAGTCGGCGAACGGACTCATCCCTGTGATCGTGCGTGACTCGACGGTGGAGCAGTTGGGCAGTCTTGTCCTTGACGGCGGGAAGGGGTCCAGCGCGGCGATCCGGATCCCCGCGTGGGGCAACGACCACACCCGCGAATACCAACTCGGCACGTTCCGCCACCGACAGGAAGTCGAAGCGCTCATCTCCCGCACCTCGCGCAAGGGCCGGGGGGTCTGGCAGGTGAAGCGCCTGCTGTCGGAGGATGACAAAGACGCCTCGGTTGACGAAATTGAGGCGTCCGACGTCTGCTTCCGGGTCAGGGGCATCCTGCACATCACCGGCCCCACCATCAAAGGCAAGCGTGCGGAACGCCTCTTCGTCACCGAGATCGTCGACGGCCGCGGACGACTCACCTTGACTCCGTCCACCACGATCACCGGATCCGCCGCGGACGACCTGATCCGCGACCTCGCCAAACTCGTCAAGCACCAGCGCGACCTGCACCAGCACGCGGATGCCAGCGACATCCTCGACCGCGACGGCCGCCCTTGGAAGTACCTCGGCCCCGAACCCGGCAGCACCGCCTGGTCCCGCCACCTCTACCAGGCCCAGAAGGGTGACCCCGAGTGGCTGGGCCCCGACACCGAGATCCCCGCCGACCCGCCGCTGCCCTGCTGGCTGGAGCGCATGTCCGGCGGGCGCGGGCGACTGCGTCCGGTGATGATCTCACGTGCCCTGCACGACACGACACCTGTCGAATTGCTGCACCGGACCCTGCGACCCGCCACCGCACACGACCAACTCTCGCCAGCCGACCGTGTTTTCGGCTGGACCCACCCGGACGGTCACGGCGCCTACCGCGCACAAATCGAGGTCACCCGCTTGGACTGCCCCGCGGCCGCCGCCGCAACGCAGCGGCTCAGCAGGCTCACCCTGCCCCCGTTGTCGACCCCGAAGCCCGACCAGGGCCGCTTCTACCTCGGCCTGCCCGACGCGGTCGCGGGCACCAAGCCGCTCCCACCCGAGTTGGGCCGAGCCCAGTGGTTCACCGGCGACCAGGTGCCGCGCGGACGCAAGGTTTACCCACACCAGGGGTGGATGGAGACGGCGGGCCTCGACGAAATCATCACCCGCACTCGCTACCAACCGCCCGAGGGCAGACAAGCGCGGGACAGCCAGAACGCCACCATCCACGGGTGGGTCAAACCCCGGACGCGATTCACCTTCACCCTGGCTTTCCGCAACCTCAGCCGGATCGAACTCGGAGCCCTGCTGTGGCTGCTCGACCCGAACCGCATCGGCCTGACAGACAGGCCAGGGCGCCTTCGACTGGGCCGGGGGAAACCATTGGGCTTCGGCTCGGTCGAACTCCGCACCACCGCCACCACCGTCCACACCGGAACCCAGGTCGCCGACCGGCTGCGTTCCCTCGGCGCCGACAAGTCCACAGTGGATACTTCTGGCCTAGCGGCGGACTTCGTCGAAGCGATGAACTCCCCCCGCTGCCAAGCGCTGCTCACGGCCTTCCGGCAGGCCGCGGCAGGCTATGCCGCAGGCGAAGACGTGCACTACCCGCGCAACAAGCCCGACGAACCTGGATATGTCTGGTTCACCACCAACGACAAGGCCGGACGGGCGGCCCAGTCCCTGCCGCCCTTGGGCGGCCCGATGCTGAGGGAGAACAGGTGAAAGCGGCGACCTGGGCAGGAAACCGCTTGTTCGGCGCCCGCCGGAACCTGCAAAGCGTCTTCGTCGCCGTCCTGCTCGCCCCGGTCACCCCGGATCTGTTCGTCGACTGGTTCGGCGACCCGAGCAAGCCCGCGCGCAACGGCATTCTGCGGGTCCTTGCCATCGTCGTGGTGTTGACCGTCGCGGTGCTCGTCGGCATGGCCCGCAACCGCTGGTCCCGCCGCCGCGCGGAACGATCCCGCAAACCGTTCGCGGCACTGCCCAACGCGGACGTCCTCGTCCTGCCCATCAGCCACCGAGGCACCCCTTACACACGCGCGCACCGCCGCACGGGCAACCCCGAGCCCCCCGAGTACCTCTGCGAGCGAACCCGCCCCCGCGCCGTCATCGCCGTGCTCAACCCCAAGACCGCCGACCGCGCCGACACCTTGCGCGACGAACTGGCGGCCGACGGCATCGAGTTCTCCGCCGTGCACCTCGACAACGTCACCGACCCGGTCGCCACCGTGGCAGGCAGCGACAAAATCGTCGAACGCCTCCGCGAACTGGACTTTCCCCCCGAGCGCGTCCTCGTCGACGTCACCGGCGGCACCGTCCCACTCACCCTCGCCATGATGCGCACCGCCGCCACCTTCGGCGCCCGCTGCGTCTACGTCTCCACCGACACTGGCCCGGACGGCAAACTCAAACCGTATTCCCAACACGGCCGCACCTTCGACCCCGCCACCCTCACCACGGGGCCGTCATGACCCAGCGCACCTCGTCATTTTGGGAACCTCTCTGAGAAACCCACCAATCGCCCGGACATCGTTGCGGAGTTTTTTGGAAACGCGAATCTAACCCCGATGGTCGACTCTGCGAAGATCTCCAGCATGGCCACCCAGCAAAGCGATTGCCGCCCATGAGTGGCACTTGCCTGCCCGTCACTCCACCAAGACGTTCCTCTAGAGCTCGGCGGGGTGGCGACGCGTCGAGGATCGCTTCGATAATGTGGTCGTCTGCACCTACCCCGCCGCCAGGGACCCACCCCTCAACGCCACGAACGGGGACCGACAACCGCCGCACCTCACGACATCCTGTGACCCCAACCCACAACAGACACACCACCATGAACCCCATACGACACGCCCAAACTTCAGCGACACCCCGGGCTCCACGACACGACCGGAGGTTCACTGCAAAACCCGCCCAAAACAACCACCCAGCACCCCACCTGACCTGCACCTTTACCTTCGGGTCCTCATCGCCCCTACGAGGGTTCGCAACAGATATTCCCAGTGGTGGCGGCTGTTCCTGTCGTCCTCGTCCTCATCGCCCCTACGAGGGTTCGCAACAGACTGTCCGTGAGCGCGACCACCGACAGCCCGTGGGTCCTCATCGCCCCTACGAGGGTTCGCAACTCCGGAGCAGCCGCACGCGGCCGATCGTCGGGATCATCCTCATCGCCCCTACGAGGGGTCGCAACATGCCCAGGGCGGCGGCGACCGCGGTCACGGTCGGGCCCTCATCGCCCTACGAGGGTTTGCAACTCAGTGGCCCTGGCTTTCTCGTGCGCTGTTCAAGGACGATACCGTTGGCGATGTCCTGGATACGTCGGACCGACCAGTGGGCATTACGGCTCACGTGACCACTAGCTTTCAGGGGTTAGTGGCTTACGGGTGGTGTGTGTGCCCAGGGCGCGGAGGATGTCGGACAGCCAGGTGAGGTGGCGGGTGGGGGTGTCGGTTCGGCCGTCGATCAGGTCTTCGAGGTGGTCCCAGGACTCGGAGATCTGGCCGACGCCCAGTGGTGCGGGGTCTTTGTAAACGTCGTAGAGGCTTTCGTCGTCGATGGACCAGAAGTAGTCCCGTTGGAGTTCGACTGTGTCGCCTTCGGTAGCGGCCAGGTGGGTGAGGATCATGTCGCAGGCCGTTCGTACGCGGTCGATCGAGATGCGTAGGGGTTCTTCGGTCATTTGCCGCCTCCTCGGATGTCGTTGATCTGTTTCTGGAAGGTTGCTATTTCGGTCTCAAGATGGCGGATTCTACCGTCGATAATGCGTTGTCGGATTTCCGGTGTCGGTGCGTTCGCCAGGATGCCCTTGTTGTCGTAGGCGTCCGGGTCGGCGCGGTAGGAGTCGAGTTTGGTCTGGTGTTCGGCGACCTGTTTCTCCAGGGAGCGCAAGGCGCGCTGTTCGGAGACCGACAGGTCGCGGTCGTCGCTCTCGGGGCGGTCCTCGTGGGGGTGGTCCGGGTCTTGGGGGTGGTCAGGCTCGCCCGCGTCGGTTCGGTGGTCGCCGTCAGGTCCGTCCTTGCGGGCTGCTTTTCCGATTTTGCCTGCGATCGACGCGGCTTTGAGGGTTCCGCCGCCCATCGCCGCTCCGCCGAGGATGTTGCCTATCGTGCGTCCGGGTTCCTCGACGAAGGAGTTCCAGGTCTGCTTGGCGAATCCGACCGGGTCCTGCGCGGCGGCGCCGATGCCTTCGACCAGTGCGGGGATCGTTTCACCTGGGTTGGTGACCAGTTCCCACACGAACTCGCCTGTCCCGGAGACCGACTCCCACACGCCTTCACCGACATCGGCGACGAAATCTCCCACCGTGCTGGCCGCGCTCTCCAGCCAGCCCGGTTCCTCCGGCGCCTCGTCGCCCTGGGCGCGGATCACGCCCGCGGCCCAGTCGGCGGCCTCCAGGACCTGTTGCCGGGCTCGGGCGAGGACGTCACGGGCTGCCTGCCGCTTCTGTTCGCCCGGATCGGTAAATGGGGCCACCGTCACCACGGTCGGGTCACCGGCCACGGCGTTGGCGCGCGACTGCGCCTCGGCGTCGGTCACCGCTCGATCGTGATCGGCGCGGGCTTGCCGAGTCGCTGCCTCTCCCCCGTCCCAGAGTCGGATGGCCTCGGCGGCTTGGCCTTGAGCCCAGCGCAACGTGCCCGAGTACCCGTCAAGGGCTTGAGCTGTGGCCTCGAACGCGTCCGCCGCGCGCAGCCACTTCGGCGGCTCAAAGGAGAACTCGTCCCGGAACCGGTCCCCGGACTCGCCGTTCCACGCGTGCGCGTCTATCGCCCGCAGGCCCGGACGACCACAGCCAGACCGCTGCCGACCCGGCCCCGCGCCTTCTGCTCGATGCCCGCCCCCCTGCCCATGAACGTCGGGCACACCGTTCCGGCATCGCCCCCTCCGCCTCACGACACCGGGCGCGGAGCGACCGCTGAGCACGCCGGGTCTCCCGGTGACCAGTCACACCAATCGGGGAAGCCGCCAGGACCAGACAACACCGACCAGGGCACGCCGCGGTGCCCGCTGGCCGTGCGTGTGCTGGGCCGAATCCACCTGGTCCTATACGACGACGAGGGTGAACGCGAACTCGGCGGCGCGCTCACCCCGAAACAACGCGAGGTGCTCGTCTATCTCGCGCTGCACCCGCACGGCGTCCGCCGCGAAGTCCTCAACGAGGCCATCTGGCCCGACAGTCGACCCCCGAGGCCGTACAACAGCTTCCACAACACCCTATCGATGCTGCGCCGCGCCCTGACCGACGCCACCCACGGCACCATCACCAACCTCGTCCTCAACAACGACGGCCGCTACCACCTCAACCCCGACCTGGTCACCGTCGACTTCTGGCACCTCCAGAACACCCTCCAAACCCCACACGTCCCCAGCGACGATGCCCACCTGCACGACGCCATCGCGCTCTACCAAGGCGACCTCGCCGAAGACCTCGACGCCCAGTGGATCGAACCCTTCCGCGAGTCCACCCGCCGCGACGTCCTCGACGCTCTCGCCACCCTCATCCACACCCACCGCGAGACCGACCCGGAAACCACCCTCACCCTGCTGGAACGCACCCGCACCCTCGACCGCCACAACGAAGGCGTCTACCGCGACATCATCCACACCCAAGCCCGCCTCGGCCGCCACACCGCGATCCCCCGCACCCTCGCCCTCCTGACCACCACCCTCGGCGAGATCGGACACCACCCCAGCCCCGACACCCTCAACCTCGCCGCCTTCCTCCAACGCCGCAACACCCGCCGCATAACCTCTAACGACAACGCTGCGGCCAGCTGACCCACCCCTGGCCTCCCAGTCAGTCGAGCAGATCGTCCTCCGCACGCTCGTTGTCCGCCCCTCGTCTTGCCGTCGTGGGCTGAGACTCCCGCAGGCGCTCGATCAGATCGAGGTGCTCCTCAGCCCAGCCGATCAGCGGCCGCATACTGACCAACAGCTTCGTGGCCGCGGACATCAGCGAATAGATAACCGACCGCGGAAACACACGGTCCTCATAGCGCAGTATCAGCCCCGCAGTCTCCAAACGCCGCAATGTTCGCCCCAGGGCCCGGCGCTGAATCCGGCGCTCCTGTCCGGTCCATGGATCGAATTTGTTCTTCTCCTGGATAGCCCTGTGCAACTTCCAGTAATGCAATAGACCCGCACTCAAGGCCACCAGAATGGGCGATCCACTCCCCGTTCAGGAGCATGACGCAGATCCCGCGACCGCTGTAGGTACTTGACATCCCGAGTTGCCGTTGACACGTTCCACGCTCATCCTTGAAGGGCCACCAGCGCCCCTCGCCGCGACATGGGAAATCTGTGACCGAAAGCCAACAACCGCATCCCCTCAACACAGAGGGCACGCAATCCCGGCCACCCAACGAGGGCGATCACTTGTCAAGGTCATCAAATTACGCCAAACGAGGTACTCATTGCAGCGTAGATCTCGTACTTAGCACTAGACCAGCATCGTCACATCGAGTGACCGACTAGTAGGTCAACAGCGCATGAGGCGAGCACTGTAGGGTCTCGCCGCCGGTGACATGTTGATCTTCTTGCTGCCTGTGCATTCCTGCGCTGTCTCACTGCGATGTCACCATGATCAGTCTCAGAGATCGTGGCACTTCCTCAGGGTCTGGTAGACGTCGTGGGCGCGGAGTGAAGTGATGGGCGGGTTGCGGCGATCCTGCTGGGATCGTTGTTGTCCGTGTGGTCGAGGGCGTCGAGTTGCCGCAGTACCCCTCTGGCGTCTGAATCGCGGCCTTGTTGCCGATACATCACCAGGGCTTCGCGCCAGGCCGCGCGGGCATGGTCGTGCTGGCCGAGAGCGGCGTGCGGAGAGCCGAGGTGCTCGAGGGTGCTGGCGGCGTCGTAGGCGTTGCCGAGGCTGCGGCGCAGGACGAGGGCTTGTCTGTAGTAGTGGATGGCTTGGTGGTGGTCGCCGGTGTTGTGTTCGACGTAGCCGAGGCTGTCGAGGCCGTTCGCTTCGCCGGTGGGGTTGTGGTGTCGTCGGTGCAGGGTGAGGGCTGCGTGGAAGTGGCTGCGTGCGGTGTCGTGATCGCCAAGTCGGGCGGTGTACCAGCCCACGGCGTGGTGTCCGTGGGCTTGGCACAATGGCCGGTCGACGTCGAGGAACAGGCGCAGTGCCTGGGTGGCGTGGTGAAGGGCCTTGCGATCATCGTGCTTGCCCCAGACCCGTGCGAGTGCTTGGTGGGCGTGCCCCTGCTCGTAGCGGGCTTCGTGGTCTTCGGCGAGGCTGAGGGCATGGTGCAGGTGTCCGATGGCTTCCTCGTGCAGCCCCAGGGCGGCGCAGGCGCGGCCGAGGTGCCGGTGGGCTACGAGGCGGGGCACCTGATCGGGCAGGTGGTCTGCGGCGTGCGCCGCGGCCCGCCATGCGGCGAGGCGGTCGTGACGGTGGCCTCGTCGGTGGTGGAACGTGTCCAGGGACAACGCCAGCCACCACACGGTGTGGTGCTGGCACTGGAGGGCCGCGACGTGCTGGGCGGCGAGCAGGGTAGCGCGCTCGGAGTCGAACCAGGCCATCGCTTCCGGCGCATCGGACAGCGAATGGACATGCGTGCCGGGTGAGGGCGGCGCGAGGAGGCATCCTGGATGATCAGCGATGCCTGTTCCAGGCCCAGCAGTAGCGCCCTGGTGTCCGCGAGCGGAAGCCCGACGAGGCAGGCGGCTGCGGGCAGGCTGATGTCAGCGCCGGGGGCGACGCCCAGCAGCGCGAACAGCCGATCCTGCTCGGACGTGAGCGTGTGGCGTGACCAGGACAGAACTGTGGGCAAGCTGGCAGTGGGTTCGTTGTCCTCCAATGCGCTGAGGCCGAGGTCGCGCAGGTCGGCGGCCAGCGTGGTCAGGGACAGGTGGGGGCGCGTGCTCGCGTGGCCCGCGATGATGCTCAACGCCAGCGGGAACCCACCGCACAGCTTCACCAACTCGTCCACTGCGGCGGATTCGTCTCGCACGCGGCCGGCGCCGAGACGCTCGATCAGGAGGGCGCGGGCCTCGGCGGCGGACAGCACGTCCAGAGACAGATGTCGAGTTCCGTGCCCGATGATCAACCCGGGGAGCCGGTTGCGGCTGGTCACCAGCACCATACACGTTTCAGTGCCTGGTAGCAGCGGAGTGATCTGGGTGGTGTCGGCAGCGTTGTCGAGCAGGACCAGCATCCGTTTGCCGGTGGTGTGGGTGCGGTAGAGCGCAGCACGGGCGTCGGTGTCCTTTGGCTGGTGGTCGCGGTCAACGCCTAGGGCGGCGAGGAAATCTGCCAGCACGTCGGCCGCTTGCCTGGGATGGCCTGGGCTGAAGCCGCGTAAGTCGGCCCAAAGGTGTCCGTCGGGGAATCGGTCGGCGTGGTGGTGGGCCCAGTGCAGTGCCAGCGAGGTTTTTCCCATTCCTCCGGTGCCGATGATGGAGGCGATGCCGACTGTGCCGGCGGTACCCGTCGCGTTCAACCAGGCGTCCAGATGCTGCAGTGCGTCCTCACGGCCGACGAATGACGAGAGCGCGGCGGGCAGTTGACGAGGCACCACCGGCTGGGTCGCTGTGACTATGTGTGTTGTGCTCGCGGGTGCGGCGATGAGGCGGGGATCGGCGGAGAGGATCTGCCGATGTAGCTCCTGCAGGGCGGTGCCGGGTTCGGTGCCCAACTCCTCAACGAGTTGCGTGCGGACCTGTCTGTAGTGGGCCAAGGCGTCAGTTGTGCGCCCGGCTCGGTGCAGGGCTAGCAGGTACTGGCCCGCTACTCGCTCCTCCAACGGGTGCCGTGCGGCACGGGCGGACAGCTCGGCCAGCAGCTCCCCGCCGTCTCCTGCGCGCAGCCGGACGTCGACCAGTTCGTGTTCGGCCGCCAACCTCTCTTGTTCCAATCGATCACGCTCGGCCGCCACCCACTCCCCGGCCACACCGGTCAGCGCTTCCCCGTGCCACAGCGCGAGCGCCTCGGTCAGCAGCCGAGCCGTCAACTCGTCGTCGACTGCCGCCTCAGTGGCAGAGCACAAGGCTCGGAACCTGTACAGGTCCACCACAGGCTCGGCCGCGTCGGCAATCAGGGCGTAGCCGCCCGAGCGGCGCACGACGGCCACCCCGGCCGCACCGGCCAGCACCCCTCGCAGGCGGGAGATGTAGTTGTGCAGCGTCGACCGCGCCCGCGGCGCCGCGTCCACGCCCCACACGCGCTCGACCAACCGGTCCGCCGGCACGACCCGCCCGGCGTCGATCGCCAACGCGGCCAGTACACACCGTTGCCGGGGCGTGCCTAGCTCCACCAGTCGCCCGTCAACCTCCGCGCCCACCTCGCCCAACAGACGTACCACCGCCGCCACTGCACAGTCCTCTCCCAGGTGCCTCCAGGGACACCAGGCATAGCCGCTTGAACAGCGCCGTACAGAAAAACTGTGAGCGGTTCACACGATCGGCCGCACATCCTGGTGCAGGTCCACAACAACCGAAACCCGGAGGCCAGCGGCACCGGGCAACGCTGCGGCGCTACATCCACTGTCGTACCTCGCTACGAGGCCACAGCCGGATCGCCCAGCGCCAAGAATCGAGAAGGGCACACGACAGATGCGTATGTTGAAAGTTTTCTGCGCCGCACTGGGCATGGCCGCGCTGATCACGACCGCCTCGGCGACCACTGCCCAGGCAGGCGCCGCGAGCGGCGATGGCGGTGTGTCGATCACCGCGTACGCCGACTGCCCGGCTGGCTGGTTCTGCGTGTGGGAGCACGCGGGTGGACAGGGACGGATGGCGCGATTCCAGGTCGGCACACCCGACCTCCGAGACTTCAACCTCAACGACCAGGTGTCCTCGGTGTGGAACCGCACCAGCAGGATTTGGTGCACCTACCTGGACATCAACTACGCCGGAGCCGGCTGGCGCGTTTCCGCTGGCTGGCAGGGAAACACCAGCCTATACAACCGCAACGACAACATCAGCTCACTGCGCGCTTGCTAGGAGGGGAGGCAGCATCATGCGTCCACTCGTCAAGCTCGCTACCGCGGTAGGTGCTGCAGCGCTCGCGGCCGTCCTGCCGGTTACCGCCGCCCAGGCGGCTCCGGCTGCAGACGAAGAAGTCGTGTCGATCACAGCATTCTCCGACTGCCCGGACGGCTGGTTCTGTGTCTGGGAGCACGCCGGCGGAACCGGCAGAATGATGCGGACCCAGAACAGCATCGGTGATCTGGGAGACATGAACAACCAGATTTCCTCGCTGTGGAACCGCACCGGTGTGACCTGGTGCGCTTACGACGAGATCAACTTCGCTGGACCAGTACTTCGGATCGGAAATACGCAACTGCGAGATCTCCGCACGTTCGGTTGGGACAACAGAATCAGTGCCCTACGCCGAGGATGCCCGTAGTGAAGCATTTCCGTCCCCGACCTGGAGGCGGGTAGGCAACAGCGTTGATAAAGCCCTTGGTAGACAGGTTGCTGCCAACAGTCAACCAGTCTCCAAGGGCTTCACCATGCCGACGATCACGGAGGACATCTTGCAGGGTCTCACCGCGCGTGACATGTCGATCTTGCTTGGCTGGAGGCTTTGGCGGTTGCCTCACTGCGGTGCCACCAAGATCAGTCTCAGTTTCGTGACGTTATCCTCAGTAGTTCGGCGCGTTGCAGTGCTGTTGCTGTTGCCGCTTCGGTCGAGCGTCGTCAGGACTTGTACTACGTCTTGCGCGAATTTATCACCGGTGGGTGTCAGCCTGATGCCGCCGGAGTCAGGTTTGGTTTCGAGCAGTGTGGCGCCGATGGTGTGTTCGAGCTGGTCGATTTGATTGCTGAGGACGGCTTTTCTGGTGCCGAGGTGTCTGGCGGCGTGGTCGAGGTCGGGGTGTCCGGGGGTTGCGAGCAGTCGCCGGACGCGTTGTTCGGCTCCGCGGGTGGCGAAGACGGTCCAGATGGTGGTGGGGAATGCGTCCGGTCCGCCGTATGCGCTGAGAATGTGGTTGTGCGCGGCGACGCCGTGGCGGACAGCGAGTCCGAGCTTGCGGGCGTGCCGGGCCAGGTCGGATGGCGGGATGTCCAGGTCGGCGGCGATGTCGGCGAAGGAACGGTGGTTGTCTTCGTATTGCTTGCGCAGCCAGGCGGGGTCGAGCGTGCGGAGAACCTCTCGTGGCGATGGCGGTCCGATTCCGTTGCTGGCAAGGAGTTCGCTGATGCGTTGGTGGTTGTGGCCGGTGAGTTTCGCGAACTGACCTGGACGGAGTCCCTGGCCCACGTAGGTGCGTAGTTCGTGTTCGCTGGGGAGGGCTGCGGGTGGGCGGTCCGTGCGTGGTCCAGATCGATGTTGTGGGGTCCTGGGTTGTGGGTGACGGACGGCGGCCAGGTGGATGCGTTCGGGTGTGGTGTGCAGGCGGGCGGCGATCTCGCTTCGGGTCAGTCCTGCCCGGACGAGGCCCCAGAGTTGTTGTGGGAGAACGTCGTCGGGGTGGGGACCGGGCCAAGAGATGGTGCCGGCGTGGTCGAACGGCGGTTCCCAGGTGACGGGTTCGTCGATGTGCAGGCGCCGCAGGAGGGTCTGGGCTTGCTGGTGCAGATGCGTGGACAGCTGCGCGGGAAGGTGGAAGACGAAGGCGGTGTAGTTCTCGCCGTCGAGTTCCGGGGCCAGTGTCAGCGGCTGCGGGTAGTGGTAAGGGTGGCTGCCGGTGAGCAGTTCGATCAGGTGTAGTCGCGCGAAGCGTTCCTGGCGGTCGGACGAGCGGTGGCGAATCTGTGTGCAGGCGGCCCGCCAGGCTGTGCTGTCCAGGGTGGCGGCGGAGATGCGGCGCCATCGGCGGCGGCGTCCGTAGTCGATGGGTGCGGGTTGATCGTCGAGTGCGCGGGCGAGGTGGCCGAGCGCGGCGAGCACGGGCTCCCAGGCGCCGGCCTCACGGAGTGTCTTGGTGAAGTGGGCGCAGACGGCGTTGCTGGCCGCGGGCAGGTGAAGCAGTGTGCGGGCGGCGGTGTAGTCGAGGTCACCGAGTCCGGCGATCTGCAGCAGCATGCTCAGCGCCTGACGGTAGGGCAGCGGGTCGAACAGGCCCTGGGGTTGAGACGCAGCGCCAATCCTCGCCAGAACAGGCTCGGGACGCTGGCCGCTCGTGTCGTGCCGTGCCCGTGTCGCGGGCGGCGTGGGGTGGGGGTCGCGATGCCGTAGCGGAGCTGGTGCGCGGGGTTGAGACGAGGACCGATGCAGGTGAGCAGTGAGCTTTGGAGTCCGGGGCTGGCGTTGTTCCATTGGACCAGCAGGCGGGAGAGGCGGGCTTGCGAACCGCCCGTGGGAGTGTGCGCGAGCCAGCCGGTGATCACCGGGTCCGGTGTGGTGGAGCCGGTGGCGAGCATGAGGTGCGCCGCGGTTGTGCCGAACGCGACGTGGGCGGCGTCATCGTGGTGGGCGTTGTCGGACAAACCGTGTTCGGCGACCAGATCGCGGGTGATCGCCGTGATGGATTCCGGTGGTGTGGCCGGGGTTCGCAGGGCGGCCAGTGCTGCGCGGGCGGCGACGTGCAAGTCATCGAGGATCTGCTGCGGTGGTACCAGGCCAGCTGGGGTGCGCCGGGCGGCCAGCAGCGCGGCGATGGTGGTGTTGACGTGGTGTTGGGCACGCAGCACAGGGCTGTCGGCGTCGAGTGGGACCGTGTCGGCCTCGGGCAACGGGTAGGTGCAGGCGGATGGCCCGCCGTGCGGCGAGTGCTCGAGGAGGGCGAGCCCCAGATCACCGAGGTAGGGCGAGCCGGCGAGCTGGGAGCGGGTCCGGACGTGGCGGCGGCCGCAGGCCGGACAGGCGTCGAGCAGCAGCGTGTGGTGGCGGGTGCAGGCGAAGCTCCAGGCCAGTCGCCAGGACAGCATCCACCGGTTTCCGTTGTCGGCCAGACAATGGGGGCAGAACCGTGATCCTCGCAGTCCGCGCCACCAGCGTGGACGGCCGCGAGCTCGTGCGGCCCGGTCGGCGATCAGCCCGGTTCCGGCGTAGCGGTCCAGGGTCAGGGCGGCCAGGGTGCCGGTCGGGACCCCGGTGGCGGTACTCACTGCGGTGAGTTGGTCGACGTCGAGGTGGTGCACCCAGGGTTTGCGGCTTTTCGCGGTGTTCCATCGCGTGGTCACCCCCCGCGAACCGGAAGAGATCGAAGACGTTGGTGTGCAGGCGTTCGGCCAGTGCTTCCAGCCAGCTGTCCAGTGCTTCGCCGGGCAGCGGCGGCAGGCGGATCGGCAGGGTGCGCGGGCTGCTCATCCGGCGCGGCGCCCGGTCTGTGTGAGGCGGGTCGTGAGCCGGCGGGCCTGGATCGCGGCGTCGAGCTCGCGGCGGGTCGTTTCTGCGGCGGCGTCGTTCTTCACGCGGTCGAGTAGATCCCGGTCCAGGCGTTCGGTTCCGGTGCGGACGGCCCGCTGGCAGCCGCGGTTGATCAGGGTCATCAGCGAGCCGATGTGCCCGGTGCTGCGGGTGAACAGGTAGTCGGACAGCTCATCGGCCAGCATCCCGGGGTATTTCCCGGCCAGCACCAGGCGTTGTCCGATGGCCAGCAGTATCTGCCGCCACTCGTGCCGCCCTGTGTCGGTGTCGACGGTAAACGGCCGCAGGTCCAGCGCCGTGGTGCGGCGTCCGGTCTGCGCGAGCACTGCGTTGGTGTAGGAGTCGCCCTCGGAGAACAGGCCGCGGTTGGCCAGGCCGACGCCGATGAGCACCAGCGTCACCGGGAACTCGCCCGCCATGTACTAGAACTGGTTGCTCACCTCGATGCCGGAGGTCGCCCGCCAGCGCAGGAAATGCAGATCATCGACGATCAACAGCCGGACCTGGCAGGAGAGCATGCAGTCCAAGGCGCGATGCGCGAATGTGCGGTCGTGCCGCGGCTGTGGCCGGGGTGCCCGAAGTACTCCAGCATCGCCCGGTTGAAGTCCTTCATGCCGGTGTTGCCGGTCAACCCGACCCGGCAGACTGGCCAGCGTTCGTGTCCGTCCTCGGTGAACGCGCCGTTCTCGGCGATCACACGGAGGTGGAACTGTTTGGCGAACGCCAGCACCGAGGTGGTCTTGCCCAGCCCTGGGAACGCGTCGATCGCGATCGCGCCCATGGCCTTGTCCCCGTCCTAGGCGTTGCTGTCCACGATGTCCCACAAGTCCTCGTGCAGTCCGGCCAGCTGCGGGGTCTTGATCGGCCCGAGGTTGGCGTGCCAGACCCGCCGCCGTTGGTTGTAGTCGGCGAGCGCGTCCTGCCCGAGGTTCCGCAGGTCTGTGGTGGTCAGTCGTGCGGGCTGGCTGCGGGCGGGAGCCTCGACGAAGCTGCGCCAGCCTTCCTTGCGCGCCAGGGTGAGGTTGTCCAGGCCTGCGGGGCGATCCGCTGCTCGTTCTGCGCCTGGTGAAGGTTGCTCGCGGCGCGTGTCGGTCACACGTCCTCCAGGGCATCGGCGTAGAAGTCGTCCTCGGTGTCGAGGGCCTCCAGGTCGTCGATGTCGTCGTCGCCCATCTCCGTCACCGGTTCGTCGGCTGCGTCCGCCGGGGTTTCGTGCGCCGGGACCTCCTCAGAGGCTGCGGTGGCCGCCAGGACGCGGGCCACCGACGGCAAGACCGACACCACCTGCTGCCGCGGTTGCTCGGGCAGGTCGATTGCGGCCTGTTCGCGGGATAGCCGCAGCGCCATCCGCCGCTCCGGCAACGTCTGGCCCAATCCGACGTTCCACCGCTCCAGCAGGTCGGCGACCGCGATCTTGTCGTCCGGGTAGGTGTACTTCGAGGCGGCCAATTTGCGCGCGAACCGCAAGGCGTCCTCGCTCAGCGGCATCTCCAGCGACGGAGCGCGCTCCCATGCCAGCGTGTGCCATCTGCGGGAGGCCGGGTCACGGAAGTAGACGCGAGTGATGTCATCGGGATCGACCTGGAACGGCCAGCGGCCGTTGGCCTTCCCGGTGTAGGGGCTAGTCTCGTTCTCCTTGCCCGTGAGGACCGGGGCGTTGTAACGGCGGCCGTCGATCTCCACGCCGTAGTGCTGAATCGTGCGCCACCGCGTCCTGAGGAACTCATAGCCCAGATCCGGGTCGCGGGGGACCTCGATGTAGCCGGCCCGCGCGATGCCGTGCTCGAACATTATCGCCGGCGACATCCGCAGTTTCGGCAGGTGCGGATCAACCAGGCTTCTGTGTGGCTTGTGGTGGTAGCCGACTTTACCGACCGCAGATGCCCGAATGAGTGTGCAGCGTCCTTCCCGCTCGTACTCGTAGCCGTACAGATGTCGGTCTGTGGCTTGGCCGGCGCCCGTCAGCCACGGGCCGACCCTCCGTGGCCGGTCAGAGACCGGGCTGCTCGAACCCGAGAGCGGCGATGGCCTCCTCGGCGGCCTGCTGGTCCTGGTCGTAGGTGCCACCGGATATCCCCAGCCCTCCGACGCACTGGCCGTTCTCGATGATCGGGTAGCCGCCGCCGACGGCCATCACACGAGAGTGCCCGCCCAGCGGCGCGATCTGCGGGTTGGCGAGCAAGTCGTTCCACGTGTGGGTGGGGATGCGGAAGGAGGCCGCGGTCCAGGCCTTGTCGAGGGCGACCTCGGCGGTGAGAAAGGGCGCGTCGTCGGCGCGGTCGAATGCCCTCAGATGTCCGCCCTGGTCGGTGACGGCGATGGACGCCGTGAAGCCGATCCGGGCAGCGGCGGCGTGCACCGCCGCGATGAGTGCGCCGGCGGCGGCCTGGGTGATGGACGAGGCGGGGGCCGACTTCTGGAGTGTCTCGGTGCTCATGACAGTTCCTGTGTTCCGTTGTTGCGGTTGCTGTTGCGGTGCTGTGCGGTGGTGGATGAGGCGGCCGTGAGCCGGGTCATCGCAGGGGTGAGGCCGGGGTGGGGACCACACGGGTGATGACGGACTTCTCGGGGATCAGCAGGTCGTAGACGACCGGACCGATCTCGTTCTTCCAGCGGTCGTGCTCGTACACGGCCGCGTACAGGGCCTCGCTCTGGGCCTCGTCCTCGAACCGGCGAATCCACACGTAGCCGTCCTCGTCCTCGGCATCGACGAAGGAGGCGGTTACGTCCATGCCCAGCGAGGCCTGGAACGGGATGATCACGTCCTCCATGTAGCGCACCCACTCCTCGCGGCGCCCGGGCTGCGCCTGGTAGCGGCGGATCTCGTAGTACACGGTGCTGCTCCTGACTGTTTGCGGGGATGGTCAGTCGGTCACGGTGAGGACGACCTTGCCGCGGGTGCGGCCTGCCTGGACGTGGGCCTGGGCCGTGCCGACCTGCTCCAGCGGGAAGGTCTCCTCCACCTCGACGGCGACCTCACCGGCGTCGATCAGCCCGGCGATCGTGGTCAGCGCGGGACCGTCCGGCTCGACCAGGTACGCAGTGACACGCACGCCGGCCGCCTCGGCGGCCCGGTCCAGGTCCGGGGAGACACCGGCCGGTACGGCGACCAGCAGGCCGCCTGGGCGCAGGATCTTCAGCGAGCGGGTGCTCGTGTTGTCGTGGGCGTCGCCCACCAGGTCGATGACGACGTCGACGTCCTTGACGACGTCCTCGAAGCGCGTGGTGGTGTAGTCGATGGTCTCGTCGGCACCGAGTTCCTTGAGCCAGGGGTGGCGGGTGGCGCTGGCGGTGGCGATCACGTGGGCACCCAGGTGCCGGGCGAACTGGACCGCGAAGTGGCCCACTCCGCCGGCGGCGGCCGTGATCAGGACGCGCTGACCGGCCTGGACGTGGGCGGTGTCGACCACGGTCTGCCAGGCGGTCAGCGCCGCCAGCGGCACGGCGGCCGCGTGCGCGTGGTCGAGGGTGGCCGGCTTGCGGGCCCACTGGCGGGCCGGTGCGCTCACGTACTCGGCGTAGCCGCCGGCGGCGCGCGGGAACCACGGCATGCCGTACACCTCGTCGCCGACCTTCAGGGTGGTGACGCCGAAGCCGACCTTCTCGACGACGCCGGAGACGTCCCAGCCGAGGATCAGCGGGAGCGTCTGCAGCCCCGCCATTCCCTGACCCTCGCGGGTCTTCCAGTCCACCGGGTTGATCCCGGCGGCGTGCACCCGCACCAGCACCTCGGTCGGCAGCGGCTCGGGGCGCGCGACCTCCTCGACGGTCAGCACCTCCGCTCCGCCGAACTCGCTGATGGTCACTGCCCGCATGGTGTTCTCGCTCATGACGTCCTCGCTCATGTCTGTCTTGCTCTTCCTTCAGCGGGACGGCGTCCCCGCTACCCAAAGAGTGGCGTGTGCTTACCAAGACGGGTGAGTGGCCGGAAGGCCACCTGTCGTACCATTCCAGCCATGTCGCATCGTGTCGCTGTTCTCGCCCTCGACGGAGTCCTTCCGCTGGATCTGGGCATCCCGGCCCGGGTGTTCAACGAGGCCCGTAAGCCGGACGGGACTTCTCTGTACTCCGTCGTCACCTTCTCCCTCGGCGGCCGGCCGGTGCGCACGCACGAGGACTACCGGATCGTCGTCGATCACGACGAGTCGGTGCTGGAGAGCGCGGACACCGTCGTCCTCGCCACTCAGGAGCCCGGCGAGGACCTGCTCGCGACCGGCGCGCTTCCCGGGGAACTCGCCGCGGCGCTGGACCGGATCGGGCCGCGGACCCGCATCGTCAGCCTGTGCACCTCGGCCTTCCTGCTCGCGGCGGCCGGTCTGCTGGACGGCGGCCGGGCCACCACACACTGGACGCTGTGCGACGAACTGGCGCGGCTGTTCCCCGACATCGAGGTCGATCCGGACGTGCTGTTCGTCGACAACGGACGCATCCTGACGTCCGCCGGCGGAGCCGCCGGCATCGACCTGTGCCTGCACCTGGTCCGTCTGGACCACGGAGCGGCGGTGGCCTCGGCCGCCGCGCGGCGCTGCGTGGTGGCGCCATGGCGCGAGGGCGGCCAAGCGCAGTTCATCGAGCACCCGGTACCGCAGGACACCGACCGCTCCACCTCGGCGACCCGCCAGTGGGCGCTGGACCAGCTGGCCGAGCCGATCACACTGGAGGACATGGCCCGGCACGCGCACATGAGCGTGCGCACCTTCACCCGGCGCTTCCGCAGCGAGGTGGGCAGCAGCCCACTGAAGTGGCTGGCACAACTACGACTGGCGCACGCGCGCCTGCTGCTGGAATCCACCGACCTGACCGTCGCACGGATCGCCACCGCCTCCGGCTTCGGCGACCCCGTCGCCCTGCGCAAGCACTTCCACACGCACCTGGGCCTGTCACCACTGGCCTACCGTCGCGCCCACAACGCACCGGAGCTTATGACGGCGCAGTAACCACCCAGCTGGCCATGGCCGCGACAACACTTACAGCTAAACACTGTGGGGCGTAGTAGCGTCACGGTCAGGTGATCGTGGCTGGGTCAGCGAGTTTCACCTCAAGGTCGGCGACGCGGCGGTCCTGGAAGCGCAGGTTCGATCGCGCGGCCTTCAGCCGCTCCCCCGGACGAAAGCTGCTTCGCCGATATTGCCGCTAACGCACTATCGCGTTTCCAGGGGTGAGCTTCGTATTCGCGTAACGATGCAAAACTCGACCGACTGCGGGGCATCTACCGATGCCCAGCGGTAAGTCTCACACCGATGGCACAAGCGCCAACCAGGTTCCAAGATCATTGAGAATGCGCCATCGAATTTGAGACCCTACAAGCACCTTGTAGCGTCCCGGCGACCTGCCGAACAACTGTCCGATACATATTCCCGCTAGAGCGGCAGCCCCACCGCTCCGCGAAATACCTGGTCACCGGCGCGTGGAACCTACCGGTGCAACACCCGACTCGGTGGCCGGCAGGCGTATGAACAGTCGATTTGGGTGGGTGGTCGCCAGCCGCTACTCGTGATCCCGTGGTCGCCCTGACCGCTCCGGTCACCATCCTCGCGTACCCCACTTTCCACTGGCTGATGAGTACGCATTGCCTCGCCTCTCACTGCTCGGTCGCTACGATTGCCGAGCTCGGCCCGCGCCCCATCGCTAATCAACTTCGCTCGAATCAGATACTGCATCAATTTTCATTCGATTCTTACATGCGCTTGACAATCACAATCCCGAGCGCGCGTCAATACTCATTCCGGTCGACTTCCCTCTGGACCGAATCGTATGAGTGAAGCCTGACGCGCAAACGCTCTCGATTCGTCTTTCTCGGCATTTCGCCATACATGAATAAAGCACGAGATGAGCTGTCCGCTCCGCCGGGCATCACCGTGCCAGCTGCCGTGGGTCTTCTATGCCGGTTTGAACAGTCGAAGCTCAAGAGACCGTCTCTTCCTTGCCACTCTGACCAGCGACTTTGCACTACGAGGTCACGAAACGGTAACGGCGAGACCCTTTGGACTTGCAATGTGTCGACCCATGATGTGTACTTCTACATGTCGACTCCACACCAGGAAGTCTGCAGATCCGATCGAGAGGGTGAGGACCAGGCCACGGCGTCCCTGCGAGCTCTCCGATTCAGGTCAGTACCTCCTTCCCGGGTGTCGAGATGACAGTAGTCCCGTATAGCACGGGCGACCGCCAGGGCGGTGCGCGACAGCAGCGATGTGGATGCCGGAGTACCCGGTGAGGCAGTAGCGGCGTGCCTGGAT
>NZ_JBVJIN010000037.1:0-61183 GCF_055586285.1 Actinokineospora sp. NPDC051303
TGCCTTCGGCCTCACACGCGCGGAGCCAGCTTAGCGATCTTCCTTCTCCCCCGAAGAAACCACTCCACCCCATCGAGCACCTGGCAGGACCGGGTGCGGTTGGCAGGAGCGTGGGTTCTCTGTTTGGCCTATCGAGCACCTGACAGCATCGGGTGCGGTTGGCAGGACGTGAGCTTAGACCAGGCGGTCGCCGGTTTGTGGGTGGAACAGGTGTAGTTCCTCTGGGTTGCGTACGGTCACGGTGATTGTCTGGCCGAGGGTGGGTGGGGTACGACCGTCGACGCGGAGGACTAGGCGGTCGCCCTGTTCGCCTTCGACCGAGCCGTGTACCAAGGCGTCGGCGCCTAGTTCCTCTACCAGTTCCACTACTACGCCGAAGCCGTCCGGTGTTCCGGTGGGGACCAGGGTCAGGGTCTCCGGGCGGACGCCCAGGGTCACCTCGGCCAAGCCTGCCCCGTGGACAGCCTGGGCGGTTTCGCGTGGGAGGGGGATGTCCAGGCCGCCTAGGCGGACCGCGTCGCCTGCTACCGCCGCCGCGTGCAGGTTCATTGCTGGAGAGCCGATGAAGCCTGCGACGAAGGCGTTGGCTGGGCGGTCGTAGAGGGCCCGTGGGGTGTCGCACTGCTGGAGGATGCCGTCTTTGAGGACCGCCACGCGGTGGCCCATGGTCATCGCTTCGACCTGGTCGTGGGTTACGTAGATGGTGGTGGTGCCCAGCCTGCGCTGGAGGGCGGCGATGTTGGCTCGGGTCTCCACGCGGAGTTTGGCGTCCAGGTTGGACAGGGGCTCGTCCATGAGGAACACGGCTGGGTCGCGGACGATCGCCCGGCCCATGGCCACGCGCTGGCGTTGGCCGCCGGAAAGGGCCTTGGGTTTGCGGGAGAGGTATTTCTCAAGGTCCAGCAGTTTGGCGGCCTCGGCTACCTTCTCGGCGATGGCAGGCTTGGGGAGTCCCTGCAACTTCAGGGCGAAACCCATGTTCTGGGCGACGGTCATGTGCGGGTACAGGGCGTAGGACTGGAACACCATGGCGATGTCGCGACCCTTGGGGGGCACATGCGTGACATCGCGGTCGCCGATGCGGATGGTGCCCTCGTCAACGTCCTCCAAGCCCGCGAGCATGCGCAGGGCGGTGGACTTGCCTGAGCCGGACGGACCAACCAGGACCAGGAACTCGCCGTCCGCCACGGCCAGGTCGAGGCGGTCGACCGCGCGGACCGGAGGTGAGCCCGCGTAGACCCTGGACGCGCTGTCGAAACTGACCTGGGCCATGGCCACATCCTTACGCCGTCGGGACTTCTGTCACCGCTGTCTGTGTCACCGCTGTGTGCCGTTGGGGCAACAGGATGCCCCATGAAACCGGGGCGCACCAGAGGTCTTGCAAGGGTTGCAGCAATTTCATGACGGAGGTGTCACGATCGTGGTCTCGAAACAGTAACGACGACGGCACTGCCGTTCCCTTGTCGGCGACATGAGTGAACAGTCCGCTTAGCACTGAGCCGGTCAGGCCCGCCACCGAATTAACCGGGCGGTCCCTGTTTCGATCTCTGGAGGCGTCGTGGTCACGCAAGGTCGCGTCAAACGAGCCGTAGCGGTGGCGGCAGCCCTCGCTTTGGGCGTCAGCGCGTGTGGTTCGGAATCCGAATCGCCTGGACAATCCACTGCTCCACCCGCCTTAGAGGGCGTTGGGCCGATCACCCTGGTCACCGGCAAGGACACGTCGGGGAACCTGCAGAACCAGCTCGACGGGTGGAACGCCGCGCACCCGGACCAGAAGGTGACGCTGATCGAGTTGCCGGAGGACGCCGACGCGCAGCGGCAGCAGATGGTGCAGAACGCGCAGACCGGCTCCGACACGTACACGGTGCTGAACCTGGACGTGGTCTGGACGGCGGAGTTCGCGGCCAACCAATGGGTGACGCAGCTTCCCGAAGCCGAGTTCCCGCTCGACAAACTGCTGCCCGCCACGGTGGAGACAGCCAAGTACTTCAAGCGCCTCTACGGCGTCCCGGTCGCCTCCGACGGCGGCCTGCTCTACTACCGCAAGGACTTGCTCGACGCGGCGAGCGTCAAACCGCCGACCACCTGGGCCGAGCTGGACGCGGCGTGCGCGAAAATCATCCCGGCCAACCCCGGGCTTTCCTGCTACGCCGGGCAGTTCGAGAAGTACGAGGGCCTGACGGTCAACTTCTCCGAGGCGGTCAACTCCGCGGGCGGCGAGGTCGTCGGCGAGGACGGCAAGCCCGCGGTGAACTCCGAGAACGCCAAGAAGGGCTTGGACTTCCTGGTCGAGGGCGTCAAGAGCGGCAAGATCCCGCAGAAGGCCCGCACCTTCAAGGAAGAGGAAGGCCGCCGCGCGTTCCAAGCCGGTGAGCTGCTCTTCCACCGCCAGTGGCCCTACCAGTACGCCAAGGCCAACGCGACCGACGGCTCCTCGGCGGTGGCGGGCAAGTTCGCCGTCGCCCCGCTGCCCGGCCTCGACGGCCTCGGAGCGTCGACCCTGGGCGGGCACAACTACGCGATCAGCTCGTTCGCGAAGAACAAGAAGACGGCCCTGGACTTCATCAAGTACATGGTCGACGAGAAGCAGCAGCGGGAGAACCTGGAGAAGACCTCCATCGCGCCGACCTGGGCCTCGCTGTACGACGAGCAGGCTTTGATCGAGAAGTTCCCGTACCTCACCGAGTTGAAGAAGTCGATCGAGAAGGCCAAGAAGCGGCCAGCGGTGGTGAAGTACCAGGAGGTCTCCACCGCCATCCAGGAAGCCGCCTACTCGGCCATGAGCGGCACGACGACCAGCGCCGACGCGCTGGCCAAACTCCAGACCAAGCTCGAAGAACTCACCAAGAGCTGAGTCGTCGGGCGGGGTCGCGGCCGACACCGAAGCGCGTCGCGACCCCGCCCCACGCCGGGAGGAGGAACACATGGCCACCCTCATCGACGCGCCGATCACCCCCGAACCCCCCGCCAAAGCCCCGGTCGGACGCAAGGCGGGCGTGGGACGGCTGGCCGCGCTGCTGGTCTCCCCCACCCTGCTCGTGCTCGGGCTGGTGGTCGCCTATCCGATCATCTCCGCGCTGCGATTGGCCTTCTACCAACGCAACGACGGCATCGACCCGGAGACGGGGCTGCGCCTGACCGGCGACCGGTTCGTGGGCATCGACAACTTCGCCGACATGTTCGTCGGCGCCGCGGGCGAGCGGTTCCGCAACGCCCTGCTGAACACCACCACGTTCACCATCGTCGCGGTGACCCTGGAAGTCGTCCTGGGCATCCTGATGGCGCTGGTGATGCACAAGGCGTTCAAGGGCCGCGCGCTCGTGCGGGCCAGCATCCTGGTGCCGTGGGCGGTGCCCACCGCGATCGCGGGCCTGTTGTGGCGCTGGATCTTCCAGGCCGACGGGGTCGCCAACGACCTGCTGCCCGGCGACCCGGTGCTGTGGACGACCGACGGCATCCAGGCGTGGTTCGCGGTGATCATCGCCGACACCTGGAAGACCGCGCCGTTCATCGGCCTGCTTGTCCTGGCCGGGTTGCAGGTGATCTCCAACGAGGTCTACGAGGCGGCCAAGCTCGACGGCGCGTCGCCGTGGAAGACGTTCTGGTCCATCACCCTGCCGCTGGTGAAGCCGACGCTCATGGTGGCGGTGCTGTTCCGCATCCTCGACACCCTGCGCATGTTCGACCTGCCCTACACGCTGATCGGGCCGGGCAAGAACGCCACCGACACCGTCACCCTCATCGCGTTCGAGGAAGCGGTGAAGTTCGGCAAGTACGGGCCAGCGTCGGCGTACTCGATTTTCTTGTTCCTCTACGTCGCCGTGGTCGCCTTCGTGTTCGTGCGGCTGCTCGGCGCGGACGTCGTGGGAGCCAGGAGCGGGAGGAACCGATGACCACCGCCACCCAGACCAGCCCAGCCAAGCCCAAGACCCGCGGCCGGTGGTGGTGGGCGCCGTATCTCGGCATCGCCGCCATCGTCGTGTACTGCCTGGCGCCGTTCTACTGGATGCTGGTGTCCAGTCTGCGGAGCACCAACGACATCTTCGACTCCGCGCCGGTCCCGAACCCGCTGTCGCTGGACTCCTACGAGGCGGCGTTCGCCCCCGGCAACGGGTTCGTGCGCGCCCTGGGCAACAGCTTCTTCGTCGCGGGCACCACCACGGTGCTGGTGCTGATCATCGGCATCCTGACCGCGTACGCGTTGGCGCGCTTGGACTTCCGGTTCAAGAACATCGTGCTCGCGATCATCATCACCACCAGCATGTTCCCCGGCATCTCACTGCTGGTCCCGCTGCTGGAGCTGTTCTCCGGCATCGGCTGGATCAACACCTACCAGGCGATGATCGTGCCCAGCATGAGCTTCGCGCTCCCGCTCGCGGTCTGGAACCTCACCGCGTTCTTCCGGCAGATGCCCCTCGAACTCGAAGAGGCCGCCCAGATCGACGGCTGCACCCCCGCCCAGGCGTTCCGCAAGGTGATCCTCCCGCTTGCCGCCCCCGGCGTGTTCACCACCGCGATCATCACCTTCATCGCGGCGTGGAACGAGTTCATCATCGCCCTGTCGGTGGTCAACCAGCGGGAACTCAAGACGGCGCCGGTCATCACCAGCCAGTTCACCGGCGCGACCGCGTTCGACTCGCCCTTCGGCACGCAGATGGCCGCGGGCGTCATCGTCACCATCCCCCTGGTGATCCTCGTCCTGCTGTTCCAGCGCCGCATCGTCGCCGGACTCACCGCGGGCGGGGTCAAGTAGTGAACCACCTCACATAACAGGCACTTTTTATGTGCGCGGTCGTTTCCGGCGTGGCTAGCGTCGGAAACGACCGGCTGGTGGGAAAAACTGAGGGGACGATGTGACGATTCTCGTGACCGGGGCGACCGGAACCGTAGGCGGGGCGGTGGTCGACCAGTTGGTCAGCCGCGGCCGGAAGGTGCGCGCGCTGACCAGGAACCCTGACGCGGCAAGGTTTCCCGACGGCGTGGAGGTGGTGCGCGGCGACTTGACGCGGCCGTGGGAGTGGGCGGACGCGCTGTCAGGGGTGACCGGCGTGTTCCTGCTCGCCGTTCTGGACTCCGACAAGCCCGCGGCGGCGCACGCGGAGTCCTTTGTGGAATGCGCGGTCGAGGCGGGTGTCGGCCGGGTGGTGTTCCTGTCCACCGACGCGGTGACGGTTCGCCGTCCGGGCAGCCACGAGACGCACCTCGCGGTCGAGCGGGTGATCGAGCGGTCCGGGCTGGCCTGGACGCACGTGCGGCCCGGGGAGTTCATGGCGAACAAGCTCGACGTGTGGGCGCCGTCGATCCGGGCCGAAGGTGTCGTGCGCGCCGCTTTCCCCGACGCGGTGGGGGTTCCGGTGCACGAGGCGGACATCGCGGAGGTCGCGGTGACCGCGCTGGTCGAGGACGGACACGCGGGCCGGGCGTACTCGATCAGCGGTCCGGAGGCGCTGACGCACCGGGAGCAGGCCGCGGCGATCGGCGCCGGGCTGGGGCGGGACCTGCGGTTCGAGGCGCAGACCTACGGGCAGGCGCGCGCGGGAATGATTTCGGCCGGGATTCCCGGGGCGATCGCCGAGTACATCCTGGGATACCAGGCCGAGTACGCGCAGGAGCCGCCTTCCGTGCGCCCGGACTTCGCCGAGGTCCTGGGCAGGCCGGGACGGACACTGGCGCGATGGGCGGCTGACCACGCGGCCGAGTTCGCCGCCTGAGCAAGACTGTCCTCTATGGACAGAACTGTTCCCCCGGCTGCCCGACAGCCGGGGGAACAGCGCCGCCGATCAGCTCAGCCGGTCACCGGGGCGTCGAGCAGGATCACCTCCGGGGACGGGACCGCGCACGTGGCGGACGTGGGCGCGGCGCCATTGAAGCTGAGTTCGGCGGACGCGGTGCCCAGTGAGATCTTCACGTGGTTGGAGCCCGCGTCAGGGGTCCAGGGGCCAGCGGTGAGCGTGGCCCCGTTCGGGGGCAGTTCCACGACCAGGTCCTTGCCCTGGACCAGGGCGGTCTCCGGGATGGGGAATCCGTCGCCAAGGACGTTGGTGATCTTCGGCGAGCCGCCTTCCGCGACCAGGTTGAGTTCCTTCACCCGGCCGGACGCCTTGGTGATGCCCGCTTTCAGCAGCTTGTCCACAGTGGCCGCGGGGACGATGAGGGCGCCGGACGACTCGGTGAACACGATCGAGCCGGTTCGGCTGACCGAGAGCGGGGTGTACGCGCCGACGGCGATGCCCACGTCGAACGGGGCGTCGAGAACCGTGCAGCGGTACGGGGAGTTGATGATGCCGATCTGGTGGTTGACCGGAATCGGCGGGAAGTTCATCGGCACATTGTGGTACGCCAGCGGCGGCAGACCGGTCGGGCCGCCGACCGCCATGGACAGCAGCGCGTTGCCCGCCACCGGCTTGCAGTCCGCCTTCACCTTCATGGTGAAACCCCAGGTCGCCTTGAGGTTGATCAGCACCGAGGCGCTGTTGAACTGGAGGGTGACCACGCCGTCGCCGGGCGCGGTGAACGGGCCGATGTCGGGGAAGGTGGCCGCCGGGTCGACGGGCAGCCGCACGGTCAGTTCCTTGCCCTGCTCCAGCTTGATGTCCTTGATGGCGATCGGCTGGGCGGCGATGTTGATCTGAGCCGGGCTCGCGTTGGCCGCGCCGATGTTCATCTGGTTCACGACGGCGTCGACCTTGGTGAAGCCGAAACTGGCGCCGAAGTCGGTGAGCCAGCGCGGGAACGTCATGCTGCCCGACCCCTGGGTCAGGAAGAACTGCTGCCCCGGACCGAGTTGCGTGGGGGCGACGCCCTGGATGTCGACGTTGAGCGGCAGGTCGAGGACCTTGAACCCGCCGAAGTCCGGCATCGTGATGGCGCAGGTGATCGGCAGGTTGAACCGGCCGGAGTCGGCGCCGATCGGGGGCAGGTCGGCGGCCTTGAGCGCGACAGCGCCGCCCGGCAGCGCCATGGTGAGCGCGACCGCGCCGCCCACCGCCGCCAGCGTCCTGCGCAATCGCGCGCGACGCCGCTGTCGCGTCGCCTGGTCAGGAATCATTCTGAGCCTCTTCTCCCGGTTCCACGAGTTACGCAAACTAGTGCGTACCCGATAGACGGTACGGTACCCAAAACGAAGTCGACAAGCCCGAATCAATTGTTGACAATGCCAAACAAACGCGGAACCGGAAAGTTGTCACCCGCGTCATCGACCGGCGACACCCGAGACGGAGCCGCGTTTGCCCAGCGTGTAGCCGGTGCGCACCAACCTGCCCGGCGCAACAGGACCTGCGCTTGAACTCAACTCACAAGACTTCGACCAGCCACCGAGCGCGCTTGTCAGCGGCGTGCGGAAATCTTTTTCACAATTCGCGGCCGGTTTACCCGAATGCGGCGAGAACGCGTTCGTGGGCGATCGCCCCGGCCCCGACGCGGTCCAGACCCAAGCGCACCGCGCCCACGATCGGCGGCCGGTCGGCCACCGCGACGCGCGCGAGCGGGACGCGGGCGGCGTAGCCCGCGGCCACCGCGGCCAACAGCGACGGCGAGCCGCCGGTCAGCACACCCCCGCCCAGCACGATCTCCACGGCGACGCCGGACAGGCCCAGTCGGTCCACGATGGAGCAGCCGAGCAGGCACACCTCGTCGGCCAGCCGGGCGACCAGGTTCTCGGCGACCGCGTCGGTCATCTCCAGCAGCGGCCAGGCCAGTTCGGCGAGCCTGCCCGGCTCGATCTCGCCGCGGTGCACCGCGAGGGCCACGTCCACCGCCCGCGCCACGCCGAAGTGCGAGCGCACCAGCGACACCAGCGCGGTCGCGGGCCCGCGCCCGTCCTCGGCGCGCACGGCGTGCCACAGCACCTCCTCGCCCAGGTGCTGGCCGCCGCCCCAGTCCCCGCTGACCCGGCCCAGCGCCGGAAGCCGGGCCATCCGCCCGTCCGGGCCGAGGCCCGCGGCGTTCACGCCCGTGCCGCACACGACCGCGACCCCCCAGCCCGCGCGCGTTCCCGCGCGCAGCAGGGCGAAGGCGTCGTTGCCGACGTCCACGGTGTGCCCGAGCCCCCGCCGCAGGAACTCCTCGCGCACGGCCGACTCCTGCTCCGGGAGGTCCGCGCCCGCGAGGTAGGCCGCGACGTGGTCGGCGAACGGCGGCTCCGAGCCGAGCGCGGCGCGCGCGGTGCGGGCGACCACGTCCACCGCCGCGGCCACCCCGACCGACCGAGGGGCGAACCCCGGCCCCCGGCCGCGACCGAGCACCGCGCCGTCCTCACGCACCAGCGCCACATCGGTCTCGCCCGGGCCGCCGTCCACGGCCAGGACCGTCCTCATCGAACCGAGGCCCACGGCAGGTGCGCCTGGTGCACCGAGATGATCCGCGCCGCCAGATGCTCGGCGACCGACACCTGGCCGATCAACGGATGCGCCAGCAGCGCCTCGGTCACCAGATCCTCGCCGCCGTTGATCGCCGCCCGCACGGCCAGGGTCTCGTAGGCCGAGACGTGCCCGATCAGGCCCGCGAGCAGCGGCGGGATCGGCGCGGTCGGCCAGGTCTGCGCGCCGGTGTGGGTGACGGTGGCGGGCACCTCGACGACCGCGGTGTCCGGCAGGAACGGCAGCGTCCCGTTGTTGCGCACGTTCACCACGTGCACGTCCGCGCTGCGCGCGTCGCCGAACAGCGAGGCCAGCAGCGCGGCGGCGGCCTCGGAGTACCGCGCGCCGCCTCGGCTGCCGAGCAGTTCCGGCTTGGTGTCCACGGTGGGGTCGGCGTACTGGCGCAGCAGCTCGTCCTCGACGGCGGCGACCACGCTGGCCCGCGACGGCGAGACCTTCTGCTCGGCCACCACGGCGTCGTGCTCGTAGAAGTAGCGCAGATAATAGGAGGGCACCATGCCCAGCCGCCGCAGCGCCGACTCGGGCAGCCCGACGCGCTCGGCGATCGACGCGCCGTGCTCGGCGAGCAGCCGGGGCAGCACGTCCTCGCCGCGCACGTAGACCGCGCGCTCCCAGGTCAGGTGGTTGAGCCCGACGTGGTCGAGGGATACCCGCTCGGGTTCGAGCCCGAGCAGGCCCGCGAAGTGCCGCCGCAGGCCGATCGCCACGTCGCACAGCCCGATCGCGCGGTGGCCCGCGTCGAGCAGGGCGCGGGTGACGATGCCGACCGGGTTGGTGAAGTCGATGAACCACGGCCGCGGCGCCACCGAGGCGATCCGCTCGGCCAGGTCGAGCACCACCGGCACGGTGCGCAGCGCGGTGGCCAGCCCGCCCGCGCCGACGGACTCCTGCCCGACGCAGCCGCACTCCAGCGGCACGGTCTCGTCCTGGTGGCGCGCGGTCTGCCCGCCGACCCGCAACTGGATCAGCACCGCGTCCGCGCCCGCCGCGCCCAGCTCGACCTCGGTGCTGGTGGTGACCCGGGCGGAGTGCTCCGCACGGCGCAAGATCCGGCGCGAAATACCCGCCACCAGGTCGAGCCTGTGTTCGTCCGGGTCGATCAGCACGACCTCGGTGAGGGGCAGGTCGGCGCGCAGCCGCGCCAGGCCGTCGATCAGATTCGGAGTGTAGGTGGAGCCGCCGCCGACGACCGCGAGTTTCACTAGCGCCTCCCGAGGTGAAGCCCGGCCTGCGTGCGGCGGGCCCTGCCGCACTTCGTCGTGTCCAGGCGCGGTCCCACGCGGGGAGAATTTTACCCGGCGAGGCAACCCCTCCGGCCGGTTGGCGGAGATGCGACACAAGCCTTGAACCAGCGGGGAAAAACGCGTACAGGATCACCCGCCCCCAGCCCTGTCGCCGACCCGGCTAGGTCCTTAGTAGACACTCCATTGAGGATGGACGAGTCCGCTCAGTCGCGTGTCGACCCACCCCAGCACTTCCCCGGGCGACACGTGATCGACATCAGCGGGGACACCGGCCCGCCGCCCACATCGGACCCGCCCGCGGCCGACCGACACCCGCCCGCTCCGCCGCGCGGCGGGCAGGACGGCGAGCCCGGCACGCCCGCACCGCCATGACCGCGGACTGGACAGCGCCGCACGCCGGTCGGCCACGCCCCAAGCCCCGCGACGGGCGTCAGCAGGGGCGCCTGCTCCGGACGGACGAGCGACGGAGGTCGGCGGCGCCCGTTGGCGGGGTTGTTTGTCGGTGGTCGGGGGCATGCTCGGGGCCATGCCACAGACACCGAGCACCACCTCGCCCCAGTGGGGCGACGCCGCGACCCGCCCCGAGCCGCCGCTGGTGGGCGACGAGCGGGAGATCCTGACCGCGTTCCTCGACTGGCACCGCGAGACGTTCCGGCTCAAGTGCGCCGGGGTGCCGCCCGAGCGGCTGTCCGAACAGGGCGTGCCGCCGTCGACGATGAGCCTGCACGGCCTGATCCGGCACCTGGCCGGGGTGGAGCGGTGGTGGTTCCGCATCCAGTTCGCCGGTGAGGACGTGCCGATGCTCTATTACACCGACGAGGACCCCGAGCAGGACTTCGAGCGGCTCGACGGCGACCCCGGCGCGGCGCTGGCCGCGTGGGCGGCCGAGTGCGCCCGGTCGCGGGAGATCGTCGCGGCGGCCGACCTCGGCGACACCGGGGTGCGGCTGGCCACCGGCGAGCCGGTCGCGCTGCGCCGGATCCTGGTGGCGATGATCGCCGAATACGCCCGACATAACGGACACGCCGACCTCCTGCGGGAACGAATCGATGGCGCGACCGGAATGTGATGTAACGAAACAGCGACGACGCGGTGTCCCTTCCGAACGTCCACAGTAAATGAAAGCCGACCCTTTCCTGGGCTGTCGATCACGCTGCGTATAAATACGCTGAGCCATTGTCACGGTGCGTCTAAGCACGCGTTAGATTAAGGACACGGATCGTTAACGTCCCGCAAGAGGGGCTTGACTCCCTCGCGTGGGTTACCCCGCGATCGCCCATCCAGCCCAACTTCCGGCGCAGGGGAAGACATGAGCGCTGTTCATCCCGCACACTGGAGTCGCGGCGCAGGCCGAACGTTACATCCTATGATCAGTTGTGTCCTTTGTCACAACCCACCCCCGGTGCGCGGCACATTTTTTGATGTGATTGACAAAGGAACGCGCCAGCTGGCCACGCCAACTCCGACGCGGCAGCAGGAAGTGTCGAAGTCGTTATCATGCAAACGTTTTCGCCCCCGTGGACCGACTTGCTTTTCGGGCGCGGCATTGCAATTCTGGCGTCTCCCAAATAACCCCACCCTGCATTTCTGAGAACTGGAGACGATCCGTGCGCCGTACCCGCATGTTCGCCCTCGCCGGTGGCCTGGCAGGCACCGCTTCGCTGGCCGCCGTGCTCACCGCCCCGCTCGCGGTGGCGGAGGGCACCCTCACCGGCAGCGCGTTTGCGGTTTCCGTCGACGCCACGCTGCTGAAGGACCTTCTCAGCGTCGACGTCGACCCGCTGCCCAAGGCCGCCTACCCGGCTGGCCAGGACAAGTCGGTCGTCAAGATCGACACCGAGAAGAGCCTCGGCCTCGCTGGCCACGCGAAGCTGCTGAACGCCGCTTCCGACGCCAAGGACGACGTTCTCAAGAGCGAGGCGAGCATCGCCGACGTCAACATCCTCGACCTGGTCAAGGCCAAGCTGATCACGGCCGAGTGCGTCTCGGACGGCAAGACCACCACCGGCAAGTCCTCGCTGGCCGAGGTCGAGGTCGCGGGTGTCAAGATCGACGCCGCCGTCACCGCCGAGATCAAGGTCAGCGACCTGGTCACCGTGCTGGTCAACGAGCAGATCGTTGATGGCGACAAGCTGACCGTCAACGCCCTGCGCGTCAAGGTCGGCGGCGCCGTCAAGAACGTCGCCGAGGCCGACATCATCCTGTCGCAGGTCACCTGCCAGGGTCCGGCCGACGTCGTGACCCCGCCGGAGGAGGGCGAGAAGCCGCCGGTCAGCAGCACCAACCCGGGCACCCCCGGCGAGAGCAGCAAGCCGAACACCCCCGGTGACAACGGCGGATCCCCGAGCCCCTCGGCTCCGGGCTCGGCCAAGCCCGGCACCTCCGCCTCCGTCTCGACCACCCCGGCCGCGGCCGCGGGCGTCAGCCCCGCTGGCAACAGCGGTGACCTGGCCGAGACCGGCGTCAGCGCGATCGTTCCGCTGTCCATCGGCGGCGTCGTCCTGCTCGCCGGTGGTGGCGCCGCGGTCTGGATGACCCGTCGCAAGCGCGCCGCGGCCGCTGGCGCAGGCGAGTGACCATCGCTAAGTAGCTTCACCGGCTCTGAGAAGGCCACCCGCACTCCGGTGCGGGTGGCCTTCGCCATGTCCGCCCCTTCCGTCGCGTGTGGCACGGTGGCGACGTGCACGACGAAGACCCGGTTGACCCGGACATCGAGGCCCCGCCCCTGCCCGGCGCCGCGCTCGGCGGCGCCGTCGCGGCGGTGGCGCTGGGCGGGGCGCTGGGCGCGCTGGCCCGCTACGGCGTCGGTCTGCTGTGGCCAGCGCCGCCGACCGGGTTCCCCTGGGCGACTTGGGGAATCAACGTCCTGGGCTGCCTGGCCATGGGCTGCGTGATCGTGGCGGTGACCGAGGTGTGGGCGGCGCACCGGCTGGCGCGGCCGTTCCTCGGAACCGGATTCCTGGGCGGCTTCACCACGTTCTCCGCCTACTGCGCCGACGTCCAGCGGCTGTTCGCCGCGGACCGGGTCGCGGTGGGACTGGCCTACCTGGCGTCCACAGTGGTCGGCGCGCTGGCCGCGGTCGCTCTCGGCGCCGCGCTCACCCGGCGGCTGGCGGGCCCACGATGACCGACGCGCTCCTGGTCGCCCTCGGCGCCGCAGTCGGCGCGCCGCTGCGCTACCTGACCGACCGCGCGATCCAGGCGCGGACGCCCGGCTTCTTCCCCTGGGGCACCCTGACGGTCAACGTGGTGGGCAGCCTCGTGCTCGGCGTGACCCTCGCCAGCGCCGACCAGCGCTGGCAGACGCTGCTGGGCACCGGGCTCTGCGGGGCGCTGACGACGTACTCGACGTTCTCCTACGAGACTCTCCGGCTGGTCGAGACCGGCGCGCGCCGCCAAGCCGCGGCCAACGTCGCCGTCTCGGTCGGGGCCGGTCTCGGCGCGCTGTGCCTGGGCCTGGCCTGCGGAACCGCCCTGTCCGGTTGATCGTCTCCCGCCGCGGGTACTTCCCGGCCGATATCTCTCTGGCTCGGGAGCGCGCCCATGAAGCTCTACGCCGACCACCCCGTCCGCCGAATCCGGCAGGCCGTCGCCGACCTGGCCGCGGTCGCCCTGATGATCCTCGCGGGCTGGCTGGCCACCGAAGTCCACGAGCAGGTGCTGCGGCTGCGCGCGCCAGGCGAGGGCCTGGTGACCGCCGGGACCCGGCTAAGCGGGACGTTCGACTCCGCCGCGGACAACGCCGACGACGTGCCGCTGGTGGGGCGCTCGCTCGCGGACGCGCTCAAGGGCGGGTCGGGCGCGGGCGCGCGGCTGGCCGACGCGGGGCACGCGCAGATCGACGCGGTGGAAAACCTGGCGTTCTGGCTCGCCGCCGCGTTGATCGCCGTGCCGGTGGCGCTGGTGCTGATCGTCTGGCTGCCCCGCAGGCTCCGCTTCGCCCGGGAGGCGGGCGCGGCGCGGCGGCTGCGCGCGCTGGGCGCGGACGGCGAGGACCTGCTCGCCCTGCGGGCCCTGGTGTCGCAGCCGCTGCCCCGGCTGAGCCGGGCGGGCGCGGTCGGCGCGGGCTGGCGGGCGGGCGACCCGGAGGTGATCGCCGCCCTGGCCGGGTTCGAGCTGCGCAGGCTCGGGCTGCGCGCGCGGGAGAGGTAGCCAGCGGAACGGGTGATTGCGCAACCACCTGCAAGTTTTGCAACCGATCGGGCCTTGTCCCTTCGCCGCCGGACGTGGTTTGGTGCGGTGGCCTGGCCGATTGGGGAGGCAAGGCGATGCAAGTCCTTACGACACGGAGGTCGTCATGGGTCGGCGCGCTCTCGCTCTGCTGGTAAGCACGGTGCTGGCGGTCCCGCTCGGGCCCGCCCCGGTGGCCGCCGCCACCACCGAGCGACCGACCCGGTTCTCCGTCGGCGAGGTCGTGGACATCGCCCCGGGAACGCGCCCGGACGACCGGCGGCTGGCCAAAGACGCGCTGCGCGCCGACCTGAGCGGGGAGCGGTTCTACTTCGTGATGCCCGACCGGTTCGCCAACGGCGACCCGCGCAACGACCGCGGCGGCGGCGCGGAGACCGACCGGCTCAAGACCGGGTTCGACCCGGCGGACAAGGGCTTCTACCACGGCGGCGACCTGGCCGGGCTGCGGTCGAAGCTGGACTACATCAAGGGCTTGGGCGTCACCGCGATCTGGATGACGCCGATGTTCGCCAACCGCTGGGTGCAGGGCAGCGGCGCGGACGTCTCGGCCGCCTACCACGGGTACTGGACGACGGACTTCACCCGCATCGACCCGCATTTCGGGACCACGCAAGAGATGCGGGCGGTCATCGCCGACGCGCACCGCCTGGGGATCAAGGTCTTCTTCGACATCGTCGCCAACCACACCGCCGACGTGCTCGACTACGCCGAGGGCAGGCACGACTACCTCACCACCGCCACGCACCCGTATCTGGACCGCGACGGGCATCCCGTCGACATCAAGGCCGTCGCGGGCACGCCCGCGTTCCCCGACCTGGACCCGGCGACCTCTTTCCCTTACACACCGGTCTTTCCCACCCCCGAAGACGCCACGGCCAAGACCCCGGCGTGGCTCAACGACCCGGCGGTCTACCACAACCGGGGCAACTCCACGTTCAGCGGCGAGTCCACTGAGTACGGCGACTTCGCGGGCCTCGACGACCTGATGACCGAAGACCCTCGCGTGGTCGAGGGGATGAAGCGGATCTTCACCACCTGGATCGACACTCTGGGCATCGACGGGTACCGGGTCGACACGGTCAAGCACGTCAACATGGAGTTCTGGCAGGCGCTCGCGCCGCACGTGGTGGCGTACGCGCGGGCGCGCGGCAAGAAGGACTTCTTCGTCTTCGGCGAGGTGTTCAGCGGCGACACCATGGTCACCTCGTCCTACACCACGACCGGCCGGATGCAGGCCGCGCTGGACTTCCCGTTCCAGGGCGGGGCGCTGGACTTCTTGTCCGGCAAGGGATCGCGGCGGCTGGCCGAGGTGCTGCTCGCCGACGACCAGTACACCGACGCCGACTCCAACGCCGCGTCGCTGCCGACGTTCCTCGGCAACCACGACATGGGCCGGGCGGCGTGGCTGCTGCGCGAGGAGCGCCCCGGCGGCACCGAGGCCGACCTGCTCAAGCGGCTCGAACTGGGCAACACGCTGATGTACCTGTGGCGCGGCAACCCGGTGGTCTACTACGGCGACGAGCAGGGTTTCGCGGGCGTCGGCGGCGACAAGCTCGCCCGGCAGGACATGTTCGCCAGCGTGACTCCCGAATACGCGGCCGAGAAGTTCGTCGGCAGCGACCGCACCGGGGCGCAGGACAACTTCGTGCCGTCCCACCCGCTCTACCGGCAACTGGCCCAGCTCGCGTCCTTTGTGGACAAAGACAGGGTGTGGGCGGAGGGCAACCAGACGCTGCGGCTGGCGCAGGGCGATGTCCTCGCGTTCAGCCGGATGACCGCGCGCGACCAGCGCGAGCACCTGGTCGTGGCCAACGCGGGCGGCGCGCCCGCGACCGTGGACGTGCCCGTCGGCGCGGCCGGGCAGCGGTTCCGCACCGAGTTCCCGACGCGCGGCGGCGCCAGCGACGGCCCGGTCAGCGGCCCGGACGGCACGGTCCGGGTGACCGTGCCAGCGCTGTCCGCGCTCGTGCTGGCCACGACCGAGCGGGCGCGGGCCGTGCCGCTGACGCCGGCGCTGGTCCCGCCCCCGGCGGGCACCCTGCTCGACGACCGGGTCGAGGTGCGCGCCGATGGCGTCACCGCGCCGTTCGCGCAGGCGACGTTCGCCGCGCGGGTAGAGGGCAGCCACGACTGGACCGTGCTGGGCACCGACGACGCCGCGCCGTACCGGGTGTTCGCCGACGTGTCGGGACTGGCGGGCGCGGAAGTCGGCAAGAAGATCGAATACCGGGTCGTGGTCAAGGACGGCAAGGGCACGCTCGGCGCGGACGGCGCCGCGGTGCGGCTGGCCGCTGCCCCGCCGCCCGCGGCGCCCGGCGTCGGCCCGGACTGGCTGGTCGTGCACTACCACCGGCCCGCGTGCGACTACGACGGCTGGGGCCTGCACGTCTGGGGCGATGTCGAGGCGCGCACCGACTGGGCCGCGCCACTGCCGTTCGCTGGCGAGACCGGCTACGGCCGGTTCGCCTGGGTGAAGCTCAAGCCGGGCGCGCGCCAGGTCGGGTTCGTCGTGCACCGGGGCGAGGCCAAAGACGGCGGCGATCGGTTCGTAGACCCGGCGCGCACGCCGCAGGTGTGGCTCGAACAGGGGGTGGCGAAAGAGCACCCGGACGAGGTCTCGGCCACCGGCAAGGCGACCGTGCACGTCCAGCGCCCGTCCGGGGACTACGGCGGACTCGTCGTGCGCACGCCAGGCGGGCCCGACGTCCCGATGACCGGGCGGGACGCGTTCGGCGCGTTCGCCGAGGTGCCCGCTGCGGCGGTCCCGCTGCCGTTCACCGTGGCGCGGGGCGCGAGCACGGTCGCCACGGGCACGCTGACCGGCGCGGCCGGGTGGGTGCGGGAGGGCGCGGCCACGGTGCACCCTAGCCTGGCCGCCGCGGAGAACCGCGCGGTGATCCACTACTCGCGTCAGGACGGCGACTACACGGACTGGACGCTCTACCACTGGACCGGGTCGCTGCGGCCGAGTCCGAGTTGGGCCGAGTCCCGCCCGCCGGACGGCCGCGACGGGTTCGGCGTGTTCTGGTCGGTGCCGCTGGCCCCGGGCGCGGCCGGGCTGAGCACCATCATCCACCGGGGCGAGGACAAGGACCCCGGAGCCGACCAGTTCCTGGACCTCGCGGGCACCGGGCACGAGGTGTGGTTCGCCTCCGGGTCGGCCCGGCCGGACGGCTCGGCGTCCTACGTGCTGCCGCCCCCGCGCGCGGCCAAGGCGGACCTCGGCGCGGCGAACGCCGTCTGGGTCGACCGGGACACGTTGGCCTGGGACGTCCCCGCCCTGCACACCAACGGCTACCAGGTCCGCTACGACCCGCTGGGCCGGATCGAGGTCGTCGACGGGCAGGTCCGCGGCGGGCAGATCCTGCGGCTGCGGCCGGGCGGAACGCTGTCGGGGGCTCTCGCGGCGAAGTTCCCGCACCTGGCGGGCGCCCCGGTGTTCCACGTCCGCGACGCGGACGCGGGGCGCATCGATGCCGCGCGGCACGCCCAGCAGGCCGCCGTGCACCTCGACGCGAGCGGGTCGCTGCGGCACGCCACCGGCACCCGGGTGGGCGGCTGACCGGCGCTCGCCGAGCACGCCGCCCGGCCGATGCCGTTCCTCGACCGGGCGGCGGGACTGGTGACGCGCCGCGGCCAGCGGGCCGAAACCGGCGCTCGCGGTGACGCGAACCCGCACTGCCACTCCAGGGAGTGAACCCCCAGGGGTGGGAGCCTCTCGATTTCCACTCGTTTCGCGGCGGCAGGTGTGGAACGCGGCGCGGGCGGGTACGTCCTGCCCGCGCACCCGACCCGAGGAGCCCACCCGGTGAATCCCGATCCCCCTCCGCTAGCCATCTCGCATCTCGGCGGGCCCGGCGCCACCGACCACCGCCTGGTCATCCGCGGCGAGTTGGACTACGCGACCGCCCCCGACCTGACCGCGGCGCTGGGCTCCCTGCGACTGCGCACCGGCTCCACCCTGACCCTGGACCTGGCAGGTCTTGGCTTCTGCGACTCCACCGGCCTGTCCGTCCTGCTCGGCGCGCACAAGCGGCTGGCCAGCCTGGGCGGCAAACTCACGGTCAGCGCGATCGACCCGAACCTGGCCAGGGTGCTGACCATCACCGGCCTGGCCCACCTATTCACCCCGCCGGTGGAGACCACCGGCGAGCCCCAAGGCCTGGGCGCCTGACCCCGCCCTAAGCCCGGTCCGGTCCGGCCGCGGGGTCCTCGGGGCGGGCGAACGGGTCGTTGGGCGGCAGGGGCGCCGCGACGGCCTCGGCATCGGTCAGCGGGAGCGCCGGGCCGAACCGCGCGCGCAGTTCCGTCGAGGTGAGGCATCGGGACGGGAACGCCGCAGCGGCGGCGCGGGCGGCGACGGCGGCGATCGGCAGGTCCGCGGCCGACGCGGCCAGCACGATGTTGCCGAACCGCCTGCCGCGCAGGACGCCGGGCTCGGCGATGAGCAGGACCTCGCCGAAGACCGCGCACAGGGTCGCCACCACCCGCCGGGCGAAGGGGAGCCCCGGGCCGTCGGAGAGGTTCACCAGGTAGACGCCCTCGGCGCGCAGGACGCGGGACATGTCGCGGGTCGCCTCGATGGTGACCAGGCCGCCCGCCAGCAGACCGCGTTCAAAGGCGTCCAGCACGACCAGGTCCACCGACGCGTCCGGCAGGGCGGCCACCTCCGCGCGCCCGTCGCCGATCCGGACGTCCACGCCCGGCACGTCCAGCCCGAACTGGGCCCGCACCAGCGCCACCAGCGCCGCGTCCGCGTCCACCACCGCCTGCCGCGACCCCGGCCGGGTCGCGGCGATGTACCGGGCCAGCGTGCACGCTCCCCCGCCGACGTGCACCGCGGCCAGCGCCGCCCCCGGCTCCCCCGCGGCGTCGACCACGTCGGCGATTCGCCGCACGTAGTCGAACTCCAGGTGCGTCGGGTCGTCCAGGTCGAGGTAGGACTGGGCGACCCCGTCGACGCTGAGCAGCCACCCGTTGGCGCGGTCGAGGTCGCGCAGCACCTCGGCGGTCCCGAATCGCACCGGGTAACGCCCCTGCATCGGCACCTTCGCCCGCTCCCGCACGCGCACAGCAGACCACGCCCGTCCCGCCCCCGGCGACGCGACCCACGCGCGGGCGGCCCTCGGACAGATCAAGTCCATTGTGGACGAGCGGGTCATGGCCGCCCGCCGGGACGACACGTCCCGTCGTGACTACCGGCGGTGACAAGCCCACCGACGACCGGTGTCGTTTATCCGCTCGGTGTAACTCTGGCGGCCCAGCGGGCGACAATCCGGCAAATGATCATGGAGGGCGGCGTGGCAGGGGTGGGCATGGCGGCGGAACCAACCGGCACCGGATCGGGGGTCGAGAAACCCGAACGGCAGTGGCGACCGACCCGGATTCCGTCGCGGATCAGGCGCGCCGCCCCGGCATTGGCGAAAGCCCCGGCGCCGGCGCGGGTCCGGTGCGCGCGATGATCGAGCCGACGCTGCCGCCTCGGCCAGCCGCCGCCCGCACCCGCACCGCCGACGGCCGGATCATGATCGGGCACGCGGTCGTGGCCAGGGGGCCGGGCGAGGACGGGGCCGACTCGGTCGCGGTGTGGCAGATCGGCACGCACGGCGCGCAGGTCGGCACCTGGCTGCTGCCGGTGGCCGCGCTCGACGCGCGGCGGGCCGGGAAACTGCTGGCGCAGTGCGAGAAGCGGGCGATCGTCGCGTGGTCCGCCGCCGAGCCGCTGGACGTCCTGGCGACGCTGGAGCGGGCGGCCGGGGCGCGGCCACAGGACTGGCGGCTGGTCCTGCTGCCCGACGCGCTGGGCGAGATCGCCGCAGTGCGGGCGCGGTACGCGGCCGCGGCCCGGGCGGAGCGGACCGACTCGGGGCTGGACTGGAAGGTCCGCATCCCCGACCCGATCCCGGCCACCGCGGACGAGTTCCGCCGCCACGCCCGGGTGCTCCGCCAGCGGGACGCCTCACTGGTCGCCCAGGAGGCGCTGCTGACCTGCGCGATGATGACCTGGGCCGTGCATCGCTGGCAGGAGACCGCCGAGGTGTGGAGCAGGCGCGAGCACCTGCGCCGGGCCTGCCCGGCGCCAGGCGTGCTCCCGCCAGCATGGGAGCGCCGCCTGGCCGACGCCTACGCCACCCGGTTGTGAGGCGGGACTTGGCGCAGGAACCGAAACCGAGTCAGCCGGAGAACGCGGCCTTCTTCGCCTTGGAACCGCGGGCGCGGCTCTTCGGGGCGGGAGCGGGCTCGGGCTCCTCGGCCACGGCGTGCGCGGCCTCGAACGCGTCGACGACCGCCGAGGGGATGCGGCCCCGCTCGGAGATGTCGTGGCCGTTCTGCCGGGCCCAGTCGCGAATGGCCTTGGTCTGCTCCTTGCTGCGGCCCTCGCCCGCCTGCTTGGCCGAGGACGGGCCAGTCGACCGCTTGATCCGACCGCCGGTGCGGCGGGCGGCGGCGATGAACTCGGCGAGTTCCTCGCGCAGGCGCTCGGCGTTCTCCTCGTTCAGGTCAATCTCGTATTGCACGCCGTCCAGGCTGAACTCGACCGACCGGATGTCGTCGCCGGCGGAGCCGTCGAGGTCGTCGAAAAGCTGGACGATGGTCTTCTGAGCCATGCGGCACCTCTATTGAAACGGGTTGTTTGTGGACAGGAAGTTAGCAGTGGCGAGGCACCGGGCGCGCCACGACCCGGTTCGCGTGTCCATTCCGGATGCTTCGGACGTCCCAAAGGGACACCTATCTCAGGGTAGTCGGTCGGACCGGGCGGCGCCGCACCCGGTGATCGCAGTGACCTTGATCTCGACTTATTCCCCGACCGGGGCCGTCCGGCCGGGGATCGGCCAGTCGGAAATGGCGCGGAAAGGCGGCGGGAACGGTCACGCCTGCGGGCGCACGACGGCCTTGACGGCGGCGGGGTCGGCCCCGGCGCACAGCGCGCCCTCGACGTCGGCGAGTCCGAAATGGTGCGTGACAAGCCGGTCGAGGTCGACCGTGCCCGCCGCGGCGAGCGCGACGGCGGTCGGCCAGGTGTTGGCGTAGCGGAAGACGCCGGTCACGGTGATCTCGTTGTCCTGGACGTGCGAGAGCGGCAGCGCCACCGTGTCCCCGCCCATGCCGACGAGCACCGCGCGCCCGCCGCCGCCGAGGGCCAAGACCGCCCCCGCGGTGGCCTCCGCCGACCCGGAGCACTCGACCAGGACGTCCGGCGCGAACCCGGACAGCTCGCCCGGACCACTGTCCGCGCCCATGTCGATGGCCCGCGACGCGCCCAGATCCCGCGCGAGCGTCAGCCGCGCCCACCGCAGGTCGGTCACCGCGATCTCGGCCGCGCCAAAGGCCCTGGCCGCCTGCACGACCAGCAGCCCGACCGGCCCGGCCCCGGTGACCAGCACCCGGCTGCCGGGCCCGACGCCCGCCTTGCGGCAGGCCCAGATCGCGACCGAGAGCGGTTCGAGCAGCGCCGCCGCGTCGTCGGAGACGGTGTCGGGCACCGGATGCGTCATCGCCTCGTGGTGCACGACGTACTCGGCGAACGCGCCGTCGACCGGCGGGGTGGCGAAGAACCGCATCCGGGGGCACAGGTTGTACCGGCCGGACGCGCACAGCGGGCAGGTGAAGCATGGCACCCCGGGTTCGAGCGACACCCGCTGTCCCGGGCGGAGCCGGTCGACCTCCGCGCCCACCGCGACCACCTCGCCCGCTGGCTCGTGGCCGAGCACCAGCGGGGCGCGGACGACGAACCGCCCGATGCGGCCGTGCCGGTAATAGTGCGTGTCCGAACCGCAGGTTCCCACCGACAACACTCGCACCAGCACTTCGCGCGGCCCGGGAACCGGGATGGGCCGCCGCTCGACGGCGAGTTCGCCCGGGGCGCGCAGAACGCTCACACGCATGGTGTCCGGCATAGCCAATCACTCCCGCCGCCATCGCCCGTTGTTCCGACCGTGCCGTTCCTACCACTCTCCGCTCGGGAACGTCAGCCGGAAAGCAACCCATTCGATGTAAGCGGACCGGGGCGAACGGCCATTACGATTCGGGTCCCGATTGGCGGAAGGCGGGCGGCGTGCGGCCAGAACTGGTGCGGAGCTACCTGAGCAGGCGCGCGGCCCTCGGCCTCGCCGGGCGCGCGGCCGTGGCGGGCGGTGTCGCGGCGACCGGCGGCGCTCTCGCGCCCGGAACAGCGACAGCGGAAAGCACCACAGCCGACAGGACCACAGCGGACGACACCACAGCGGACAGCGGGCTGGACGACAGTCCGTTCGACTACAGCGACCTCGCGGCGTGGGCGCCGAGCCGGTACGGGCCGGACGACCAGCGGGGCAGCCTCAACGAGATCACGCCGGGGACGACCGCGCGGGCGCTGCGGCTGCTGCGCGACGCGCGGGAAGTGCGCACCTACAACCTCGGCGAGCTGATGTGGAACGGGTTCCCCGGATTCGTGACCACCCCGCCCCGGCTCTACGAGCAGCGGCTCACCATCGGTGGCTACACCTCGCCCCGGTTCGAGGCCGAGGGCGGCATCGTGCAGTTCCGGGAGCCGCTGGGCAGCAACTTTTTGAGCCTGCACGAGGAGCGGTTCGCCGCGGTGGCCAGCCCGGGGCACGCGCAGCCCTACTCCACGACCTACCAACTGGGCGTGCAGCTCGACGGGCTCAACCACGTCGGGTGGGGCGAGCACTTCTACAACGGGCACCGCGGCCCCGACATCGATGAGCTCTACGGCACCTCGAAGCTGGGCGCCGAGCACACCGGCCCGATCGTCACCCGGGGCGTGCTGCTCGACGTGCTCGGGGTGAAGCTGGCCACCGGCGACGACTCCGCCCTCGGTCCGCCCGCCGCGAACGGCGCGCCGGTGCTGGCGAGCGACTACCGGATTACCCTGCGCGACATCCGCGACGCGATGGACTTCGGCGGCGTCGACAGGTTCGAACCCGGCGACGCGATCCTGTTCCGCACCGGCTGGAACCAGCTGCTGCACCGCGTCGACCGCAAAACCGACCCGGCCGACATCGACCGCTGGATGGGCTCCGGCGGCCTGCCCGGGATCTATCTGCGGGAGGCCAGGTACCTCGCCCGGCACCGGCCCGCGCTGATCGGCAGCGACACCTGGACGCTGGAGGTGCTCGGCAACCGGGCCAACGACGACGGGCTCGTCTTTCCCGTGCACCAGGACCTGTTGATGCGCTTCGGCATCCGCATCGCCGAGTCGGTGGTGCTCGACGGCTTGGCCCGCGACCGGCTGCACACGTTCGTCTACCTGGTCACCCCGCAGTTCGCCGAGGGCGCCACCTGCGGCAACACCCCGCCCGCCGCCCTGGGCGCGCCACGGCGCTGACCCTAACTATCCACTGTGGACGATCTGTCACGACAATCTTGACTTAGCGGAGCCCGCCAGAACCGTTGGGGGCAAAAGGAAACGGACCCGGGTTCACACCGCCAGGTCGGCGAGGGTGTTCCAGAACATCAGCTCGTAGCCCTGCACCAGCCGCCCGTAGCCGATCGCGGTGTCGGGACGCCAGCCGTGGTCAAGGGCCTCCTGCAGGGCGGTCACATAAAGCTCCTCGGCGTCCGGAACGGGGGTGGCGAAGAAGTCGAAGAACGCCGTGCCCTGGTCGTCGAAGCCGTAGTGCTCGCGCAGCGCCTTGGCCACGCGCGCGCAATAACCGCCCCAGGCGGCGAAGTTGGCCAGGATCGCCAGCAGCGCGTCGCGGGGCGCGCCGTTGAGGGCCAGCCACGCCAGGTACGCCGGATACGCCTGGCACCCGGCCTGCGGCTGGTAGGCGCGGACGGCGTCGTGGTCGAGGCCGCAGGCCGCGGCGAAGTCGCCGAGCCTGGCCAGGGCCACCCCCTCGCCCTGGGCGAGAGCGGTGAACACCTCGCGGGCGGCCGGGTCGACCGCCTGGGCCGCCAGGACGAGGAACGTGCGCCAGTCGCTGGTGATCACCCGGTGCTGCTCGGCGGCCAGCGCGCCCAGAACCGCCAGCGGAGCCTCGCCGCTCTCGACCAGCGGGACCAGCCGGTTTTCGTGCTCGCCCGGAGTCAATTCCCGCTGGACCTCGGTCAGCAGGTCCCTCGCCGAACCCTTCATCGCCGCTGCGCTCCCTTCACCGACGCCTGCGAATGCCGTGCCAGCCTAGTGACTCGCGCCACAGTCGACCCGATGGGCGCCACGATCACCGGGGCCCCTAGGGGCGAAGATCAGGGCTATCTCAGGAACTCGCACGAGGCGGCGGCGCCGACCGCGGCGGGAGCCTTGCGCCATGTCTTTTCCGAAGTCTTTTCCGAAGCCCACTTCCCCCAAACAGCCCGCTCCCACGAAGACCGCGCCGACCGAGACACCCACGCAGACAACGGCGAAGCCTCGACGGACACCCGCCAACCGGACGTCGGCCAGGCGCTGGCGGCAGGCCGCGGTGTGGCTGCACGTGCTCGCCTCGGTCGGCTGGATGGGGCAGGCGCTGGCCCTGTTCACCCTGCTCGCGGTCTGCGCGAGCACCACCGACCCGGCGGTGCGGATCAGCGCGACCTCGATGGCGCACACCCTCGACACCGCGCTGCTGGCGCCGCTGGCGAACGCCTCGGCGTTCACCGGCTTCCTGCTCGCCGCGGCGACCGCGTGGGGGTTCTTCCGGCACTGGTGGGTGCTGGCGAAGTTCGCGATCACCATGGTCCAGCTCTACGCGGGCATCTTCATCCTGTCCGACGCGATGCGCGAGGCCGAGATCGCCGCCCGCGCGGGCGCGCCGGACCCGGCGCCGCTGCCGCTGCTGATCGGCACCGCGGCGATGGCCGGGGCGATCGCGTTCCAGGCGTGGCTGTCGGTGGCCAAGCCGTGGGCGCGTACTCCATGGACCACACAGAGCACACGGAACGCCAAGGGCGCGACGGCGACGGCGCCGACCTGGGTGTTCGTGGTGACCGTGCTGATTCCGCTGGCCGACATCGCCCTGTCGGTGGCCACCGGACGGCCGATGCCCGCGTTGTCGCTGATCGTCCTCGCCGTGATCCTGATCGCCCGGCCGGGCCGCCGCGCCGAGAAGTCCAAAGCGGACAAGGAAAAGACCGGTCCGGACCGTCCGGCCCAGATGTCCACTGTGGTCTGATCCGAGCGGGCGGGCGCCGCTGTTCGGAACCAGGAAAGAGGCGGCCGTCACATTCCCGGAGCGGCGGATCATGAGTTCGCCCACAATGACCCGATGGGGAAGTTCGCGTCCGTCCAGGGCGCTTTCTCCCACATCGCGAAGTTCGGCCCGAATGGCCGCTCGCGCCGGGTTCGACAACGCTCGGCATTAACGTTTCGGGGGCCGCAGGTAACAGAGCGGGAACGACTATGTCAAGATCGGCGACAACGTGGTCGACAGAGCCACCCCCGGGTGGACGCGTCCGCATCCCGTCCGACAAAGTGCACATACCCATCGACGGGACGTCAGACGCGTCATCCGCAGCCATCCCCAGGAGGACCGCGCAGGTGAGTCCGAAGATTGACATCGATCCCACACACGCCGTCGCGTTGGCCAAGCGCGTCACCCTAGCCGACAAGATCCGCTACGCGTGTGAGCACGTTGACCCGCCCACCACGCACGAGGTGCGGCAGTGGCTCGACGCCTACGGGGTCACCACCGCGCGCTCTTACATCTCCAACGTCATCGACACCTGGCGGGGAGAGAACAACCTGGGCGACACCGGCGACCTGGTCACGATGAGCCCGGAACTGCTGGCCGAACTCGACGCGCTGCGCGCCGACGCCGACGCCTCGGTGGCCGACACCCCGGTCGCCAGCGCCTCGGTCAACACCTCAGCCACAAGCACCGCTGCCGGCGACCGCGCGGACAACGACGACACCCAGGTCTTCGCCACCGTCACCGACACCCCGGCCGCCGACACCGCAGGCGACCGCACCGTCACCGACACCCCTGCGCTCCAGCAGACCGACCTCCAGGACTCCGCGATCGACACCTCCACGCCGTCCGTCACCGACCAGGAACGGATCACCCACTCGGCCGCGTTCGACGCCACCGACACCGCCACGCTCGCCGCCGCGACGGCCACCGCTGTCGCCGCCACCGCCAGCTCGACGGATTCGGTGGACTCGGCGGACTCGGTGGACTCGCTCGCCACGGACAAGACCGACACCGCGGACAAGGCCGCCCCGGCGGACCGCACCGACTTCGCTGACAAGGTCGACCTCGCCGAGCTTGCCGACAAGGTCGACGCCGACGAGCGGGCCGAGGCCACGCTCGCCGAACCGGTCGCCGAGCCCGCCCGGACCGCCCTCGTGGTCGCCGACAGCGCCGACGCCCTGGCCGCCCGCGGCGAGCGGGTCGAGCAGCCCGACGAGGTCGCCGCCCCGCTGCCGGTCGGCCGGGTCCCCACCGTGCTGTCCTGGTCGGCGGGCATGGCCTGGATCGTGGTGCTGGTCGCCGCGATGGGCATCTCCTGGTGGTCGCTGTTCGAGTACGCCCGCGGCTTCAGCATCCCCACCCCGCTCGCCGCGGTCGTCTCGCTGGTCTTCGACGCGTCGGCGCTGATCGTGGCCGGGCTCGCGCACCGCTACGCGCTGTCCCCGTACTCCGGAGCCGGTCCCCGGTTCGCCCTGCTGGCGCTGCTCGCGGGCAGCGTGTACCTCAACTGGGAGCACGCGGCGGGCAAGGGCTACGGGGTCGAGGCGTCGATCATGTTCGCCGCGCCAGCCGCGGTCGGCATCCTGCTGTTCGAGCTGCACATCGGCTGGCACTCGCGCACCGAGCGCCGGGCGCGCGGCCGGGTCGCCCGCTCCCTGCCGGTCATCGGCGCGTGGGGCTGGTTCCTGCACCCCATGCAGAGCGTGACCACCCTCTGGCGCGTCACGCACGCCCGCGGCCGCTCGGTCCGGGAGAAAGAGCTGAACAGCATCGAGGAGTTGCGGGCATCGTCCACGCCCTGAGCGTGCGCACGCCCCAGCCCACCGCCATTCGCACGGGCCCGGACCGACTGGTCCGGGCCCGTCGTCATGGTCAGGGCGCCCGAGGTGTCCACAAGGGACATGGCGGGGCAATGCCGGGTTAACGCCGCCTGGCCGTCCCAACAGGACGCGACGGGGTAACGGATCCAGCCTGCAAGTTGCAACAACGGGCAACAGGCCAAGTAGGATCTGGTCACCATGGCTAAGGACGCGACGAAGGCCAACAGCGGGGCAGGCGACCCGGCGCGGAGTCTCGCGCTCCTGTGGCGCGATCAGACGCAACGCCCGAACCGGCACGGCAGGCGCGATCTCAGCGTCGACCGCATCGTGCTGGCCGCCATCGAGGTCGCCGACAGCGAAGGCGTTGCCGCCCTGTCGATGCGGCGGGTGGCGGACAAGCTCGGCGTGGGCACGATGTCGCTCTACACCTACGTGCCGGGCAAGGCCGAGCTGATCGACCTGATGCTCGACACCGTCTACGGCGAGACCGCCAAGCCCGACCCGGGCGACGCGGGCTGGCGGGCGCGGCTGGAGCAGGTGGCCCGGGAGAACTGGGCGCTGTTCCAGCGGCACCCGTGGATGCTGCACGTCGGCGTGAGCCGCCCGCCGCTCGGCCCGAACGTCATGGACAAGTACGACTACGAGTTGCGCGCCGTCGCGGGCATCGGGCTCACCGAGGTCGAGATGGACAGCGTGCTCAACCTGGTGATCGGGCACGCCGAGACCACCGCGAGCCGCGCGCACGAGGCCGCCCGGACCGAGCAGGACACCGGGATGACCGACCAGCAGTGGTGGCAGGCGCGCGGCCCGCTGCTCAGCTCGCTGATCGACACCAGCCGGTTCCCGCTGGCCTCGGCGGTGGGCCAGGCCGTGGGCGCAGCGCACGGCACCGCCTACGACGCCGCGTACAACTTCGAGTTCGGCCTGCGGAGCATCCTCGACGGCGTCGAGGTGCTGGTCGCCTCCCGCGCGGCCCAGGACTGACCGGCCGTCCACACCGGACCCAATCCCGACTCGGGCGGAGCGCGGGCCGAACCCCTCGCACCCCACGTTCTCGTACAGCATACCGTACGTTATACGATGCGCTGATGAGGCGAAGACAGAAAAGGGCGGCGCTTTCGCAGCGGGAAAGCGCCGACCGCGAACGGAACGCTCAGAATGGGGTGCGGGCCAGCCAGGTGTCGAGAATCCCCGCGTCGCCGTGCACGGCGACGCGATCGGCCGGGATTCGGCGCAGCAGCACGAGCAGCAGGTCGGCCGCGCTGCCGCGGACGGCGGCGGCGCCCTTGCCGTGGCCGTGCTCCCACACCACGCCGGTGTCGCCCGCGCGCACCAGCCACTCCCCCGCCGCGCCCAGGCCGTCGTCGGTGGCGTGCAGGTGCAGGGTCACCCCGGCGGCGAGAAGCGGCTCGTCCGCCGCTCGCGCGGACAGCAGCGACAGCCACTCGGACACGCCGTCCGCCGCCACGGCCGGGGCCACCGCGAACGGCGCGCCGAGGGCGATGGCGGCGTCCGCGCGGTGCACCACCGCCTCGTGCAGACGGCGGCGAATCCACCATCCGGCGGGCTGGGGGCCAGTGAACGTCCACACCGGAGTGTCGGCCCCGGTCGCCTCGACGGCGTCGAAAAGCACCGACGGGCTCTCGGTCAGCCAGGCCGTCGTCCCGTCCTGGTCCCGCGGCGATTTGCCGCCGGGAACGGCAGCCGGGTCGATGGGCTCCCGCGCGCGCTCGCGCACGATCGCCGCCGCCCACCGATGGCCGCGCCCGACGTGTTTGACCAGTTGCCGGAGTGTCCACCCGGGACAGGTCGGCACCGGAGTGGCCGGATCTCCGGCGCGGGCGAGATCGGCCAGCAGGGTGTTCTGCTCGACCAGCGCCGTGGCGGCGTCGATGTGGTCCATACGCCCCAAGGTAGCGGGTCGATCTCGCGTTAAGCGGCCATTCACGCCCGCTGGCGGCGCCGCTGCGCCGGGTCGGACGTAGAGTGCGGATGGCAGAGCGGATGACATCACGGCTCAGTGAGTCGTTAACCTATTGAAGTTAGAATCGGACCGTGATTCACGACGACGTCCTTATCGACCCGGCCCGCTGGCGCGGCCGGTTGGCCCGCGACGTCGAACGACGGCGAGTCATCGAACCCGGCGCCCTGGAACGGGCGGAGCAAGCCGTCCGCGAGTTTCCCGCGATGGCCTTCGCCGCGGGGCTGCTGCCCCTCCCACTGCCCATCCAGCACATCGACAAGCGGACCTGGACGGGCCGCGCGCCCAACGGCAGCAAGGTCCGCCACCGGGTGGCCTCCGAGCCCGGCCCCATCCGCGGCTGGCTGCTCGGCCGCGGCGTGGTGATCACCATGGGGCAGGTGACGGTCCGCCCCGTGCACACCGCCATCGACCACCTCGCGCTGTCTGAGTCGGGGGTCCTGGTCGAGTCGGTCATCACCGGGTGGGAGCCGTATCCGCCGCCGGTCGAGGTCGAGCTGGACCCGGTCGGCGACACCGTCGCCACAATCGCCCTCGACCGCTTCCTCGACCGCGTGCTGACCGAGCGCGGACCGCACTCTTCCTTTCGCCACTAGCGAATCCGCCGCGATCTCACCGCAAGATTGGCCCGGTTTCCGACGGCCGTGGCCTGGCCACGGGGTAACGGCCCGGTGACAGACTGTCCGCTCGCGACAGTTCCGAGTGAACAGACCGCTTGGCGGGTGACAAATCTTGTCAGGTCACCAGGTTCGCCGCCCTGAGATAGCGACGGACGTCTCACCACGGACCCCTTGCCGCCCCCGTACTATCACGCCGTGATCGACCCGAACACGCTCCTCGATCCCCTCGGTTGGCCTCGATGGCTGGCCCGGGACGCCGAGCGGCGTCGCGTCGTCGCGCCCGAGGTGCTCGCCCGCCTTGACCACGCGGTGCGCGACTTCCCCGCCGAGGCGTTCGCCATCGGCCTGCTGCCCGACCCGCTCCCCGTCGAGCACGTCGAGAAGCTGCCTAGGAGCGAGCACCGGGAAACCACCGAGGGCGCGCGGGTGCGGCACCGGGTCGTGGCGGCGCCCAGCGAGGTCCGCGGCTGGAATCTCGGCCGGGGCGTGGTGATCAGCATGGGCCAGACGACAGTGCGGCCGGTCTACACGCCCGTCGCGCGCGGCGAGAGCGCGGGCCTGCGGCCCGGCGGCGTCATCGTCCGCGCGGTCATCAGCGACTGGGAGCCCTACCCGCCGCCGGTCGAGGTCGAACTCGACCCCACCCGCACGGTCCCCCTCGACGTGTACCTGCGCCGGGTGCTCACCGACCTGGCCCAGCGCAGGCACTGAGCCGAAACCGGACCGTCCACACCGGCCGGATCGCCCGGCGGCTCAGTCGCTGACGCTGCTGCGGTTCTGGTAGGCGAGGTCGAGGTACTCCGGGTGCTTGCGCATCCACGCCGCGATGAACGGGCAGGTGGCCAGCACCGGCAACCCGCGCCCCTTGGCGTCCTCCAGCGCGGCGCGGGCGAGCGCGCCGCCGACGCCTCGGCCCTCGAAGGCGGGCTCGACCACGGTGTGCGGGTAGACGACCAGGTTCGCGCCGCGGATGTACTCCGCGAACCCCGCGGCCGCCCCGTCGACGGTCGCCTCGAACCGGTGGCGCTCGGCGGCGTCGGTCACCTCGATGGTCATCGAACCCTCCATTCGCGCCCCGGACGGGCGGCCTTCAGCATATCCGCATATCCGCGCTCGGCCCGGCCGCGGGAGTTGAGCCGAATGGATCGTTTCCCCGCGTCGATCAGGAGGAACTCTCCCCGGCAGACCGTCCAGCGAGGAGCGCCGATGTCCACCACCCCGGAACCAGGATCGACCGAGACGCCCGACGAGCGGCTGACCCGCAACCTCAGCGAGCTGCTCCAGGAGCTGCGGGTCGCGCAGGCTGGGGTGCAGATCCTGTTCGGGTTCCTGCTCTCGATCACCTTCACCGAGGTGTACGCCCGGGACGCGAACACCTTCGAGCGGGTCACGCACCTGGTCGCGGTGCTGTTCGCGGTCGTGTCGGTGGCCCTGCTGACCGCGCCTGCCGCCTGGCACCGCATCCTGTTCCGCCGGGGCAAGCGCCAGGAGATCATGCGGCTGGCCACCTGGACGACGATCACCGGCCTGGTCTTCCTGTCCCTCGCGGTGACCGCGTCGGTCCTGCTGCTCGCCGAGATCGTCGTCGGCGGCTGGGGCGCCTTCGCCATCGCGACCGCCAGCGGCGTGGTGATCGGCTTCCTGTGGTTCATCGTCCCCCTCAACGAGCGCTGGGACGACGAGAACGGCGGCTGATCCGGCTTCGCGGGCCCGGCGGTTCCCGAGGTGGGCGCGAGAGCCGACGGGGCAGGGAGCAGAATTGACGTCAACACCCGTCGCACATAACCTACTCTCGAGTAGGTTATGGCCCTCGTAGGAACGGTGATGACCATCCCAGCCTCCCTCGACTCCGCCGAGGACCGCCCGTGAGCGAATCATCGACACAGCGCGCAGGCGCGCGGGGCCACCGAACCAGCGAGGTGGCCGGGTGAGCGGGTCGTCCCCCGGGCCGTTCGGGTCCCGGCTGCTGGGCCCGGCCGACCAGGACAGCCTCGCGCTGCGTATCCGCGTGCAGGGCCTGCTGACCGTGACGCTGGTGTTCGCGAACCTGATCGGCGCCGCGGTGGTGGTCGTGCTGTCGACCTTCGTCATCCCGGGGCCGGGGCTGGAGCGCGACACGCTGCTGGTGATGGCCATCCTGGTGCCCGCCTACGTGGTCATGGCGGTGATCGTCGGCGGGGTCTGGGGCACCGGCCGGGCGCTGCGCTCGCTGCGGTGGGCGATCCGGCAGCAGGAGCCGACCGAGACCGACCGGCGCGAGACGCTGCGAGTGCCGCTGCGGCTGACCCAGATGCAGGCGTTCCTCTGGGGGCTGGCCACCGTCCTGTTCACCATCGGCATGGCCTTCCTCCAGCCGGACCTGGTCTTCAACGTGGCCTTCACGGCGGGCTTCGCCGGGATCGTCGTGTGCGCCAACGCGTACCTGCTCAGCGAGTTCTCGCTGCGCCCGGTGTCGGCGCGGGCGCTGGCCCACGATCCGCCCGCGCGGGTCGTCGGCGCGGGCGTGCAGGTGCGGATGCTGCTGTTCTGGGCGCTGGGGACCGGGGTGCCGGTGGCCGGGCTGCTGCTGGTCGCGCTGTTCTCCGTGATCCGGGGCAACGTCTCGACCAACCAGCTCGCGGTGACCGTGGTGGTGCTCAGCGGCGTCGTGCTCGGCTTCGGACTGCTGATCATGGTGTTCAACGCCCGCGCGATGGTGGCGCCGATCCGCTCGGTGCGCGACGGGATGGCCCGGGTGCAGCGCGGCGAGCTGAGCACCGAGGTCCAGGTCTACGACGGCACCGAACTCGGCCTGCTCCAGGCAGGCTTCAACCAGATGGCGGCAGGCCTGCGCGAGCGGGAGCGCATCCGCGACCTGTTCGGCAGGCACGTCGGCCAGGAGGTCGCCGACGTGGCCGTCGCGGCGGGCGTGGAGAAGCTCGGCGGCGAGGTGCGCGAGGTCGCGGTGATCTTCGTGGACATCGTCGGCTCGACCACCCTGGCCGCCACCCGCCCGCCGACCGAGGTGGTGGACCTGCTCAACCGGTTCTTCACCGTGGTCGTGGACGAGATCGACGCGCACGGCGGCCTGGTCAACAAGTTCGTCGGCGACGCGGCCCTGGCCATCTTCGGCGCCCCGGTCGCGCTGGCGGACAACGCGGGCAGCGCCCTGGCCGCCGCGCGGGCCATCGCCGACCGGCTGCCCAGGGAGGTGCCCGACTGCGAGGCGGGCATCGGCGTGGCGGCGGGGCTGGCCGTCGCGGGCAACATCGGCGACGAGCGCCGCTTCGAGTACACCGTGATCGGCGACCCGGTCAACGAGGCCGCCCGGCTGACCGAACTCGCCAAGTCGGTGCCCGGCAGGCTGGTGGCCTCGGCGCACACGCTGGAACTGGCCGAGGAAGAGGAAGCCGACCGGTGGCGCCCGACGCAGACGGTCGTCCTGCGCGGCCGCACTCAGAACACCACCCTCGTCGTCCCCAAGTAGCCACACCGACCCAGGACGAACAACGGCTGGAGAACGAACAACGGGCCCCCGCTCCGCGTGGAGTGGGGGCCCGCCGTCAAGACCGGAATCAGACGATGGTCACGCCGGTCGCCTGGGGGCCCTTCTGGCCCTGGCCGACCTCGAACTGCACGCGCTGGTTCTCCTCAAGCGACTTGAAGCCGCCGCTCTGGATCTCCGAGTAGTGCACGAACACGTCGGCCCCACCGTTGTCGGGGGCGATGAATCCGAAGCCCTTTTCGGAGTTGAACCACTTCACGGTGCCCTGAGTCATGCTGTAATCCTCAAAAGTGACGAAAGCAGACCTCCGCCGATGCGGCGATCCGGGCCGTCCCGCGGGAGAACTCGCAAGCGAACCATGCCTGGAGGAAACACAACGCCCGCGCGATGCTTTCGCGAGCGTGCGTGAACACGAACACAAAACCAACGACCACCATCAGTCAACCACAGACAGCGGTCCCCCGCCACTGTGGGTCAACGCACTCACCCGTTCGGCCACTGCGGACGGCCTGGAGCAGGCGCTACTCGAAGCGAGCCGGGTCGCCCGCGCCGCGGCGCAGGACCACCGCCTCGTCCTCGGCGAAGTCGACCACCGTGGTCTGCGCCGTGCCGCACTCCCCGGCGTCGATGACGGCGTCCACGGCGTGGTCGAGCAGTTCCTTGATCTCCCAGCCGCCGGTCATCGGCTCGTCGTCGCCGGGCATGCGCAGCGTGCTCGACAGCATCGGCTCGCCGAGTTCGGCGAGCAGCGCCTGGACCACCGGGTGGTCGGGGATGCGCACGCCGACGGTCTTCTTCTTCGGGTGCAGGAGCCTGCGGGGCACCTCGCGGGTCGCGGTCAGGACGAACGTGTACGGCCCCGGCGTCGCCGCCTTGATCGCCCGGAACACCGCGTTGCCCACGTGCGCGAACTGCCCGAGCTGGGCGAAGTCTCGGCACATGATGGTGAAGTGGTGCCGGTCGTCGAGCTTGCGGATCTGCCGGATGCGCTCGATGCCCTCGCGGTTGTCCAGCGAGCAGCCCAGCGCGTAGCAGGTGTCGGTGGGATAGGCGATCAGCCCGCCGTCGCGCAGCAGGGCGACCGCCTGACCGATCGTCCGGGGCTGCGGATTGTCCGGGTGCACGTCGAAGTACTTCGCCATGCGGGGAGTCTACGAGCGGCCGGACGACGGGTCCGCCCCGCCGCCAAAGTCGCTTGTGGACGGTGCGGCTGGCGCGGGCGGCGGATTCGGCGAAGGCGCGCCCGCGCGGAACCTTCCGGCGAGTAGGCTCGCCACCCGGACAACGAAAGGACCCCTGTCATGGCCCGTCGCTCCGCCCGTGTCGTCGGCCTGCTGATCGCGGGAACCGGCGCGGCGCACTTCGCCGCGCCCCAGGTCTTCGAGCCGGTCTCGGCGAAGGCGTTCCCGAAGGACACCCGCCAGTGGGTCTACCGCAACGGCGCGACCGAGGTCGTGCTGGGCGCCGCCGTCGCGGGCACGCGCACCCGCAAGCTGGGCGTGCTCGGCCTGCTGGCCTACGCGGGCTGGCTCGGCAGCCGGGTGCTGGCCAACCGCTGAGCCGGAAAGTGAGGCGCGGCCCCGTCCAGAGACTGATCGGGGGGCTTGTCAGAAACCCGGTCCGGGGCCGCATGCTGGTTTTCGCGCGAAGCGGCCGCCGCGTTACAACATACGGCCCAGTACTACTGACGGTAGCCCTCGACCTCGCCTTCTGGCCGCAGGCTCGCCTCGTCCGGGTCCTGCCCGGCCGAGCGACGGGCGCGGCGCTGGCGCAGCAGGTCCCAGCACTGGTCGAGGGCCACCTCGATGGCACGCAGCCGCGCCTGCTCCTCCGCTGGCCCGACCTCGCCGGTCTGCGCCCGTTCGCGCAGCGCGTGCTCCTCGTCGACGAGTTCGCCGATGCGGGTGTGGATCTGGATGTCGTCCATGCGGGCAAGCCTAGATACCGGCGCGGGCGGACGCCCGCCCGCGCCGGGGCGCTCAGGTCACCGGGATGGTCGCCAGCGCGAGGTCCTGGCCAGCCGCGACCCGGCACGGCACGTCGAACACGCCCAGACCGGTCAGGTCGCCGTCGGACCGGCGCGGGGTCACGGTGACGGTGACCTCGTCCCCGATGCCGACGCGCACCACGCCGCGCCGCTTGACGGTGAAGGCCGGGACCGGGCCGGTGATGGCGAGGTCCGCGGTCTGGTTCACGGCCACCGGCGTGGCGGGGAACGCCAGGCCGGGCAGCGCGATGCCGATCTCGGTGCCGTTGACGTCGAGATCGACCCCGGCCACGGCCGTGCCCTCGACGGTGGCCGCGCCGACCAGGGCCAGCCCGGTAACCACGGAGCGGTCCAGGGTGACGGCGACGCCGAAGTCGGTGGTGCGGATCGGCTCGCCCACCGCGACCCGGCCGGGAAAGGTCGCGGTGATCACGGCGACGACCTCGTCAAGCACCAGAAGCGGGTGTTGGCAGTTCAATGCCAGCGGTCTGACTACCGTCTTCGGGCCAGAAACCGGCGGCGCGGCGGAATGCGCGCTCGCGGGCACGGCGAGCACGGCCGCGGTCGCGGCGACAACGGCGGAGACGCCGATCCAGCGGGTGATTCCGGGCATGCGGACTCCTTGGTCGAGAAGTGCGGAGATCGCCCCGGAACAGGGATCGCGCGGCCCGGGACGCGGACTGCCGACAGTAACGATCACGCCGAAGTCACGGCAAGGGAAAACAGCCGGAAAATCAGTTTGGCCCATTTTTGTCATGGCCGGACAGCGGGTTCCTCGGATCGAAACGATATCTTCCGACCATCCACTGTGCCAATACCGGTGGCGGGTCAGGAATGGGGCAGCGGAATCGGGGACTGCGGGGCGACTTCCGGCGGCGGGGTCAGGTAGAAGCTCATCACCTTCGGCGCCAGTTCCGCGGCGCGGCCGCAGTCGGGGGCCCGCAGGCGCACCATGATCTCGCCCAGGTCCGGCTGCGCGGCCGGGGACGGCTCGGCCGCCCACCCGTACTCGCAGTCTTTCGAGGTCTCCACGACGGCGACCGAACGGCCTTCGACGGAAATCTGGCGCGCGCCCTTGGGCGGCGGATCACTGCGGCCGTAACGGATCTGCACCGAGTACTCCTGCGACCAGCCGCCGGGCACGGTCCGGCGCGCCTGGCAGTGGTCGAGACCGTAGTTCACCTCGTCAAAGCGCAGATCCAGGCCGCGCACGTGGTCGCCAGCCGCGCGGTCGAGCAGGTCGCAAGCGTCGCGGCGGGCCGGGCGCGGCGAGACCGAGGCCGGGGTGCCCAGCCGCTCGACCACGCGCCCCGCCGCCGCGGTCGCGTCCGCGCAGCGGCTGCTCTGCGGGCGCGGCGACTTGTAGCCGCGCAGGCTGCTCACCCGGATCACCAGGTCGGCGCCGACCGGGACGGCCACCTGGCACCCGGTGTCGAGCGAGCGCCGCCAGGCGCGCGCGCCGTCGACCACGACCTCCTCCGGCGGGCTCGCCGCCCGGTGCGCCGCGTCCATGTACGCGCCGATGACCAGGAAGAGGTAGTCCTGGCCCGCCTGCCCGTCGAAGCGGCAGCGGTGCGGGCCGAGCCCGACCGCGGTCAGCCCCTCGGTCGCGCCCAGCGCGCACGCGTCCAGCGGCCGCAGCGCCGCGACCACGGCCGAGGGACTGCGGCCGTCGCCCGCGGGCGGCCGTTCGGCGGGCCGCTCTGCCGAGCAACCCGCCGCGGCCAGGGACAGCGCGGTGGCCAGTGCCAGAAATAACCTCACCTTCGCAGCGTAGGAGACCTGCGCCACATCCGGCCACATGCCGCGCCCACCGGGCGGGCCGGGCCCGTCCGGGAGGCTCAGTACTCGTCGCCGCCGAAGAACATCTCCTCGATCTGGTCCGCGGTGCCCGCGAGCAGCGACAGCGGGTCCACGAACTCGTGGATGTCGAGGTCCTTGATCGGCAGCGAGTGCCGCAGCACGACGTGCTCGCCCATGATCGCCGCCCCGCAGGCGATGGACGAGTGGCCGATCTCGGTCAGCAGCGCGCGCAGGTCCACCTCGGCGGCCAGGCCGACCGGCGAGGCGATCTGCACCCACTCGTGCCGGGCGTCGAGCACCTCCCGGACGATGATCACGACCTGCGTGCGCTCGTCTTCCTCGTCGTGCTGCTCGAAACCGAACAGGATGCGGATCTCGTCGTCCTGCTCGGAGATCACCTCGTACTCCTCATGGATGTACCGCGCGAGATCCGCCCACGTTGTCGACATATGATCAGCCTAGCGGCCAGCCCCCGGACCTTGATCCACCGTCTTGGCACGCGCGGCGCGGGCCACAATCACCGCGCCCACAATCACACCGACGTCATTTGTCACGCCCGTTCGTATTCCCGCCCGCCCCCGCTGAACTAAGCTCGCGTCGGTGCGGCCACTTGCGCTTTTCTGCTACCGGCACGCGTGGTGGATCATCGCGGTCTGGCTGGTGCTGCTCGCCGGGGTCACGGTCACCTCGCGCGCGTCGGGCATCGATTACCGCGACGTCCTCGCCCTTCCCGCAGCGGACAGCACCCAGGCGCAAGACCTGCTGCGGCAGACCGCGGGCGGGGTGAGCGGCGCGCAGGAGCGCGTGGTGTTCGCCGCGGACAAGCCGGTGTCCGACGCCGGGGTCCGGGCGCGGATCGAGCCGATGCTCGCCGACCTCGCCCGGCTGCCGCACGTGACGGCCGTCGTGTCCCCGTACAGCCCGGAAGGGCAGGCGCAGGTCTCCCCGCAGGGGCGGATCGCGTTCGCCACCGTCACCTACGGCGTCGCCGCGGACGAGGTCGACCTGGCGCAGGCGCGCGCCTTGGTCGACACCGCCCGGTCGGCCGAGGGCGCGGGACTGCGGGTCGCGGTCGACGGCGCGGTGGCGGCGCGGACGATCCCGCCGCCGGACCTCAACGACGCCGGGTTCGGGCTGCTGGCCGCGGCGATCGTGCTGCTGTTCACCTTCGGCTCGCTGTTCTCCATGCTGGTGCCGATTCTGACCGCGGTCGTGTCGGTCGCGACGGCGGCGGGCGTGGTCGGGCTGCTCACGCACACCATGGACGTGCCCGCGGTGAGCCAGGAGATCGTGGCGCTGCTGGGGCTGGGCGTCGGTGTGGACTACGCGCTGTTCGTCGTGACCCGCTACCGGCAGGGGCTGGTGGCGGGCGAGCCGCCGGAAGAGGCGCTGGGGCACGCCGCGGTGACCTCCGGGCGCAGCGTGCTGTTCGCCGGGGTGACGGTCTGCGTGTCGCTGCTGGGCATGTTCACCGTGGGCATCGACTTCCTCGACGGCATCGCGATCAGCGCGAGCGTCGCGGTGCTGATGACCATGGTGGCCGCGCTGACCCTGCTGCCCGCCCTGCTGCGGCTGTTCGGCATCCGGATGCTGTCCCGTCGGCTGCGCACGGATCTCGCCCGGCGGCACCTCAAGACCGAGCCGGAAGGCAGGCTGTGGGCCACCCTGGCTCGCGCGGTCACCCGGCGCCCGCTGTGGAGCACGCTGGCGGCGCTGCTGGTCATCGGCGTGCTGTCGCTGCCGGTGCTGTCGCTGCGGCTGGGCGTGCCGGACGCGGGCCTGCACCCGCCGGAGTCGACGTCGCGGCAGGCGTACGACCTGCTGGCCGAGGGCTTCGGGCCTGGGTTCACCGGCCCGCTGGTCGTCGTCGGCCGGGTCGACACCGACGGCCAGCGCCAAGCCGTGCTGACCGCGCGTCGGCAGCTCGCCGAGTTGGACGGTGTGGCGCTGGCGCCGCCGCCGCTGCTCTCGCCCACCAAGGACGGCCGGACCGTGGCCGCGCTGCTGGTATACCCGAAGACCGCGCCGCAGGACCCGGCCACCGACCGCCTCGTGGACCGGGTGCGCGGCGAGGTCGTCCCGGCCGCGACCCGGGGCACCGGAGCCACCCTGCACGTCGGCGGGTCGACGGCGGTGCAGTCGGACTTCGCGCGCGCCATCACCGACCGGCTGCCGCTGTTCCTGGGCACGGTGGTGGCGATCTCGTTCGTGCTGCTGGTGATCGTGTTCCGCAGCCTGCTCATCCCGCTCACCGCGGCGCTGATGAACCTGCTCGCCGCGGCGGCGATGTTCGGGGTGCTGACGGCGGTCTTCCAGTGGGGCTGGTTCGCCTCGGCGACCGGCCTGCACGGCACCGGCCCGATCGAGCCCTACATTCCGGTGTTCCTGTTCGCCGGGCTGTTCGGGCTGTCCATGGACTACGAGGTGTTCCTGGTCGGCCGCATCCAGGAGGAATGGCACAAACGCCGCGACACCGTCGAGGCCACCGTGCACGGCCTGGCCTCGACCGGCCGGACGATCACCGCCGCCGCGCTGATCATGGGTCTGGTGTTCGTCTCGTTCGTGCCCGCTGGCGACCGGGTGGTGAAGGAGTCCGGCCTCGGCCTGACCATCGCGGTCCTGCTCGACGCGGTGGTCATCCGGGTCGCGCTGGTCCCGGCGATCATGGCCCTGTTCGGGCGGGCCAACTGGTGGCTGCCCGACTTCCTCGACCGCCTGCTCCCCCGCCTGGACATCGAAGGCCCCCGCCCGGGCGGCTTCGACTGGTTCACCCCCGCCGTCACCCTCACCGGCACGCCCACTGGCACACCCTCGGCCACGCCCGCCCCAGCCCGGCCCGCGCACCTGCCGCCCGCTGTGCCGGGCGGGGCGCGCCACACCCGCGGCCGGTCCGGGCGCGGAGAACGGCCGAAGGCCCGCGGCGCGGCCAGGCGGAGTCGCTGACGGTTTTTGCGCACTTTCCGGTCGACGGATCGGATTGCGGTGCGCGGGCACTGACAAATTCGGAACCCCGTTTCCGGAATCCTTGACACGAGAGTTTCCGAACGCCACAGTTTCGCTATCCCGGAAATGTCCGGCCCCTGTCGCGGAGTTTTCTCCGCCGCCGCGGAACCACGGCGCGAGCGGGTTTCCTCCCCCGACCCGCTCGCGCCGTGCCGCCCGCGGTCAGCCCACGATGTCGCCGGATGGAGCGGGCTCATTCGGCGGTGGAGTCCGGGCCGTGAGCCGTCACCACGCACCGTGACCGGAATCCGCCTGTGTCCGGTCGTCTCGGTGGTCCGGACGGGTGGGGATTTCGGCTTATCGACGCAGATGTTGACCTTGCGTCGATACAGTGGTGAGGGCCGAGCAGGGACGGGACCGACAGGAGTTCGGGTGGACCACCGGGGCAGCCGACCGCGCACCCGTCACGGGTTGGCGCGCGCTGCCGCGCTTACCTGGGCGAACAGCGCGTGGGACATGCCGTGACGACCGCCGACCTGCCTCGGATCAACCCGTTCGCGCTGCCGGGGTGGGAGAGTTCGCCGATGCCCCCGCTGCTGTGGAACCACCCGGAACGCGAGTCGTATTATCTGCCGATCCACGACTGCGACCGGGACTTCCCGAAGTTCACCCGGGCGATGGGCGACCTGGACATCCTGCGCAACCGAGGGCACATGGTGCTGGTGGTCGGGCAGGAGCACAGCGGCAAGACCGCGATGGCGCACCGCTGCGTCGCTTGGGTGCGCGACCACCTGCGGCCCAGCGAGCGAGAGGTGGTGCTCGACCTCACGACGTGTCTGCCCGCCGGGCGCGAACTCTCGATCGACGACCGGATCATCACCGTGTGCGACCGGCTTTTCGACCAGTTGATCGCCGTCGAGGCGTTACGCCCTGAGCGAACCGAGGCGTTGCGGGCGGACCGGAATGTGCCGAGCCGCATCTTTCCGGTGTTGCGGGACAACCTCAAGAACGGCCTCGTCCTGATCATCTTGCTGCCGTCGGTGCTGGAACTCACCAACGAGGTCGTGCGTTACGCCGAGACATTGCGCAGTGGCCGGGTCTTGTTCGTCACCGAGTCGTCCTGGCTGGAAGACGAACAGCTCGGCAACATCAAGACAAGACTGGCCGCGACGACGCCGCCGGTGATCGTGCGAATCGGGAAACTGGGGGTAGGCGACGTGGCGAAGTACATCACCGACCGGTTGCAGCGGCATGGCGACCTGGGCGTCTACCCGAAAGTGGAGCCTGCCGTCACCGATCTGATGGAGACCTTCTCCTCGATCGGGATGGTTCAGCAGCATCTCCACGGAACGTACGAGATGCTGCTTGATGAGGGGCTAAACTATGACCAGACCGGACTGGTGACCGTGGACGATGTTCGCCGGTACCTGAACGAGATCGCTGTAGTCGGATCGAGGACGCGGCCATGACCGGCGGCAACGACATCGAGAGCGGGAGCAGGAACCCGTTCGCGCCCATGGCCGTGGCCAGGTTCGCCACCGTCGGCTCCGCGACGAACCTGCTGGACGTCACGGTCAAGACCGACGCGATGAACCAGGCGCTGAGCTACGTGTCGGACTACCTGAACGTCGAGACCGACCCCGAACGCCCGGATCCCGGCGGCACGGTCATGACGATCGTCGGCGACTACGGCATGGGCAAAACGCACCTGGCGGTCAGCCTGATCAGCCACGTGCAGCGCGAACTCGGCGACCCGACCCGCGCGATGTACATCGACCTCAACGCGAACTCGTTCCTCGGGCTGTTCCGGCAGTTCATCGAGAAGGTCACCGCCGAGGGCCTGCGCGCCCAGGTCAACCACTACTACGCCGACACCGTGGGCGAGGCGCTGCAGCGCACCGGCCTGGCGGGCGACACGCTGTCGGTCGACGCGGCCACCGCGCCGCAGACCATTGTGGAACGCCTGGGGCTGATGGAGAGCACGCTGCTGCGCGAGGTGCAGCGGACCCTGCTGGCGGTCACCCAGAAACGCGACTTCAGCGTGGCGCTGACATTGCTGTTGCGCACCGGTTTCGATGACTCGGTGTGGAATTGGCTCGTTGGCGGGGTGCCCGATCAGGTGCTCGCGGACCGCGGCATCACTTACCGCATCGACAACGATGTCGCCGCACTGGAAGCGCTGGGCGTGTTCGCCCTCCTTTTCGGCGGCAAGCGACGGCGGTTCGTGCTCGCCATCGATGAGCTGGAGAAAATCTTCTCCGTCCGCCGCAAGCCGGAGGCGGAGACGATGACCGCCTTCCAGTCGCTGTTGGACACCGCGAGCAAGGCAGGCGCCTGCCTGATCCTGGTGGGGCTGCCGGACTTCCGCGACGTGCTGTCGCCCGCCGTGCACGCCCGCATCCCGCACCCGGTCGAGCTGACCGGACTGTCGGCGGAAGAGATCGCCGAGTTCGTCGCGCTCGTCCAAGGACAGAGCAAGAGCACGCGCGTCCAACCGTTCGGCTGGGACACCGTGCGATCCATTCGGGACGTCACCCGGGGCAACGCCCGCGCGGTGATCCGGCTGTGCAAGCTCATCTTCCGGATGACCGAGGACAAAGCCATCGCCGCGGGCGCCCGGAATCTCGCCGTGGACGACGAGACCGTCCAGCGCGCCGCCACCGAACTGTTCGGCGGCCCCGGCCCAGCCGACGTCGACCGGCAGATGCGGCAGGCGCTCGCGGGCGGCGACTGGGAGTACCAGCGCGACCACGTCCTCGGCGAAGGCGGCACGACAGCCGACTACTGGATCACCTTCCCCGACCGGGACAGCGGCTGCGCTGTGCTGATCACCCGCTCACTGCTCACCGCCGCCGACGTCGACCAGGTGATCCGACGACTCTTGTCGGTGCACGAAGCGGATAGCCGCGCGGACGTCTTGGTCGTCGTCGCGGGCGTGCTCACCGACACCGCGTCCGTGCGGCTACGCGAACCTCTCGACCGCGCCCCCCTGCGCTACGTGCCAGGCACTTTTGTCGAAGACGTCCGCGCGGAACTGGCCACCACCCGGCAGCGCCTCCCCATCCCAGGCAACCCGGTGACAACCGGCGCCCTAGAACGACGCCTCGCCCAACTGGCCGCCGACCAAGCAGGGCTGATCGGCGTCGTCCAACGACTCGCGGACACAGTGGAATCCGCCATGGTCACCTCCACCGAATCCATCCCACACCCGGCAACGGCCCTCCCAGCCGACGTCGACCGGCTTTTCCGTGACGCTGATGAAGCCTTGACCCAACTGACCCATATCGACTCCATGTTCGACAACGGCTTCCACGCCGGACCACAACAGGCTCGGGCGGTCACCGGTCGGGTCGCACGGATTCCGGACTATTTCCTGGCCACCGGTGTCGCTGTGCTGGCTCAGCGGACGGTGCGCAGCTTCCGGGACGCGCTTGCCACCTGGTACCAGAACCGGTGGCGGGCAGAGCCATCCGCGCAGGACCACCTGGATGAGCTGTGCGACACCTACGACAGCATCACGGAGTTTCTTCCGCTGTTTCGGCTCACACCGCTGGCGACCGCGGGGCCGTTGCTGGGGGCGCCTGATGTGGCTACGGCGCATGCTCGGCTGAATCGGGTTCAGGAGGCGTTGGAGGATCTGGGGCCTCGGGTGAAGACCGCTGTGCTTCGCGGTGGTCTTCGCTGACTGGCTGCTGCTGTTGCTGCTTGCTGTTGCTGTCTGCTCGATGGGGCGGAGTGGTTTCTTCGGGGCCCCTACGAAGGAAGATCGCCGTGTGAAAGACGGGTGGGATGCCTACGGCCTCACACGTGCGGAGCCAGCTTAGCGATCTTCCTTCTCCCCCGAAGAAACCACTCCACCCCATCGAGCACCTGGCAGCGTTGGGTTTCTGCTGGTAGGTGCTCGGGTTCGCTGTACTTCGCTCCCATTGAGAGCCTGGCAGCTTTGGGTGCCGGTTGGCAGGTGCTCAGGTTCGCCGTACTCCGCTCCCATTGAGAGCCTGGCAGCTTTGGGTGCCGGTTGGCAGGTACTCGGGTTCGCTGTACTCCGGTCCCATCGAAAGCCTGGCAACTCTGGGTGCGGTTGGCAGGAACGCGGTGGCAGGTCGTGGTTCGGGTGGGTAGGTCGTGGTTCGGGTGGTAGGAGGGCGGGTTCGCCGTCTCGCGCTCACTGATACCTGGCAGGGCGAGCTTTGGTTGGTCGGCGGGTGGGGGTGTGCTGTTCCAGCCCAATCGAGAGCTTGGCGGGCGTTTGCGGCGCACAGCACCAAGTCCGGAAAAGCAGTGCGGCACCGGCTGAAAACGACCTCGAACGGCCTTTTCGCCGCCCCACCGCCCCCACAACAAAGCCCCACCCACCCTGGGGGCTGACCCCGCTCCAGTCTATCGGGCCAGGCCGACAATCGGGGCGAGAACGATCTTGCCTGTGGATAACTCGCGATCTTGAACGGGTCGGGCTCGCAGAGGGAGTTGACAGGAGGGGGTACCTGCCTGCTGGTCCTCGGCGGAAGGCTGGGAGTCAGGCGCGGTGGGGGATGGGGAACCAGCGGAGCGCTGCTTCTTGGCGGCCGGATAGTGGCTCGTCTGTGGTGGTGGGGGCTTCGGGTGGGCGGTTGGAATCCCGGTCCGTGGGTATTGGGTGGCGGGTGTCGTAGAGGGTGTTGGTTATGGCGTGGAGGAGGTTCACCACGACGATGGCCGGGGCGATGACCGCCGCCGCGCCGGGGAGTTGGGGTTCCAGGAGGAGGGCGAGGATGATCGCGGTGAGGCCGTTTTGTTGGCCTAGGGCCAGGCGGGTGCGGTCGCCGCGCCAGCGGGGGCGGGTGGTCAAGAGGGTGGCGACCACTGCTTGGGCTAGGAAGGCGGCGACGCCGAGCATTGCGCCGGTGGTGAGGTCGATGCCGTTCACTAGGACTAGGCCGATCGCGAAAGTGCCTGCGTACATGGCTAGCTGGGCGGCTCGATCTAGGTCGCGGTTTAGGCCGGGGCGGTAGAACAGGCCGATCAAGGCCAGGGCCAGTAGCAGGGAGAATTGCACGGCCACCACGCCGACCGCCAGGACCACCGCCACGACTCCGGTTCGGGTGGCGGCGCGGCGGAAGCGGGTTGGCGTGGCGACGGGGCGGAGTCGGGTGGACAGCCGCCACAGGAGGAAGGCCGTGGCTGCCAGGGCCAGGTTCAGCGCGAGGTTCAGGGCGAACGAGCCCAGGCCCGCGCCCAGGAGGGCGGTGTCGCCGGTGCCCAGGACCAGGACGGTCAGGTAGGTGGTGAGCAGCACGGTGATCGGGTCGTCAAACGACGCCCAGGCGGCGAGCAGGGTTTTCGCCGACTCGGACAGGCGGGAGCGGGCGCGCATGGCGGCGACGGACAGTGGGTCTATCTGCGCCACGGCGACGGCGAGTAAGAGGTGTTCGGGGCGGCGGTAGAACAGGTAGAGGAAGCCGAAGATCAGGGCGACCTTGGCCAGCACGCCCAGGGTCACCGCGATCAGGACCGTGCCCCAGTGCCTGCGGAACTCGGACAGCTCGATGCCGCGAGTGCTCGCGTAGAGGCCGAAACCCAGGAGCGCGTTGATGGCGAACACGTACACCGTCGAGGACGCCGCGTCGTCTATGCCGACGAGTTTGGCGACCAACCAGCCGACGGTGACCGCGAGCAGCAGGCTCACGGTGCGGCGAGTGGCGCTCACTTCGGGCCCCCGCGGGCAGGGTTCAGGGTGATTGCGCCGACGCGGTAACTCGCCATCATGCCCTCGCCCGACTCGGGGGATCTCGTTCGACCATAGGGCCGCCGATGATCACGCTCAAGCCCCGATCGGGGTAATCGACCGCCATCGGGGTCAGCCGATCTCGGCCGCCAGCGCCGCCAGGCGGTTATCCGCCACGGTGACGCTGGTCTGGTCGAGGGTGACGCCGAGCAGGTAGCGGCGGAACCCGAGACGGTAGTAGTAGACCGCGCCCATCTCGACGTCGAGGACGACGCGCAGGAGTTTGCCGCCGATGGCGGCGTTGGTGGTGCGGTTGAGGGCGTTCATGAGCGAGCCGACGGACCGGCCGAAGCGCTCGTAGAAGCGGCGGCGGAACTGGGGGTTCACCTCGGTGAAGAAGCGGGCGAGGTCCGGGGCGTCGAAGTGGTCGGTGGAGACCAGGGGCACGTCTTGGTCCCAGTACGACACGTGGTGCAAATCCGCCGGGTTCACCGCCGCCGCGCACAGTCGGGCGACCCTGGTCGTCTCCTCGGTGTCGTCCTCGACCAGCAGGTACGGCTCCGTGGCGGCGGGCGGCGCCGGGCTGAGGTCGCCGGGGGTGTCGAAGCCGCCCGGGTTCAGCGAGGGCAGGCCCTGCTCCCGCCGCAGCCGGGTGACCAGCGCGGACACCACCCGGTCAGCCCGCTCGACCCGGCGGTCGGGCCCGGCCACGGGGTCCGATTCGATCGGGACGACGCCGATGACGTAGCGGGCGGGCACGACGGCCTCGCAGAGCAGCGCGCCTTCCTCCGCGTGCAGCACCGTGCGGATGAGCCTGCCGGTGACGGCGGCCTGCAGGTCGCGGTCGAGCCGGTCGGCGGTGAGGCTGAACTGGCGGCCGAGCCTGCGGAACTCGTCGCGGCGGCTGCCGTCCGGCACGCCGTCCGGGGCTGCCACGGGCTCGCCCAGGGTGTCCAGGGCGAACCCGAAGACCCCGTCGTGGAAGACGGCGAGGTAGGCGAGCCCGCCCAGGGCCATGGCGTCGCGGCAGGCGACCCGGGTCGGCTCGAACTCGGGGCCGAGGTAGTCTGCGGAGTCCTCGTGGACCGCGTCGAGTTCAGGTCCGGGGAACGTCGACATCGATCTCCTTCCACCCGTGGTCGACGCCCTCGCGGGCCAGCCGCAGGTTGTGCTCGCCCGCCACGGTGTACGGGTGGTCCTTGCCGAGGAACTCCAGCGCGTCCGCGTGCGCGGCCTCGGTGGTCTTCACGGCCTGGCCGAGATCGCCCGCGCGGGCCAGCACGAGCCCGTGGTCGAGTTCGGCGGCCAGCGTCCACGGGTGCAGGCCGCCGAGGCGCTCGCGGAGCAGGGTCGCGGCGGTGGCGGTCTCGGTCAGCGCGCCCGCGGTGTCGCCGGTGGCGAGCAGCGCCAAGCCGAGGCCCAGCCCGCACAGCGCGAGGAACGGGTGCGTGGACGGCAGCGCGACCTCCGCGGTGAACCCGTGCAGCGCGCCGCGGGCCAGCTTCACCGCGTACCCGGTGTCGGAGCCCGACAGCCGCAGCGCGGCGGCGTGGCTGAGCCCGCAGGCCAGCGTCTCCGGGTGGTACGGCCCGAGTTCGGCGCGCATGTCGCGCAGGGTGGTGGCGAGGCGGTCGCGGGCGACCCGGTGCCGCTCGGGCCCGATGCGCCGCAGGGCCACCCCGTAGCGCCACTGGGTGGTCAGCTCGGTGTGGTCGGGGCGGGGCCCGCGCTGCTGCAGTACCTGCAGCGCGCCGTGCAGCATGGTCGCGCCGCTGTGGTCGCCGAGTTCGCTGAGGTAGAAGCCGACCTTCGCCTGGGACCACACCGTCTGCGGGTCGGTCGGGCCGAACAGGCGGAGGCGGCGGGCGAAGGTGTCGCGTTCGCGTTCGAGCGCGCTGTTCGGCTCGCCCGCGAGGAACAGCGACAGGGCGAGGTTGTTGGCCGCCATCAGGGTCTGCGGGTGGTCGGCGCCCAGCGCGCGGACGAAACCGAGGTAGGTGAACTCGTCCTCGGTGCGCGCCTCGGTGAACACGCCGAGTCCGCGCAGGTCGGCGCCGCGGCCGCGGGCTGCGATGAGCACCTGCGGGTGCCCGGCCTCGCGGGTTTCCAGTTGGCTGGTAAGCGCTTCCCGGGTGAGCCGCAGCGCGGCGCGCGGGTCGCCCAGCTCGCGGTGCAGGTCGGCGACCTTGCCCGCGAGCCGGACCCGCAGCCAGTCGTCGGCGCCGAACCGGTCGGCCCAGTCGGCGAGCAGCGCGACGCCGGTGGCGAGCGCGGCCCGCTGGACGTCCGGGCGGCGGGTCGCGGCCGCGCGGTGGGTCTGGTTGACCAGCCAGCGGCGGACCTGCGGGTCGGCGCTTTCCAGCGCGCCGGACGTCGCCACGTGCGCGGCGAGTTCGTCGTAGCGCTCGGCCGCGCCGGGCGCGGACATCTCGACCTCGGTCGGCGCGTAGCCAGCCAGGCCCGCGAGGGTGGCGGCCTGCCGGGCGGCGCGCTCGTCGTCGGACATGGCGCCCCGCAGCACCTCCTGGGTCCTGCGGTTCATCCGAAGCTGGTGGTTGTGACCCCAATCGACCCGGAAGAGGCCGTGGCGCTCGCCGAGCCACAGCGCCCGGTCGATCTCGGCGGCGTCCTGGCGCACCGGCTCTGCCTCGGCTGAGGGCACCGCGTCGAGCAGCCGGTCCAGGAACGGGCGGGACCGCAGCAGACCCAGGCTCACGCCCTTGGGCGAGAGGAACGCGCACGCCTGCGCGAGCAGCGCCGCGAGCCTGCCCGGCGCGGTCTCGCGCAGCGCGGCCATGGTGATCGACAGCATCCGCTCGACAATGGGCCCGTCCTGCGTCGCGTTCCACGCGGCCATGACCTGGTCGGCGGCGAGCCGCGCGGAGTCGACGGTGGCCTCGTGGGCCAGCCGGGACGACTCGGCCCGCTCGGCGAGCAGGCAGGCGGCGAGGTCGAGGGCCAGCGGGACGTGCCCGAGCAACCCGGCGATCTCCCGGCCGCGGTCCCAGGTGAGGCCGGGCAGGCGGGCGCGCAGCAGGTCGACGGCCTCGTCCTCGGCCATGCCGCCGAGCCGCAGGCCCTCGGCCTCCGGATCGCGCGTGGTGATCAGGATGTGCCCGGTGTCGCCGTCGGGCAGCAGGTCGGCGACGGCGGCGAGGTCGAGGGCGTCGTCGTAGACGAGCAGGAACCGGCCAGGCGGGCCTTCGCGGCCCAACACGTCGAGGGCGCGGCGGCTGCCGCCGGTGTCGGACCGCTCCCCGGGGAACCGGACGGACAGGTCGTCCAGGCTGGCCTGGGCGGCGGCCCGGTCGTGCGCGGGCACCCACCAGACCAGGCTGTAGTCGTAGCCGAAGCGGTGCGCGTATTCCAGCGCCGCCGCGCTCTTGCCGATGCCGTCCGCGCCGGTGAGGACCGTGACGACCCGACCGTCGCCCGCGCGGAACGTGTCGCGCAGCCGGTCGAGGTCATCGCCGCGGCCGAGGAACGGCCCGGAGCGCGGCGGCAGGTTCACCACGCCGTGCATGGTGGTGCCGGGGACGGGGGTGATCCCGTTTCCGGCGCCGTCGTCGCGGTCGATGAGGGCGAAGTGCCGCAGCAGCCGCCTGCGCAGGTCGCGCGCCTCGGCGCGGGCCGTGGTGGCCGGGATGATCTCCCGGATGTGCCGCGGAATCCGCGCGGCGAGCGCGGCGTCGACCCCGGGCGGGTCGTCCTGGTCGTCGCCGCGGACGAGGACGAGCAGGCCGTCGGCCGGGTCGGCGCCGAGCCAATCGCCCGCGGAGCGCAGGTCCCGGGTCTGCGCGCCCACGTCTTCGAGCCGGGCGCGCACCCAATCGCCCCACGGGCGGTCCTCGGCGCGGTGAGCCACGATCAGGCGGGGTGGCCTGCTCGACACCGGCAGGCCGAACGCGCGGCGGTAGCGGTCGCGCAGCGCGGCGGACGGCGGGACGGGGGCTGGCCCGTTCGCGCCGGTCACGGCCTTGGTGAGGCGGGTGTAGCGGTCCCACAGGTCGCCGTCGGCGGGGTCTTCCGCGAGGGCGGGAAGCATCGGGCGGTGGATTTCCCACGAGCGGTAGGGGACCTCGACCAGGGCGTCGGCCACGGCGTGCCCTCGGCCGAGGAACTGCCGGAACGCGAGGCGAATCCCGGACCACACCTCGCGGCGCCTGCTCTCGCTGGCCGAGTCGAACCGGGTGACCACCGGGATCAGGTCGATATGCACGGGGGTCTTGCCCTGGACCGCCGCGGCGAGCTCAGCGGCGTCGGCGATCTCGCGCAGGCCAGGCGGGAAGCACACCACCGCGATGTCGCTCAGGGTGGCGGCGAGGGCGACCACCCCGGCTCCCGCGCCCTGCGGGACGTTGACCAGCACGTCGTCGTAGCCGAGCGTGGCGAGCGTTCCGCGCAGGTCGGCGATCGGGTCGTGCTCGACGGTGAGCCGGTCGGCCCCGGCGCCCACCGGGACGTCGAACAGCTCCACGAACCCCTCGGCCTCGGGGAACTCCACGCGCGTCACGCCGGTCGCCTGCCCGCCGCCGCGCGCGCGGTGGACGGCGCGCAGAGCGGCGGCGACCTCGGGCGGGCACTCCCGCGCGCCGACGCGGAACGGGCGCAGGTGGTCGAGGACCGCGCGCGACTCCTCGGCCCAGTCCACGACCAGCACCGCGCGGCCCGCCGTGGCGAGCTGCCAGGCGAGGGTCGCCACCACGCCCGAGCGGGCCGCCCCGGTCGTCGCGGCGAGGAAGGCGGCGATCCCGGCTTGGCGCGGCGCGGGCCCCGGGTTGGTCGCTTGCCCCGGGTTGCTCATCGTGTCCCCAATCCGGCGTCGGTCATGGGCGCCGCCTCAGATCGCGTTCTGGAAAGCCGCGTACCGGTCGGGGACCGCGTCGTGCTCGGTCAGTATCCGGCGCAGCGACGCGGCCAGGACGGTGTCGGGCAGGGCGGCCAGGCGATCGAGGTCGAGGCCGGTCACGTCCAGCAGATCGGACTCGTGGACCCGGTGCTCGGCGCCGTGCCCCCCGTCGTCGTCCATGCGCCGCTTCCCCTTCCTGGTTTCGCTGAACCCCCCTCGCACATAGTAGTCCGGAACATCAACATTAGTGACGGATACACCGATCGGACCACCCATGCGGTGGGTTCGGATGTGTTTCATTACCTCGGGGGACCACGCGCGAAGCCGAGGAGAGGGCAGATGACCGACCAGGGCCTGCGGCCGTTTCGCCAGTTCGTGCTCAAGGCGCACAGCCGCTGCAATCTCGCCTGCGATTACTGCTACGTCTACAAAATGGCCGACCAGGGTTGGCGCGCCCAGCCGCACGCGATGTCCCGGGCGACGGTGGAAAACACCGCCGACCGGATCGCCGAACACGTCCGGTCGCACAGCCTGGGAAAAGTCGACGTCGCCCTGCACGGCGGCGAACCGCTGCTGGCGGGCCGAACGCACCTGGCGTGGACCGTTCGGACGCTGCGCGAGCGGGTGCCCGCGCAGGTTCGCGTAACGGTCCAGACCAACGGCACGCTCTTAGACGAGGATTTCCTCCACCTCTTCGCCGATCTAGGCGTGCGGGTAGGTGTGAGCGTCGACGGTGACGCGCGAACCCACGACCACCGCCGCCGCGGCCACGACGGGGCGGGCAGCCACGGCGCGACGGCACGCGGGCTGAGCTTGCTGGCCGCGCCTGAGTTCCGCCCGATCTACGCTGGCCTGCTGTGCGTGGTCGACCTGTCCCACGACCCGCTGGCGACGTACGCGGCGCTGCTGGACCACGAGCCGCCCGCGATCGATCTCCTCCTGCCGCACGGGAACTGGACCGCCCCGCCGCCCCGCCGGACGCCGGGCTCGGCGGAGACCCCGTACGCGGACTGGTTGGGCGCGGTGTTCGACCACTGGTACGCCGCGCCGGTCAAGCGCACCTCGGTGCGGCTGTTCGACGAACTGCTGAACCTGCTTCTCAACGGCCGTTCGGGAGTGGAAAGCATTGGCGCGGCGCCCGCTCAACACGTGGTAGTGCAAACCGACGGCTCTATAGAGCTATCCGACACTCTCGCGTCCGCGTACGACGGCGCCGCCATCACCGGACTGCACGTTTCCCGTGACCCGTTCGACGCGGCCCTTCGGCCGGAACCAGAACGGTCGCGGGTTTGCGCCGCCTGCCCCGAACTAGCCATCTGCGGCGGCGGTCTACCCGCGCACCGTTATCGCGCGGACAACGGATTTACCAACCCGTCGGTCTACTGCCCTGACCTACTGGGTCTTATCCACCATGTCCGCACCCGGCTTACCACCGACCTGGCCGCCCTCCGATGACGCCGTGCGACTCACCCGGCTCCCGCCACCGGCTCAGCACGGCGGACCTCGCCACCCTGGCCCGAGGCGGCGGCGGCAAACCGATCATGCGGACCCTGGTGGCGGCCCGCCGAAGCCGCACGCTGCAACTGATCCGCCTCTTAGCCAGCCACAACGTCTTAACCAGGTCTGCCTGGAACCTCTTAGCCGAAGTCCGCCGCCACTCCCCCGAAGCCGCCGACCGCGTGCTGGACTCCCCTTCAGTGGGGGCGTGGGCGACTCGAACTGTGTTAGCCCTCCGTCGAAATGTTCAAGCCCGCCCGGAAGACCTGGCTTATATCGCGGCGGCGGCGGCTATTCGCGGCGAAGTCGACGCGGTCGTGGAGCTGCCGCCGTGTTCCCAGCCCGTGCTCCCGTCGCTCGGCGTCCTCCGCACTCCGATTTCCGGCCCGGTAACCACATCGACGCTCGCCTGGACGCCGGACCCGGAAATCACCCTTCCCGGCGAAGTCACCTTCACGATCCACCGCCGCTGGCCCACCCCGCCCGCGGGCGACCTCCACTTGGCCCGCTCGGTGGACATTCCCGAGTGGCAGGACCGAATCGCCCGCGCCTGGGCCCTGCTGCGCGCCCACCACCCAGAGGTCGCCGACGAGCTGTCCACCGGCGTCACCGTGCTCGCCCCCTTGGAGCCAGCGGCGGACGGGGTCAGCAGCGTGACCATGTCGGACGCGTTCGGCTGCCTGTTCCTGTCCCTCGGCCCCGACGACACCACCGTCGCGGTGACCCTGGCCCACGAGGTCCAGCACACCAAACTGGTGGCCCTCATGGATTTGTTCCCGCTGGTCGACCCTGCCCACACGGCCCGCTACTACGCCCCATGGCGCGCCGACCCGCGCCCGATCACCGGCCTGCTCCACGGCACCTACGCCTACCTTGGCGTGACCGCGTTCTGGCGAGCACACCGAGCCGTGGAACCCCACAGCCAAGCGGGCCGCGAGTTCGCCCGCTGGCGAGCCGGTTCCCTCCTGGGCTGCCGAACCCTGCTCGCCAGCGGCGGCCTGACCGACGTGGGCCGGGAGTTCGTCACCGGAATGACCGCCACTTTGACGGAGTGGGCCGACGAACCCGTCGCCCCAGCCGACCGCACCGCGGCCTTCCGACTACTCGCCGAACACCGCGAGCACTGGCTCACCCGAAACTCGTAGCGGTGGACCATTGGCATGGCAGCGAAGTCGCCGCGAACGTGCGCTCAGGTCGCGAAGAACAGGGAGCGAGCAGTGTCCACACGGGAGGAGTCGATTCCGTTGGCGGTGTAGTCGAGTTGTTCGCGGCCCGCCCAGTCGGGGATGGGGCCTTCAGGGGTGGCGAGGTGTTGGTAGCCGGTGCCGTTCCAGCCGAATTGGTAGATGCGGTGGGGGTCGGGGTAGAAGGGGGTGTGGTCGCCGCCCTTGGTGAGTTGTTTGGTTAGGGTGTTGTTGAAGAAGACGTTCTGGGGGCCGGTCGCGCCGGACCACTTGACCGCTTTGGCGCCTGCTCCCCACCAAATCGGGTACCAGGTTGACTCGTCGGTCTCCGCTCCGGCCTCGCCGCCGCAGTTGGTTCGGCAGTTGCCGGGGCGGTGCTCGAAAGGAACGCGGACGGTGTTCTGCTCGAAGAGGTTGCGGCGTTCCCAGCCGCCGTGGAGGTTGAGGTCGCTGTCGAAGTCGTTGGCGGTCACGACGTTGTTGGATGCGGACCACTGGAAGGTGAAGTGACGGAGGTTTCGGGTGATGTTGCCCGCGTAGAGGGAGTCCCAGACCCGGGAGCCGCGGAAGTAGCCGTTGCCGCCCTTGCCTTTGTTCCACGCGCCATTGAGGTTCGTGCCGACGATCTCCAGGTTCTTGGCTTCCTCGGTGACAATCGGGTGGGAGCCGGTCAGGTAGGTGGCGACGCCGCGCACCCAGCAGTCGACGGCCCATTTGACGACTATGCCGTTCAGCGCGTCTTCCGGGGACACGTTGCCGTAGTCGTGGGTGGTGGCGGCGGGGTCGCGGTCGGGGACGACCTGGGTGATGTGGAAGCCCTCCAAGCCGACACCGACGGCCGGGTCGACCAACGGGGAAGCCTTGGAATCATAGGTCTTGTTATCGATCTCGGCGGAACCGTCCGAAGTAGAGCTTACCGGCAGGTCGAACTCCAAGGGCTTGTCGATGGTGATGGTGCGGGCGGCCTGGTCGACGGCGGCGATGGCGAAAATCTGTTGGCGCGTATGCGTGTTCCGGGGCTTGCCGGACTGCGCCTCCTGCGCCCGTTAGAAGCCGACCGAGTCCGCGGCCCGGATGTTGACGTAGCCGCCGCCAGCGAAATGGTCCCACTCCACCTTGCCCGCCAGGTGGACGACGGTGTCTCCCGACCGCGCGGAGAACCCTGGGTCGCCGTCCTTGGCGCGTAGTTTCGCGCCTGCCTTCCAGTGCGCGTTCACGCTGCCCTCGAACAGGTCCTTGCGGTTGGCGGGGGCGGACTCGTAGTCCTCCCGGTAATCCTCGTGCACCGCGGCGGACTGGATCCGGAACAGGCCCCGGCCCGGCCACAGCCAGCCGCCATTGCCGCTCTCGTAGCCCATCTCGTCGGGGTCCCAGGCGCTGCCGTCCTTGGTGAGTCCGTCGTAGCGGGTGTTCTCGTCGGGGCGGAAGACGAACCGGGTGCCGGTCGCGGGGTCCGCGCCCGCGCCGCGGATGACCAGGTAGTCCGCGTCGACCCGGAGTTGGCGGGTCACGTCGAGGACGCCCGCGGGCAGGGTGATCAGGGACAGCCGGTCGTAGGACGCGGACGGCGAGCACTCCCGCTTCACCTTGTCGATCGCCGCTTGCAGGCCGTCCGTGTCATCCTGGTTGTCGTTCGGGGTGACGGCGGGGGCGACTCGGCACCGGGGGTCGACATCGGCGTCGGTGGGCAGGCCCGCGCCCTGCCGGTAGCCCGCCTTGGACCAGTCGGGCAGGCCGGGGATGGGCGGCCTGCGCTTGGCCGTGTCGACGGCGGGCAGGGCCGCGGTGACCAGCGGCGGCACGGCGGGCACGGTCCACGGCCGGGTGTCCCGGGCCCCCGCGGACTTGTCCTCGGGCCAACGGACGACCACCACGACGCTCACCGCGGCGAGGACGATCACCGCCAGCACACCGAGCAGCACGCGCTTCCGACCGGACATGACATCTCCCCCTGTCAGACCAATAACAGGAGTGAGACTGGTTCAGACCTTGACCGGTTCCCGTTGCCGCACCGTGGAAAGCACCAGCAGCGCCGCGCCCGCCAGCAGCAGCACGGCCGAGACGCCCTGACCGGCTGGGCCGATGATCTTGTCCAGGTCCAGCGCGCCGTCCGGGCCGGATCGGACGAAGCCGAGCGCGTGGGAGACGCCGACAGCGGCGGTGGTGGCCAGCGCGCCGAGTGAGGGCAGGTCCGGGAACGCGGTGGCCGACACCGCGCCGACCGCGGCGACGGCCGCGGTGGCCAGGCCGAGGAAGATCCAGGCCAGCGGCACGCCGAAGTCCTTGCCGCCGATCTGGGAGGCCATCGCGGCGACTGGCAGCGCGGCGACGGCGACGACCGGCGGCGCCGCCCAGGCCACCCGGGTGGCGGCGACCGCGCCTGCCAGGACGCCCGCGAGCGCGATCGGCCACGCGTACCAGACCTCGCCGGTGGCTGTGGAGTGCAGCAGCACCAGCATCGGCACCGGGGCGGCGAGGACGGCGCCGAGCGCGCCGACGAACGCCCAGTCGCGCCCGCCGCCCGCGATCGCCGCCGCGGCGAGCAGGACTCCGACCACGCCGCCGACCTGGGTGCCGAGGATTTCCGCGCCGCGCAACGCGACCACCGCGGTCGGCACGGCCGTGAGCAGCACGATCACCGCGGCGACCGGCCGGGTCCTGCCCCAGGTCGCGCCCCCGCCCGCGCGCAGCGCCGCGCCCACCGTCACCAACGCCATCCCGACCGCGGGCACGGCCGGGTCCACCCCGCGCAGGACGCCGGTGACCGACACGCCGAAGTAGCCCGCGCAGGCCGCGACCCCGGCCAGCACCGCGTAGCGGGGCCGCTCGGACATCAGCCGCTGCACCGCGCCGAGGACCCCGACGAGCAACACCCCCGCGGCGGCGGCGAGCACGCACGCCCACCCCGCCGACATGGCCAGCTCCCCGGACGGCGTCGCGCCCCGCAGCCGCACCGACAGCCCGCCGCTGGGCGGCGCGTCGACGGCGAGCGCCACCGCGACCCCGACCGCCCCGGCGACCAGCGCCCACCGCCACCACCGCGCCAGCACGACGGCGACCGCGGTCGCGACCGCCCCGCTCACCGCGACCGCGAGCTGCGCCCCCACCGCCCGCGGCGAGTCGATCCCGGTCCACAACAGGAAGTCCACCGACTGCGGCGCCCCGGCGAGCCCGAGCAGCACCACTCCCGCCACGGCGGCGACGACCGCCCACACGACCACACGGTCCCCGGGTTTCGACATGACCAAGAAGCTAGGGCATGTCGCGCGCGATTCACCCGATAACCCGCGACCTGGCTCACACCGTCACCATGGGTGACCACGCCGATCAGGAATCCACCGGCAGTCCGCAGTGGAAGAGCAGGACCCGCAGCCGCTCCGGGGCGACCACCGGCGCCACGGCCGTCACCAGGACCGACAGCTCCGCCACCTGGGCCTCCGTCGGACGGGAGTAGGCCGTGGCGATCTCGCGGTCCAGCCAGGCGCGGAGGTCGGCGTGCGCGCGGGCGCGCAGGGACGGGTCCGGGTCGCTCAGCAGGCGCAGGGTGGCAATCAGGCGAGTCCAGGCGCCGCCCGCGCGGAGCAGGTGGTACGCGGCCGTGCGGACATGTGGCGCGGTGTGGCCCATGAGCCGCCGCAGCGCGGTCTGGTCCAGCGGCTGCCCGGTCAGGGACGCGACCACCTGACGGGTCACCGGCGGTGACGGGTCGGTGAGCAGCGGCCACAGCGTCGCCGCCGCCGTGACGCCGCGGGCGCGGAGGGCGCGCACCGCCTCGGCGCGGCCGCGCGGCAGCGGGTGCGCCAGCAGCGGCAGCAGCAGGTCGGGGTCGCCGCCGGTCTCGCCGTAGCCCGCGATGGCGCCGGGGCTGACGGGCCGCCTGCCGATGAGCGCGCGGTAGTGCGGCGCCGGGTCGACGCCCGCGCGGCGCAGGGCCGCTTGGGCGGTCATGCGGACGACGCCGCTGCGGTCGGGGAGCGCGGCGACAGCGGGAGCGAGGTCGCCCGCGTCCGCGAGGGCGCTCACGGCCCCGGCCCGGACGTTGGCCGCGCCCCCGGTGAGCAAGCGGCGGGGGACGGCGGTGTCGCCGGTGGCCCGCGCGATCCGCAGCGCCGCGTCGGCGCAGAGCACGCGCGTCGGCAAGTCGGGGTCCGTCTTGGCGGTGCGCATGAGCTGGGCGAGGTCGAGCCTGTTGACGCCGAGCAGGTGCGCGACGCGGCGGGTGCGCCCGTCCGGCGAGGCGACCGCAGCCGTGAGCACGTCGGGCGGCCCGTCGCGGAGCAGGTCCCGCAGCTCGCGGTCGAGCCACGCGCCCCGGTCGCGGTTCGCCAGGGCGAAGGCCACCGGGGCAGCAGCGCGGAGCGCGGCGGCCGGGTCGTCCCGCAGCCGCCGCAGGCACTCCTGGCGCGCGCGGTCGCGGACCTGGAGCACCCGGTCGGCGGCGCGCAGGGCGAGGGCGGGGAGCGCGATCTCGTGCGGCACGGCGGCAAGCCTGATCACGGCCGCTTCCCGGACGTGCCCGTCCGAGTGACCGGCGGCGAGCACAAGGTTCACCTGGTCGAGGTCGCCCGCCAGCAGACCGTTCACCGCCCGCTCGTGCCACCAGGTCGTGCGCCACCAACCGTGGCGAGTGTGGGTGTCGAGCGCGAGCCACACGTCACTGCCCGCAGTCGCCAGCCACGCCGCCACCCCCGGCGGCTGGGGCGCCGCGCCCGCGGCGAGCAGCAGCCGCGCGACCTCGGTGCGGGCGCCATCCGCGTCCCGAGGCCGTTCCCCGGCGCGGTACAGCGGCCAGTCAGGTGTGCCCAAGCGGGCCCGCAGGCGGGCGGTCAGCCGAGGGCCGAGGTCGTTCACGGGTCCTCCTGCCCACGACGAGACCCGTGATCCTGCCGCACCCGCCCGCCCTGGCGCTCCCTATTTCGGCAGCCCCGTTGTCGGCTTGTCGGCGGGGGGATGGGCGTGCGGGTCGTGCGACCACAACCACAGCAGCTGCATGCCGGGAACGGTCACTTCCATCGCCGTGCCGTCGCGCCGGGACCGGATGTAGCCGTGGGCCGACAGGCTCCGCAGCCAGCGGGCGGTCACCGCGGGCACACCCGTCGCGCTGCGGCCCTGGGCCGCCGCGCGGAGGATGCCAAACGCGACGGGGTCGAAGTCGAGCATTTCCGCCACCTCCTGATGATCTGGGACTACCCGAGAATCGCTATCGGACACCTCCAGACGGGTGATCTCGGCGAAAGATCGGTGACCACACGATCGAGCGACGCAACGGTTGGCCGACGGCAATCTTGGGTAACTCGACCGGGTTGTTCCGGGGAGACCGTCCTGAAAGGAGTGCGCTGACGATGACGCGGCTTGCGGCGGCTCGGAAGGTGGTCGAGATATCCCGCGCGGACACTCTGCGGCTCGTGGGCCGGGTGGGGCTCCCGTTGGTCGCGAAAGGACTGATCGTGCGGAGACCGCGCACGGTGGGGCTGCTCGCGCGGCTGGGCGCCGACCAGTGGCTCGTGACCGAGCTGCGGCGCCTGCGCGAGCGCTACGGCCCGGCGCTGCTGGTCCTGCGCCTGCCCCGGCGCACCGTGGCCATCCCGCTCGACGCGCACGACGTGGAACGGATCCTGCGGGACACGCCTGCCACGTTCAGCCCCGCGAACCGGGAGAAGGAAGGCGCGCTCGGCCACTTCCAGCCGCACGGGGTGCTGATCTCCGAGGGCGAGGACCGGGTGGACCGGCGCTGGTTCACCGAACGGGTGTTGGACACCCCGCACGAGTTGCACCGGCTGGCGTACCCGATGAACGCGGTGATCCGGCAGGAGTGCGCGCGGCTGCTCGCCGACCGCGCCGAGCTAGCCTGGCCGGAGTTCGCGGACACCTGGTGGCGGATGGTGCGCCGGATCGTGCTCGGCGACGGGGCCCGCGACGACGACGAGCTGATGTCGCTGCTGCACGCCCTGCGCTCGGACGGCAACTGGTCCTATCTGCGGCCCGCCCGCACGCGGGTCCGCGTCCGGTTCCAGCGGCGGCTGCGCGCCCACCTCGACCGCACCGAGCCGGGCAGTCTCGCGGGCCTGGTGGCCTCGGTCTGCGGGCCGAGGACGGACCCGCTGAGCCAGGTCGCGCACTGGCTGTTCGCCTTCGACGCGGCGGGCATGACCGCGGCCAGGACGGTGGCCCTGCTCGCCACCCACCCCGACGTGCTGCGCCGGGTCCGCGACGAGCACGCCCACGGCGAGCCGGGCGAGCCCCAGCCGCTGCGGGTGACCAGGGCGGCGGTGCTGGAGACCCTGCGCCTGTGGCCCACGACGCCCGCCATCCTGCGGGACTCGACCGTCGACACCGACTGGTCGGCCACTCCCCTGCCGCGCGGGACGACGTTCGTGGTGCTGACCCCCTACTTCCACCGCGACGAGCAGACCCTGAGCTACGCCAACACCTTCACCCCCGACGCCTGGCTGGACGGCCGAGCCGCGAGCACCCCGACTCTCCTGCCGTTCAGCGCGGGCCCCGCGACCTGCCCGGGGCGCAACCTGGTGCTGCACGTGATCGCCACAACCGTGGCCACCATGGTCGCCGACACGGATTTCACGGTCGTCTCGCGTCAGCGCCTCACCCCCCTGCCCGCCACCCTCGACCCGTTCCACCTGCGGTTCACGACAACCCGGCGCCACTGAGCGACTCGCGCCGCGCGCGCGGAAGCAGCAACGGCGTGGCCAACAGGAGCACCCCCGCGACCGCGACCGCCACCCGAACGCTGGTGACCATCGCCAGCACACCCCACAGGGCCGTCAACCCGGCGGTGGCGACCTTGCCCGTGATCGACCACGCGGACAACGTGCGAACGATTCGGTCGTCCGGGATCTGTTCAAGCCGGTAGGTGGCGAACACCGGGTTGAACACCCCGATGCACACGACCAAGCAGAACTGCACCGCGATGACGAGCACCAGTCCCCCGATCCCCGACCCGACAAAGGCCAACCCCAGCGGCCAACACGCCCGCAACGCCCCGGCCCCAACCATCACCTGACGCCGCCCGAAGCGCGCCACCAGCCTCCCAGCCAGCCACGCGCCGACAAGTCCCCCCACGCAGGGCACCCCGAACGCCACCCCGTACTGCCACGGCGCGAACCCCAGTTGACCAAGCATGAGAACCGCCATCAGCGGCGCCGAAGCCATGATCAACCCATTAACCAGAACGGTATTGCAAAACAACATCCGCAACGTCGAATGCCCCAGAATATGCCGCCACCCCACCACCAGATCCCCCACCCGCAGCCGCGCCCCCGCACCACGCTCCGGCCGCGCCTCCCCACCCCCGATCGCCCGAATCCCCACGGCCGACAGCACATAGCTCACCGCGTTGACGACCACCACGGTCATCGGCCCGAACAACCCGACCGCCACCCCACCAAGCGGCGGCCCCAACGCCGTGGCGGTCCAGTTAGTCGACTCAAGCCGCCCATTAGCAACCAACAGATCCTCGGGCGCCACCAGCCCCTTCAAACACGCCCCACTGGCCGCCATGAACACGATGTCAGCCACCGCGACCACCACCGAGACAACCAGCAACTGCCCAAACCCCAGCCACCCCAGCCCAAACGCCACCGGAACACTGACCACCGCCACAAACCGAACCAGGTCCATAGCGATCATCACCGCCCTTTTCCGGCGGAACTCCACCCACGGCCCAACCGGCACCGCGACAACCGCCCCCACCGCGAGCCCCACAGCCGCCAGCGCCGACACCGCACCAGCCCCCACATCCAGAACAAGAATCGCAATCAACGCGAACGCGTCAAAAGCCAGCCGAGTCCCGAACACACTCAACGCATACGAGGTCCACAACCACCCGAACCCCCGCCCCAACGACCGCCCACCCATCCTCCCGCCCCCCTGTCGCCTCCTCAGCCGCCACCAGATCGAAGCGACCACGGCACAGGCAAGTCAACTCAGGAACCCAACCGGTCCACAGGGTTGAGTGCGCTAAAGGTGGTGGATGCCCTGGTAGGACGGGCACCTGGATGGCGGCTTGGCACCCGGCCGGACAGCTTGGCAGGCGGCGAGGCGGCTTGGCAGACGGCCGGACAGCTCGGCAGGTAGCGGGGCAGCCGGGCGGCTTGGCAGGCGGCGAGGCCGCTTGGCAGACGGCCGGACAGCTGGGCGGGTAGCGGGGCAGCTTGACAGTGGTGGCTCGGCAGCCAGGCCGAACCTACGCCCGCCCAGCGCTCGACGGTGCGGAATGAGTAGCGAACCCGCCCCCACGAAGCCGCACGAACCCTGCCCAGTGCTCGATGGGGAGGGTTATTCAGAAGTCGATCATGCCCTTGAGCAGGGCAACAGCCCCGCCGGTAGGGTCGTGTCCTTCCACAGAAACGATCTTTGGCGGGGCT